>NZ_NHSK01000226.1 GCF_016653355.1 Rhodoplanes elegans | reverse complement strand
GGCGGCGGAGTTCGACCGCGCCGCCGCCGCCCTGTCCGACAAGCGCCGGCGCGCCGGCGAGGCGCTCGACAAGGCGGTCGCCGGCGAGCTGAAGCCGTTGAAGCTCGAGCGGGCGCGCTTCATGACGGCGATCGTCGCCGAGCCGGAGCGCGGCGGGCCGCACGGGCTCGACCGCGTCGAGTTCCAGGTGCAGACCAATCCGGGCACGGCGCCGGGCCCGCTGATGAAGATCGCCTCGGGCGGCGAGCTGTCGCGATTCCTGCTGGCCCTGAAGGTGGTGATCGCCGACCGCGGCTCGGCCCCGACCCTGGTGTTCGACGAGATCGACACGGCGGTCGGCGGGGCGGTGGCCGACGCCATCGGGGTGCGGCTCGCCCGCCTCGGCCGCAAGGTGCAGGTGATGGCGGTGACGCACGCCCCCCAGGTGGCGGCGCGCGCCGACCGCCACGTCCTGATCAGCAAGGGCGCGCTCGACCGCGGCAAGCGCGTCGCGACGCGGGTCGCGGTGCTCGACGACGGCACGCGGCGCGAAGAGATCGCCCGCATGCTCTCCGGTGCCGAGATCACCACGGAAGCCCGCGCCGCCGCGGAGCGCCTGCTGAAGGCGGCGGAGGGGTAGGGGGCTTCGGTTTTCCGGTTGCGCCGCGCGGCTCTGCAGCAGCACCGTCATGCCCGGCCTTGTGCCGGGCATCCACGCCGTTAGAGTCCGCCGCGACGAAGACGTGGATGGCCGGGACGAGCCCGGCCATGACGAGGTCGAGTATCCGTGGCTAAAACCTCCTCTCGCTCAGACGCCGGCCCTTCGGTCGACACCCTCACCCAGGACGAGGCCGCGGCCGAGCTCGCGCGGCTGGCGGACGAGATCGCGGCGCATGACGCGCGCTACTATCAGGAGGATGCGCCGACCGTCTCGGACGCGGAGTACGACGCGCTGCGCCAACGCAACGCCGCGATCGAGGCGCGCTTTCCCGAGCTGATCCGCGCCGACTCGCCGTCTCGAAAAGTGGGTGCGGCGCCCTCGCGCGGCTTCGCCAAGGTGCGCCACGCGGTGCCGATGCTGTCGCTCGACAACGCTTTCGCGGACGAGGAGGTGGAAGAATTCGTCGCCCGCGTGCGCCGCTTCCTGCGGATTGCCGACGACGCGCCGGTGGCGTTCAGCGCCGAGCCGAAGATCGACGGGCTGTCGATGTCGCTGCGCTACGAGAACGGCCGCCTCGTCTCGGCGGCGACGCGCGGCGACGGCTTCGAGGGCGAGGACGTGACGGCCAACATCCGCACCGTAAAGGACGTGCCCCAGATCCTGAAGGCGCGCGGCGTGCCGCCGGTGTGCGAGGTGCGCGGCGAGGTCTACATGACCAAGGCGGCGTTCCTGGCCCTCAACGAGCGGCAGAAAGCGGCGGGCGGACAGGTCTTCGCCAATCCGCGCAACTCGGCCGCGGGCTCGCTGCGCCAGAAGGATCCGGCCGTCACGGCGTCGCGGCCGCTCGGCTTCTTCGCCTATGCGTGGGGCGAGATGAGCACCATGCCGGCCGATAGCCAGTCCGGCATGATCAAGTGGTTCGAACACTGCGGGTTCAAGACCAATCCGCTGACGCGGCGCTCCGACTCGGCCGAGGCGCTGATCGCGTTCCATCGACAGATTGGGCTCGACCGCGCCGCGCTCGATTACGACATCGACGGCGTCGTCTACAAGGTCGACCGGCTCGACTATCAGGAGCGGCTCGGCTTCGTGTCGCGGAGCCCGCGCTGGGCGATCGCCCACAAGTTCCCGGCGGAGCGCGCGACGACGCTGCTGCACGACATCGAGATCCAGGTCGGCCGCACCGGCGCGCACACGCCGGTGGCGAAGCTCGAGCCCGTCACGGTCGGCGGCGTCGTGGTGCAGAACGCGACGCTGCACAACGCCGACGAGATCGCCCGGCTCGGCGTGCGGATCGGCGACACGGTCGAGATCCAGCGCGCCGGCGACGTGATCCCGCAGGTGGTGCGGGTGGTCGAGGAGCGGCCGCGCGGCCCGCGAGCTTATCAGTTTCCGACTGTCTGCCGCTGCGACCTGAAAACTCCGCTGGTGCGTGAGACGACGGCGAGCGGAGAAGAGGGCGCCATCGCCCGCTGCACCGGCGAGTTCGCCTGTCCGTACCAAAAGATCGAGCACCTGCGGCACTTCGTGTCGCGTCGCGCCTTCGACATCGAGGGGCTTGGCGAGAAGCAGATCGCCTTCTTCTTCGAGGACGCGGACCTGCCGGTCACCGAGCCCGCCGCCATCTTCACGCTGGCGCGGCGCGATGCGGCGAACTTCAAGAAGCTGAAGGACCGGGAAGGCTTCGGCACCACCTCGGTGAAGAACCTGTTCGAGGCGATCGAGGCGCGCCGCACCATCGCGCTCGACCGCCTGATCTACGCGCTCGGCATCCGCCATGTCGGCGAGACGACGGCGCGCCAGCTCGCCCGCGCCTACGGGTCTTGGGACGCGTTCTTCGCCGCGGCGAAGCGGATCTCGGCCGGCGACGAAGACGCGCGGGCCGAGATGGACGCCATCGACCAGATCGGCGACGCCGTGGTCGATGCGGTCGCGAAGTATTTCGGCGAAGCTCATAACGAGCGTGTCGTCGAGAATCTCGTCGCCGAGCTTTCAAGAATCGTCGACGCCGAGAAGCCGCAGACCACGACGCCGGTCGCCGGCAAGACCGTGGTGTTCACCGGCGCGCTGGAGAAGATGACGCGCGACGAGGCGAAGGCGATGGCCGAGCGGCTCGGCGCCAAGGTGGCGGGCTCGGTGTCGAAGAAGACCGACTATCTGGTCGCCGGCCCCGGCGCCGGCTCGAAGCTGACAAAGGCGCGCGACGCCGGCGTCACGGTGCTGACCGAGGACGAGTGGTTCGCCCTGGTGGGGCAGGCGGGAGCGTAGCGACGCGTCGTCCAGCGAGGACGCGTCGGCGCCGAGCCCGGGCCCCATGGGCCCCGTCTCTTGTGAGCCGCCATCGCTGCGGCGGCGCGCGGTGCGGTCCGATCAGTCGCCGGTTCAGAGCCGGATGAAAGGTCGTGATCGGTGGTCGTCGCGGACGACGATTCCGGAAAAGTCCGCCCTTGCACGCCATCATGCTTCGTGCTCATTTGGACGCGTCTTCGGTGCCTCTCGTCGAGAGGTGAAACGGGAACGCGGTCCGGCGACCGCTCGTCACACGAGCTCTCGCCAATGCCGCGGCTGCCCCCGCAACTGTGGACGGATCGTCGCCGATCGAACGCCACTGGGACGCCATCAGGCATGTCCCGGGAAGGGGATCGGGGACCATGATCCGTGAGCCAGGAGACCGGCCGAAGACGCTGGTCCATTCCGTTCGACGGTGGGTCGAAAGGGGAGCGCTCATGATCATCAGAGTCTAATTCCGTTTTTCATGTGATCGGTACGCGCACGATCCGCGTCGGGTCGGTCGGTGGCGCGAATGCCCGTGCGGCCTTGCCCGTGCGAGCGAAGCCGATCGTCATCCGCATCCGCGACGCATCGCGTCGGCGGGCGATGTCGCTTGCCGGTACGACGTCTGCCGTCTGTCTCGGCGGTGGTGGTGACGCCGCCGTTGCGCTCGCACAAGCTCGGGCCTCGCATGCAGCCGAAGGACACGACCACCAACGAAGCCTTCAAGGGCTTCACCAACACGGCCTGTCCGTTCCTGCCGTGCCACACCGGCGTGCGCGGACAATTCAACTGTCTGTTCTGCTACTGCCCGCTGATCGCTTACGAGTGCCCCGGTCCTTACAAGGTCTTCACCGATCGCAACGGGACGCGGCGCAAGGACTGCTCGGATTGCACGCTGCCGCACAACGGCACCCGCGGCGCCTGGACCTTCATCCAGAAGTGGCTCGAGCGGCCGGTGATCTGGGATGGCCATGAGCAGACACGGACTTACCGACAGAAGCCTGTTCGGACCAAATCATGACCATCGACGTCAATGTTCAGATCGCCGGCCTCGTCTCCCGCATTGCCTTCACGCCCGCCGCGCAGCCGCTGCCGCGCCGCGCCCGCTCCCTGATGATCCAGGGCACCGCCTCCGATGTCGGCAAGAGCATGGTGGTGGCCGGCCTCTGCCGCGCCTTCACCCGCCGCGGCCTCGTCGTGCGGCCGTTCAAGGCGCAGAACATGAGCAACAACGCCGCCGTCGCGGCCGACAGCGACCTTCCGCCGGGGCCGAACGGCGAGATCGTGTTCGGCGAGATCGGTCGCGCGCAGCATCTGCAGGCGCGCGCCTGCAAGGCGGCGCCGTCGATCCACATGAACCCGGTGCTGCTGAAGCCGCAGACCGACATCGGCTCGCAGGTGGTGCTGCGCGGGCGCGTGCTCGGCAACTGCCCGGCCCGCATCTATCACCGCATGCGCCACGGCATGATGCCGGCCATTCTCGACAGCCTCGACCGGCTGCGCGCCGAGGCCGATCTGGTGCTGGTCGAGGGCGCCGGCTCGGGCGCCGAGATCTATCTGCGCCGCTCCGACATCACCAACATGCACCTCGCCGAGAAGGCCGACCTGCCGGTCGTGATTCTCTCCGACATCGACCGCGGCGGCACCATGGCGGCGATCGTCGGCAGCCACGTGCTGCTCGATCCCGAAGACCGCGCCCGCGTGGTCGGCTACATCGTCAACAAGTTCCGCGGCGACTTCTCGCTGTTCGACCCCGGCGTGAGGACCATCACGGAGCAGACCGGCTGGCCGTTCCTCGGCGTACTGCGCTGGTTCCCGACCGCCGACCGGCTGCCGGCCGAGGACTCGCTCGCGCTGGAGCGGCCGGCGGAGAGCGGCGGCCGCGGCCTGAATATCGCGGTGCCGCGGCTCTCGCGCATCGCCAATTTCGACGATCTCGATCCGCTCGCCGCCGAGCCGGGCGTCGCGCTGCGCTTCGTCCAGCCCGGCAATCCGATTCCGGCCGATACCGACGTGATCATTCTGCCCGGCTCGAAGGCGACCCGCACGGATCTCGACGTGCTGCACCGCGAGGGCTGGGACATCGACATTCTCGCCCATGCGCGCCGCGGCGGCCGCGTGATCGGGCTGTGCGCCGGCTTCCAGATGCTCGGCCGCGTGGTGCGCGACCCGCAGGGCATCGAGGGCGCGCCCGGCGAGACCGCCGGTCTCGGCCTGCTCGACGTCGAGACCGAGATCGGCGGCGACAAGCGCCTCGTCGACATCGACGCGGTGGATCGCCTCAGCGGCTGTCGCGTCACCGGTTACGAGATGCATATGGGCCGCACTACGGGGCCGGGTCTCGCGCGACCGTGGTTGATGCTGGACGACGGCGCGGGGCGCACCCAGCCGGAGGGCGCCGTGTCGGCCGACGGCCGCATCGCCGGCGCCTATGTGCACGGGCTGTTCGGCGCCGATGCGTTCCGCGGCCGCTGGCTGCGGTCGGCCGGCGCGCAGGCGTCGGGCCTCGACTTCGCGCAACGCACCGAGGCCGCCATCGAGGCGCTCGCCGACCACTGCGAGGAGAATCTCGACCTCGACGCGCTGCTCGCACTCGCCCGCTGACGGTGGTCGCGGCGGAACGCGCTCAGACGCGCGCGTATCCGCCGGCGATCCGTGGAGCGGGCCGGATGCGCGCCCGCCCGAGCTCGAAGGCGCCGCCGGCGCAGAGCGTGCCGAGGATCGTCAGCCACAGCGCCCACGGCTGCGGCGCGTCCGGGGCGGCCGACTCCGGCTGCTTCTCGAGCCGCATCCCGGTGACCACGGTGGGGGCCGTCGTCGCGGCCTCCGGGGCCTCGGGCGCCGCGTCGCTCGCCGTCGCGGACGGGGCCGCCGCGAGCAGGCCGAAGCCCGCGGCCTTGGTGGCGACGAACGCCGCGAACGACTGATTCTCGACCAGCAGGTCGCGACTCGCGGCGATCTCGCGATGCGTCTCGACGAGGCGCTTCACCACCTCCTCGGGGGCGTCCCAGTAGCCCTTGCGGACCGCCTCCAGCATGCGCTCGCTGATCTGGGCGAGCGCCGCCGGGTGGTGCTGCAGGAAGAAGTCCTTCAGGCCGAGCGCGTGCTTGTCTGCGACATAGACGTCGTGGAACTCCTGCCACTGGTCGGCCCGCACGCTGCCCGGATCCATCACGGCCCAGCCCCAGAAATTGTTCACGCCTTCCAACATGCGGTTGGCGCCGGCATAGCGCTCGTTCATCAGCTCCTTGACGTAGCGCGGATGGAAGTTGCGGCTGCGCAGCTCGGTGCTCATGAACTGCGCCACCGACTGGTTCCTCGCGTCGCGCGGATTGCGCAGGTCGCTGATCACGAGATCGGGCGTGCGTCCTTCGAGATGACGGACCGCGAGCGCCAGCCCGCCCAGATACTCGAACGGGTGGTCGATCGAGACGATGCCGTGCGCGTTGGAGGAGCGTGACAGCACGGCGGCCTTGGTGCCCTTCAGGGCCTCGGCGAACAGGCCGAGCGCGTCGATCTTGACGTTGCGGGTGTCGGGATCGTTGCCGAAGGCGTAGCCCATGCGCGACAGATAGGTGGTTGCGAGCGTGCCTTCGCTCTCCCACGATCCGGAGGCGAGCGTCGCCTCCGGCAGGTTGGTGCCGTAGACGCCCGATTCGTTGCCGAACAGGCGCACGCGGGCGAGCCGCGTCGCGCGCTCCGGCGCGATCCCCTTGTCGATCAGCGCCGCGGCGACGCGGCGGCTCGCGGCGGCGAGCGGGTTGTCGGGCTCGTCGAGCGCTGCGACCGTGTCGACGGCGCCCTGCAGCAGCGCCGCCAGCTCCGGCAGGTTGTCGCGATAGAGCCCGGTGATCGACAGCACCGTGTCGACGCGGGGCCGGCCGAGGTCTTCGCGCGGCACCACCTCGATGCCGGTCACGTCGCCGCGCTGGTTCCACACCGGGCGGACGCCGAGCAGATGCAGGGCCTGCGCCTCCATCACGCCGAAATGGTTCAGCGTCTCGGTCTGCCACATCGACAACGCGATCTTGTCGGGGACGACGCCGTGCTTGGCGCGGTAGTCCGCGATCAGTGCGTCGGCGAGCGTGCGGCCGGCCTCCCAGGCGGCCTTGGTCGGAATCTTGCGCGGGTCGAAGCCGTAGATGTTGCGGCCGGTCGGCACGGCCTCCGGATTGCGGATGGGATCGTTGCCGGTCGAGGGCGGCACGAAACGGCCCGAGAGCGCCTTGACGAAGCTCTCCATCTCCATCGGCTGGGTGAGGTTGGCGAAGTGCCGGCGCGCCTCGGTCAGGAACCGCCGCACCGGCTCCGGGAAGCCGCCGAGATCGGCGTTCTCCACCACGGCGCGGCGCAGCGCCGTGAAGGCCTCCTCCCCCTGCAGCGTGTCGTAGGGCTCGGCGAGAAACTCGGCCGGATCCTGGCCCCAGGCCTTCAGATAGTCGGGGCCGAGGATCTGGAGCACGGTGGTGAGCGTCTTGTCGGTGTCGGCGACGCGCCCGAAGGTGTGCAGGCCGAGCGGCTGCGGCAGGGCGCCGAGCGTGTGCAGATGCTTGTGGACCTTGTCGAGGAAGCCGTCGACGTCGCGGGCCGCGTCCGCCTCCGACAATCCGATGTCGCGGACGAGGCCGAGGTTGCTCGCCTGCGCGATCACTTGGCGCCGCACCGCCTCCTGGACGGCACCCTCGGCCCCGCCGGTCGCCTGGTGCAGCAGCTCGTGGAACGCCGTGAACTCGCCGTAGAGGCCGGACGGCGCGAAGGGCGGGGCGTTGTGCGACACCGTGACGGCGCGGCCGCGCCGCCGCGCAATGATCGCCTCGCCCACGTTCGCGATCGTGTAGGGATAGATCACCGGGACGTTGCCGATGGTCGTCTGGGTGTCGTCGCCGACGGACGGCGCGCGCTCCTTGCCGGGCGCCCATTCCTGCGTCCCGTGGGTGCCGAGATGGACGATCGCGTCGGCCGCCATCGTCTTCGTCACGCCGAGATAGACGGCCCGGTAGGCGTGATGGAGCGGCCGCTTCTTGTCGTGGGTGATGTCGTCCTCCTGGTCGCGCCGGCTGCCGCGCAGCGGCTGCGGCAGGATCACGAGCTTTCCGAGCTTCCAGCGCGGCACGACGAAGTCGACGCGGTCGCCGTCCTTCAGGGTCAGGTAGGTGTCGTCCGGCGCGCCCCACATCGCCTGCGTGGCGGCCTGCGTCTCGGCCGGCAGGCCGGCCAGGAACGCCCGGTAGTCGGCGAGCGGCACGCGCTCGGCGAGGCCGTCGGCGAGCAGGGCGCGCAGCTCGCGGTCGTCCTTGGTGCGATAGTACGGCCGGATCAGGCGTTTCATCGTCGTGATCACGGTCGCCTCGTCGACCGCGGGCGCGTCGTAGCCTTCGCGCCGGAGCCTGTCGACGATCTCGACGATGCTGGCCGGCACGTTGAGATAGGAGGCGGAAAAGTTCTCCTCGCCGGCCGGGCTGTTCCACACGAAGACCGCGACGGTCTTGTCGGCGTTCGGCTTGCGCCGCAGCGCCGCCTGGCCGAGCGCGCGGGCGACCAGCGCATCCGCCTGCTCCGGGATGGCGGCGAGCTTCTCGTCGCTGCGCCGGCGCGCCGTGACGAGCGTCGGGTCGATGCGGCCGGCGGCCTCCGACAGCGAATAGAACACGCCCTGCAGCCGCACCGGATAGGCGTCGTCCTTGCGCCAGTCCTCCTCGTAGCCCTCGGTGTAGGGCAGCACCTGGATGACCGGCCGGTCGAGCGCCGCCATCCATTCGCGCTGCTCGTCGACGTTGGTGTAGACGCCCGTGAACGAGACGAGCGCGTCCGGCACGGTGCGGCCGTCCTGCCGGAGGAGCGGCAGCGTCTTGCGGCCGTTGTTCGGATCCCAGAACGGCAGCGCGACGGCGCCCTTCGCCTCGATGCGACGGATCACGTCGTCGACATGGTCCGTCGTGTTGTTGACGAGCTCGGAGCGGTGCAGGCCGACGCCGATCACCGGCTGGTCGGGCCGCGGCGCCCGCCAGGCCAGATACTCGGCCAAGGTCGCGAAGACGCGCTGCGGCGCGTCGGGATGATAGATCGCGAGCTCGGGCAGCAGCACGGGCGCCGCCGCGGCCTCGCCCGGCCGGCCGAACAGGTCGACCCGGACATAGTCGAGGAGAGCGCGGACATTGGCGTCGCCGCCATTGGTCCAGTAGGCGTGGATGCGCTCGGCCGCCTGCGGGGAGAGGCCGCGGGTGAGGTCGGGCCGCCGCCACATCATGCCGCCCCACACCTTGCCCGGGAAGGCCGCGAGCGGCGCCTTCAGGCGCGCCACCATCGGCACGAAGGTGGTTTCCATCACCCAGTCGAGCAGCACCAGATCGCGGCCGCGCAGCACATCGGCGATCGCGGCGTCGTCGAGCTTGTCGACCATCACGTAGTCGAGCGTCATGCCGCGCTCGCGGGCGAGCGCCTCCATCAGCCTGCCCTTGCCGGGATTGGACGGGAACGGCGCCAGCACGGCGATCGACAGCGGCGCCGGCGCGGACGCCGGCGTCTCCTGGGCGAGGACCGGTCGCAGGGCGAGCGGCACGGCCGCCAGCACCAGGGTCATGATCGTGATCACGAGGTGCGGCAGCCGCATGGCGGTCATCCTTCGAAGGTCGTCAGTTGAACGTCTTGCTGAAGCCGGCGAAGAAGGCGCGGCCGGCGCCCGGATAGACGAACGGCGTGCCGCCCGGCGTGGTCGGCGCGTCGGCGGAGCGCAAGAGCGGCGCGAAGTCGCTCACATAGGCGACGTCGGTGAGGTTGCGGCCCTCGGCCCACACGCTCCACGACTTGTCGGGCGCCTTCCAGCCGACGCGGGCGCCGTAGAGCGTCGAGGCCGGCGCCACGAAGGCGTCGCCGCCCGAGTTGTCGAACGTGGTCCAGCGCTCGCCGACGAAGCGGATGTTGCCGGCGGCGAAGAAGCCGGCCGGATGCCGGTAGCCGAGCTCGGCGAAGGCCTGGTGGCGCGGCGTGAGCGGCATCTGCGCGTTGCCGAAGGTCGGATCGTCGACGAACCGCGAGTCGATGAACGTGTAGGTCACGTCGAGATGGACGTGGTCGCCCGCGGCGAGGACGTCGACTACGGGACGCGTCTTGAAGCCAGCCTCGACGCCGGTGCGCCGCGTCTTGTCGACGTTGAACGCGACCAGGCTGTTGGCGTTGCTGCAGGCGAACTGGCCGCGCAGCTGCGCCTGTTGGGCGACCGTGAAGCGTGACAGCGGGATGAAGTTGAGCGCGCAGGCGGAGAGGATCTCGTCGTTCAGCCGCATGTCGTAGACGGCGACGTCGTAGCGGAAGCGATCCCAGCCGCCGCGCACGCCGATCTCGCCCGTCCAGGCGCGCTGCATGGCGAGGTTGTCGATCATGTTCAGCGTGCCGGCGCGCAGGCCGTTGACGGTCTGCTGCAGGGTCAGCAGCGAGGAGATGTCGCCGGCGTTCGGCACCTCGGTGCTGCGCGCGATGTTGGCGTAGACGAAGTGGTTCGGCTGGTACTCCCAGTTGACGCCGAACTTCGGATTGAAGGCGGAGAAGTCGCGCTCGTAGTTGCGCAGCCCGTTCGAGGAGGCCGGCCCGATGCCGAATCCGCCGGCCGGGCTCGCCTCGGTGCCCGACGCGATCCGGGCGCCCGAATAGCCGTCGTGATAGTTGCGGTCGGTCCAGAACGCCTGGGCGCCGGTGAACAGCTTCACGCGCGGCATCACCTCGATCGCCGCCTCGCCGTAGCCTTCGTGGAACCAGGCGTGGAAGGCATCGTCGTAGACCAGCGACGCCTTGGTCGCGCCGCGCGTGCCCTTGGCCCACTGATAGGTCTTGTAGCTCGCGTCCTCGTAGGTCGGGCGATAGCCGAAGACCAGCTCGGTCGGCCGACCGATCAGCTCGTTGCGGTTCTCCAGGCGCAGCGAGACGCCCCAGTCGGTCCACACCACGTCCTGGATGCCGGCCGAGGGGCTCGGCAGGTGGTCGAAGGCGGAGAGCAGGAAGTAGGGCGCGATCTCGACCGAGGTCGTGTCGGAGCGGATCACGGTCTTGTTGACGACGCGCTGATACTCGTAGTTCGCCCGAAGGTCGTAGGGGAACGAGGTGTTGCTCGGATCGTAGCCGGACTGGCGATAGCGCGAGAGCTGGCTCATCGGCACCGAGGTCGGCAGCTCCTGCAGGTTCTTGCCGATCGCCACATAGGTGCGGTTCTCGATGTTCTCGGTCGGCTGCCAGCCGAAATTGCCGCTGAAGCGCGGCGCGTAGTTGCGCGAGTTGAACTCGTAGCCGCCGTCGAAGTGGTCGTTGACCTGGAAGTAGAAGTCGTACTTGTCCTTGGCGCCGCCGAGCTCGATCTGGCTCTCGCGGAAGCGGTTGCTGCCGCCCGCCGTGGAGATGGTGGCGCCCGGCGCGGTGCGGCCGGTCTTGGAGACGAGGTTCAAGGCGCCGCCGGTGGCGAGCGCGCCGTAGCGCAGGCTGCTCGCGCCGCGATAGACCTCGATGTAGTCGGTCGATTTCAGATCCAGGAGCGGCAGCGTCACGCCGGTGACGAGCCGGCCGAGCGGCACGCCGTCGGCGAAGGCGCGCACGCCGCGGCCGCCGCGCGGGCCGGCCTGCGACGTGTCGCTGCCGCGGATCGAGATCGAGCCGAGGCTGTTCTCGCCGCCGCGCTGGCCGATCAGCACGCCCGGCACCTCGTCGAGCACCTGGCGGAGATTGGACTTGGTGCCCGGATCCTGCTGCGTCACCGAGACGACCGACTCGGCGCCGGGGCGGCGCAGCGCGCGGCGCGCCTGCACGGCATAGGGCGGCGGATTGACCGGCTGGGCCTGCGCGGCCCCGTCGGCCGTGCCGGAG
>NZ_NHSK01000225.1 GCF_016653355.1 Rhodoplanes elegans | reverse complement strand
CGAGGACCACGGCATTGGCGAAGCCGTTGTCGCTGGCGGCGGGGCCGATCACCACGGCGTTCGCGGCCGAGATCGCGCCGGTGCCGATGGCGATCGCGTTGGTGCCGTTCGCCTGCGCGAGGCTGCCGAGCGCCAGCCCGCCGGTGCCGTCGGCAAGCGCGCCGGCGCCCATCGCCAGGCTCGAGTCGCCGCTCGCCGTGCTGCCGGCGCCAAAGGCCGCGCTGGACACGCCCGACGCCGTGCTGGCGACACCGACCGCGACAACGGCTTCGCCAATGCCGTGGTCCTCGGCGCCGGCGCGCAAGTGGCCGCCGTCGGCAACACGGCGATCGGCAACGGCGCGATCGCGATCGGCACGAACGCCGTCGCGTTCGGCGAGGCGAGCACCGCCGCGGCGGCCGGCGCGACCGCGATCGGACGCGGAGCGAGCGTCGTGGCCGGGGCGACCAACGCGGTGGCGATCGGCCATGGATCCCTCGCGAGCGCGCCCAACACGGTGTCGTTCGGATCGCCCGGCAACGAGCGGCGCCTGACCAATGTGGCGGCCGGCGTCGCCCCGACCGACGCCGCCACGGTCGGCCAGCTGAGCAGCGTCAGCGCCGGCTTCCAGTCGCAGATCGCAGGGCTGCAGACCGAGCTGACCGCCACCCGGCGCGAGGCGCGGGCCGGCGCCGCCCTGGCGCTCGCGGCGACCGGCTTGCAGTACGATCCCCGGCCCGGCAGGGCGTCGCTCGCCGCCGCGTTCGGCCACTACAAGGACCAGGCGGGCCTGGCGGTCGGCATCGGCTACGCGGTGAGCGACCGGTTGCGCATCAACGCCGCCTTCACGGGCGCGCCCGATGTGAGCGACTACGGCGTCGTCGCCGGCGCTTCCTTTACGCTGAACTGACGGACCGAGGCCCTGACGCCGTCGACCGCTACTGCGTCCGCGTCGGCGGTCGGCCCGTCGTCCGCGGCGCCGTCGCCGGCGCGGGGGCCGGGGCGGCACCGGGGGGCGGCGGCTCGATCGAGCCGCAATTCTTGTCGACCGCGGTCTGGCGCAGGAGCTTCTGCTCGGCCCGGGCCTGGGCGAGGTCGGCCGAGTAGGCGGCGGAGCTGACCACCGCGCCGCTCGGCTCCTGGTTGGCGCGGGCGATCAGGTCGGAGAGCTGCTTCTCGCGGCCGATGGCGCCGGCGAGCCGGCCGGGAAGATCCTCGCAGCGCAGGTAGTCGTACTTGCCGGGCGCCGCGTAGAGGATGCCGAGATCGAGATTCTGGGCGCAGCCGCCGAGCAGCGGCACCGCCACGACGAGCGTCCAGCGCGCCAGCGACAGACGGACCGCCCGCGCGGCGTCGCGCAGCCGCGCGGCGCGCAGGATCCGCGGGACGCACGGGATCCGCGGGACGCACAGGAGCGCCGCCGGGCGGGTGCCGCCCGCCGACCGAGTTGACGAAGACCGGTCCTGTCTCGCACGCGCCACGTCGGTACGCCGCTCCGCTTGTCCGCCCCGCTTCGACCGGGTTCGTCTAGCACAAGTTTGGGGCGGGAAAAATTCTCGACCCGAAATGCGGTTACCCGAGAGACCGGGCGTCGCGGGGCCGGCCCGGGCCGGCCCGCAAGCCGGAAAAAGGGAGCAGCGCCGGCACGTTGCTCTTTCGCCCCGGGTGTGTAAGGTCGCCGCGCCAACCCCACCGGACCGCTCCATGGCTCGTGACGTGATCGATATGACGCCGCTCCAGTCGCGCGACGACCTCGTCGCGTGGTTCGCGGCCGGCGAGAAGCCGAAGGACAAGTTCCGGATCGGCACGGAGCACGAAAAGTTCCCGTTCACGATCGCCCGCCACGAGCCGCTGCCCTACGAGGGGCCGCGCGGCATCCGTGCCCTGCTCGAGGGCATGCAGATGATCCTCGGCTGGGAGCCGATCATGGAAGGCGAGCACATCATCGGGCTCGTCGACGTGACCAAGGGCGGCGCCATCTCGCTCGAGCCGGGGGGCCAGTTCGAGCTTTCCGGCGCTCCCGAGGTGACCATCCACCAGACCTGCTCGGAGCTGCAGGCGCATCTCGCCCAGCTGCGCGAGGTGGCAGCGCCGCTCGGCATCGGCTTTCTCGGGCTGGGCATGGCGCCGACCTGGACTCGCACCGAGATCGCCGTGATGCCGAAGGGCCGCTACCGCATCATGACGGGCTACATGCCGAAGGTCGGCAAGCTCGGCCTCGACATGATGTACCGAACCTGCACGGTGCAGACCAATCTCGACTTCTCGTCCGAAGCCGACATGGTCAAGAAGCTGCGTGTCTCGCTCGCGCTGCAGCCGGTCGCCACCGCGCTGTTCGCCAACTCGCCCTTCACCGAAGGCAAGCCGAACGGCTTTCTCTCGTTCCGCTCGGAGATCTGGCGCGACACCGACGCCGACCGCTCCGGCATGCTGCCGTGGGCGTTCGAGCCCGGCATGGGCTACGAGCGCTGGGTCGACTACGCGCTCGACGTGCCGATGTATTTCGTCAAGCGCGGCGACCGCTACATCGACGTCGCCGGGAAGTCCTTCCGCGACCTGCTCGCCGGCACGCTCGACGCGCTGCCGGGCGAGCGCGCGACGCTGTCGGACTGGGCGAACCACATCTCCACCATCTTCCCCGAGGTGCGGCTCAAGCGCTACCTGGAGATGCGCGGCTCCGACGCGGTGCCGTGGCGCAGCCTGCCGGCGCTGCCGGCCTTCTGGGTCGGCCTGCTCTACGACGACGCCAATCTCGACGCGGCTTGGGAGATCGTGAAGGGCTGGACCGCGGAGGAGCGGCAGAGCCTGCGGGACCAGGTGCCGCGGCTCGGCTTCAAGGCGACGATCGCCGGCCGCACCATCCTGGACCTGGCGCGCGAGACCGTCGCGCTCGCCCGCGCCGGCCTGGCGCGGCGCGAGAAGCAGGACTGGATGGGCCGTGACGAGACCCGCTTCCTTGCGCCGCTCGAGGACATCGTCGAACGCGGCCGCACGCCGGCCGAGGAGCTCCTGGAGAAGTTCCACGGGGCCTGGGGCGGCTCGGTCGACCCGGTGTTCAACGAATACGCCTACTGATCGGACACGCGTCGTCGGGGATCACCGCCATGGCGAAGGGAACGCCGGCCACCCAGGCGCTGCAGAAGGCCGGAATCGGCTTCTCGCTGCACGAGTACGACTACGATCCCGACGCCCCGCGCATCGGCCTGCAGGCCGCCGAGGCGCTCGGCTTCGATCCTCGCCGCGTGCTCAAGACTTTGATGGCGCGCGCCGATCGCGAGCCGGTCTGCGTCGTGCTGCCCTCCGACCGCGAGGTCTCGCTGAAGAAGCTCGCCGCCGCGGCCGGGGCCAAGCACGCCGAGATGCTGCCGCCGGCCGAGGCGGAGCGGATCACCGGCTATCACGTCGGCGGAATCTCGCCGTTCGGCCAAAGGAAACGGGTGCGGGTGTTCGTAGAGCAGGAGGCGACCGCGCATGCGACCGTCGTGCTCAACGGCGGCCGGCGCGGTCTCCAGGTCGAGCTGACGCCGGCCGATCTGATCGGCCTGCTCGGCGCGACCGTGGCGGCGCTCGCCGCCTGAGCGACGCGCGGGCGGCCGAGCGCCGCGCCGGGTGCCGCGCCCGGGTCCCGCCTGTTCGGAGGTGGGATTTTCGGATAGATCTCGCCGACCATGGTCCGGTCCACGGGCGGTCCTCGAACGAGACGACCCACGATGACGCGAGGCACAGTGTCGGACGAGTCCCGCCTCCCCGCTCCGTTGTCCCTGCTGCCTCGCCACGCTCTCCTCGTGATCGTCCTCCTGGTGACCGTCATGGCCCCCCTGCCGGCCGGATGGAGCACGGCGCACGCCCAGGTCGGCTTCGACCGCGGCGGCGCGGCCTACACGACGTTTCCGGTCCGCAGCGCCGATCCGGCCGCCTGCGCGGCGCGCTGCGAGCGCGATGCCCGCTGCCGGGCCTGGAGCTTCGCCTATCCGACCGCGGAAGGCGGCGCCGTGTGCCGCCTCAAGGCCCAGGTGGAGGCCGCCAAGGCCGATCCGTGCTGTGCCTCCGGCGTCAAGGGCGCCGGCGTCACCGAGACCAACGACGGCGGCGGCGAGGTCGGCATCGACCGCGCCGGCGGCGACTACCAGACGCTCGATCTCGCGGCCGAGGCGACCTGGCAGGTCTGCAAGGCGGCCTGCGAAGGCGAGAGCCGCTGCCGCGCCTGGACGTTCCTGCGCGCCGGCTATGTCGGCCCGACGCCGCGCTGCTACCTCAAGACCCGCATCCCGCCGCCGCGCAAGCGCCCCTGCTGCGTCTCGGGCGTGGTGAAATAGCGGATCGGCCCCGCGATCTTCGCACGCCTGGTGAGGGTTCGTTAACGCGGCGGGGCCTAGGATCCCCGCCGAGGAGCGGACCGATGGGAATCATCTCGTCGCAATTCAACTGGGTGTCGACGCCGTCCGGCTACTCGCAGGTGACCAACTGGCGGGCGAAGCAGAAGGCGTTCAACAGCAACGTGGCGTCCAATCTCGCAGCCTTCAGCGACACGCTCACCTCCGCGTCGTCGAGCTACGGCTACGGCATGTCGCAGATCGCCGCCCAGAAGGCGGCCGCCCGCGTCATGGAGGCGACGCAGGCGAAGATCACCCAGTCCAAGGTCGACATGAAGGCGTGACGGCCGGACACGCTCCGCCGCGGCGGCCCGGCCTCGACGCCGACGCCGCCCACAACGAGAAGGCAGGGACGCGATGAACACCACGGCAGTCGCGGGCGCCGCCGTCGGCGCACAGGCCGGCGAGACGCAGATCGCCATGACGGCGAAGATGATGAAGGTCAACGCCCAGCAGGAGAAGGACATCGCCGACATGGTGCAGGCGGCCGCCGACAACGGCCAGCGCCTCGCCAATGTGGCGGCCGGCGTCGGCCGCGCGCTCGACATCTCCGTTTAAGTCCCGGCCGAGCCTTTCCGGAGCCGCCCCGCCGACCTCGGCCGCGCCCACGAACGCGGCGGCCCGGATGCGGCCGCGCGCCTGATCCCTTTCGAGACATGCGTTTACGACGTCCCGCGGAGTTCGCGCGGGACGCGCGGCACGATCGTGGTCCCGTCACGCGATCTGTGCGATAGGAGAACCCGAAACGGGTGACGGGCCTCCGGCCTTCGCGGCCTCGGCCCGGGATCGGGCCGGCGTTCGCCGGCATTCGCGCCGCGGTGTGATCCGACCACCCTCCCCGTTCGTTCGCCGATGTTGACTCATTCGACGCGCGGCCCGGTCCGTCGCGTCCAAAAGGGAATTTTGGGATGGCTCGTGTCCTGATCGTCGGTGCCTCGAAGGGCATCGGCTTCGAAACCACGCTTCAGGCGCTCGCCGCCGGGCACCAGGTGCGGGCCTTCGCCCGCTCGGCGCCGCGGATCAAGGCCGATCAGCGGCTCGAGATCGTCAAGGGCAACGCCCTCAAGGCCGCCGACCTCGACGCGGCCGTCGAGGGGGTCGACGTGGTGATCCAGACGCTCGGCATCGGGCTCTCCGACATGATCGGGCCGGTGCGGCTGTTCTCCGACTCGACCCGGCATCTCGTCGCCGCCATGCAGAAGCACGGGGTGCGCCGGCTGATCTCCGTCACCGGCTTCGGGGCGGGCGAGAGCCGCAGCAGCATCAACCTGCTCCAGTACGGCCCGTTCGTGCTGGTCTTCGGCCGCGCCTACGACGACAAGAGCCGGCAGGAGAAGCTGATCAAGGAGAGCGGGCTCGACTGGACGATCGCCCGCCCCGGGGTGCTGACCAACGGTCACAAGACCCGCGAGTATCGAGTCCTCGTCGACAAGAAGGAGTGGCGCAACGGGCTCGTCTCGCGCGAGGACGTGGCCGACTTCCTGGTCCGCGAGATCGACGACCGCAGCCTGATCGGCAAGGCACCCGTGCTGATCTACTGACCGACAACCACGGGCCCGCGCTCGGCGGTGCGGTGCGTCACCGCGCCAGCGCCGCCGTCACCAGGGCGAGCGCGTCGGGGCTCGCCCATTCGGCGGGCCCCGCCAGCGTCGCCACCGTGCAGCCCGCCGGATCGACCAGCACGGTCGCCGGCAGGCCGAAGGCGCCGATCTCGCGCAGGATCTTGCCGCTCGGATCGGCGTAATAGGCGAGACCGTCGATCCCGACCTCCTTCAGCCAGGCGCGCGGCTTGTCGGGATTGCGGGTGTCGACGTTGACGGCGACCACCTCGAACGTCTCGTTCCCGGCCTGGCGCTGCAGCGCGTCGAGCGCCGGCATCTCCTTGCGGCACGGCACGCACCAGGTCGCCCACAGGTTGAGGAGCACGGTCCGGCCTCGCCAGTCGGCGAGCGTCTTTGGCGTCCCCGTTCCGTCGGTGAAGGCGAGGTGCTGCAGGGTGCGCGGCGTGTCGGCGACCGCCACGGCCGCCACCTCGCCCTTGGCGAGCGGCGCGATGCGCTTGGCGAGATCGAGCGCCGGACCGCAGGCCGCGGCCTGCGGATTGCGCCCCAAACCCGACAGGCCGTATACCGCCCCGGCACCGACCGCCACGGCGGCGCCGAGCGCGAGGGCGACGAGCATCGTCCGCCGCGACCGGCGCGGCGCGGCGGCGGCCGTGGTCTCGGGCGGGGTCGTCACGGGATCATCGGCCATGGGCGAACACTGCTTCGGACACTCTCAGGTCGGACACTTCAGGGACGCGGGATGAGCAACAAGATGTGGGGCGGCCGGTTCGAAAGCGAGCCCGCCGCGATCATGGCCGAGATCAACGCGTCGATCGACTTCGACCGTGAGCTGTACCGGCAGGACATCGCCGCGAGCAAGGCGCATGCGGGGATGCTCGCAGATCAGGGCATCATTTCGGCGGCCGACGCGGAGGCCATCGCGAAGGGGCTGGACGCCGTGCTGGCCGAGATCGAGGCGGGCACGTTCGAATTCTCGCGCGCCCTCGAAGACATCCACATGAACGTCGAGTCGCGGCTGAAGACGCTGATCGGCGAGCCGGCGGGCCGGCTGCACACCGCACGCTCGCGCAACGACCAGGTGGCGACCGACTTCAAGCTGTGGGTCCGCGACACGATCGACGGCATCGACGCGCTGCTCGCCGACTATCAGCAGGCGCTCGCCGAGAAGGCGCTGGCGCATGCCGACACCGTGATGCCGGGCTTCACCCATCTGCAGACCGCGCAGCCGGTCACCTTCGGCCACCATCTGCTCGCCTATGTCGAGATGGCCGGACGCGACCGCGGCCGCTTCGCCGACGCGCGCGCGCGGCTGAACGAATGCCCGCTCGGCTCGGCCGCGCTGGCCGGCACGTCGTTCCCGCTCGACCGTCACAAGACCGCGGCGGCGCTCGGTTTTTCGCGGCCCACCGCGAACTCGCTCGATGCCGTGTCGGATCGCGACTTCGTGCTGGAAACCCTCGCGGCCGCGGCGATCACGTCCGTGCATCTGTCGCGTTTCGCCGAAGAGATCGTGATCTGGACGTCGCCCCTGGTCGGCTTCCTGAAGCTCACCGACGCCTTCACGACCGGCTCGTCGATCATGCCGCAGAAGCGCAACCCGGACGCCGCCGAGCTGGTGCGGGCCAAGACCGGCCGCATCTGCGGGTCGCTGATCGCGCTCCTGATGGTGATGAAGGGGCTGCCGCTCGCCTATCAGAAGGACATGCAGGAGGACAAGGAAGGCGCCATGGACGCCTTCGCGGCGCTCGAGCTGTCGCTCGTCGCCATGGCCGGCATGGTGCGCGACATGACTCCCGACACGGCCCGCATGCGGGCGGCTGCCGGCAGCGGCTACGCCACCGCGACCGACCTGGCCGACTGGCTGGTGCGGATCCTCGGCATGCCGTTCCGCGACGCCCACCACGTCACCGGCCGGATCGTCCAGGCCGCCGAGAAGGCCGGCGTCGACATCGCCGAGTTGCCGCTCGCGACCATGCAGGGCGTCGAGCCGCGCATCACCGCGGCGGTGTTCGACGTGCTGACCGTCGACAGCGCAGTGAAGAGCCGCGCCAGCTACGGCGGCACGGCGCCCGCCAATGTCCGGGCGCAGGCCGAGACGTGGCTGGCACGGCTCGGGACCGAGGCTGCGCGATGACCTCGGACCGTCGACCGTCCCCGAACGCCCGGTTCTGAAGACGCCGAGGCCGGCACCCGGATCGCTCCGGGGCCGGCCTCGCGTCGGCTGTCGTGATCGGGGCAACGCCGGCAGCGAACGCCCGTCGAGGGCGTCGCGCCATGCGCCGATCAGCGCGATCAGTTGCCGCCGATGTTGCCCTTCGGACCCGGATTCGGCACGGCGCTCGGCGCGTTCGAGCCGCGGGCCCCGAGGTTCTCGGCCGGGACGCCGCTCGACGTCGGCGGCATGGTGCTCGGACGCCGCGAATCGCCGAGCGAGTCGGCCCCGCCGGCGCCGGTGGTGCCCATCGGGGCGCCCGGTGCCATGCCCGGCTGACCGACGCCTCCGGTCGCGCCGCTGGTGCCGATATTGCCCTTCGGCGGGACGTTGTTCGGGGTCTCGGTGCCGGTCGGGTTGGCCGGATTGCCGGTCTGGGCGAACGCCGGCATGGCGAGGGCGGTGACGCCCAGGGCCAGCACCCCGGCGCGGAACAGCTTGGTGGTCGACGGCATTTGGTTGCCTCCTCAAGAGCTTACAGGGTCGAAGCGGTTGCGGAGGGACAACCGCAGGCCGCCGAGGCGGTTCCGGCACCGGGTGTCGCGGGCCGGGCTGATGCACGGATCACACGGTCGCGGCGAAAAGCACATCGGCCACCCGAAAAGGCCCAATTTGGCGTCCACTTGCTGTAGGGTCGAGCGTGGTGACCGGCGTCCGCCGGCGCGCGGCCGTGGCCGCGCGGATGGAATGGCTCGTCGCACGGAGTGGGTTCGATGGGGGGCGACAGGCTCGTGAGCCGTACGCGCGTGATCAGGGTGCTGACGATCGTGGCCTTGGCCGGAGCACTCGGCCTGACCGGCTGCGGCCGCAAGAGCGCGCTCGACCCCCCGCCCTCCGCCCAGGCCGCGCCGGCGCCTCCGGCCGAGCAGCAGCAGCAGGGATGGCGGTCGCCGTCCGGCCTGATGCCGGACCTGACGCCGCAGCAGCAGCAAATGACGCTGCCGCCGGCGAAGGACCGGCGTTTCCCGCTCGACCCGCTTCTCAACTGAGCTGCTTTGTCCTAAACGCTGCCGCTGCGCCTGCACGTCGCGACACCCGCTCCGGCCCGCCGGAGGGGCGCGGCGACATCATGCTGCGCCGAGCCCGCTCCCGTCCGAGGCGCCCATGCACCATTTCCAGTATCGCGACGGCGTGCTGCACGCCGAGGCGGTCGATCTCGTCCGCATCGCCGAGGCTATCGGAACGCCGTTCTACTGCTACTCGACGGCCACGCTGACCCGGCACTACCGGGTGTTCGCCGAGGCCTTCGCCGACGTTCCGGCGACCATCTGCTACGCCATGAAGGCGAACTCCAACCAGGCCGTGATCCGCACGCTGGCCGCCCTCGGCGCCGGCGCCGACGTGGTCTCGGGCGGCGAGCTGAAGCGCGCGCTGGCGGCCGGCATCCCGCCGGACAAGATCATGTTCTCGGGCGTCGGCAAGACCGCGGAGGAACTCGCGCTCGCCGTCGATACCGGCATCCTATGCGTCAATGTCGAGTCCGAGCCCGAGCTGGAGCTGCTGTCCGCCATCGCCGCGGCGAAGGGCACGCGGGCCGGCATCTCGCTGCGCGTCAACCCCGACGTCGACGCCGGCACGCACGAGAAGATCTCGACCGGCAAGGCCGAGAACAAGTTCGGCATCCCGATCTCTCGCGCCCGCGAGGTCTACGCCCGGGCGGCCGCACTGCCGGGCGTCCACGTCGAGGGCGTCGACATGCATATCGGAAGCCAGATCACGGCGCTCGGCCCGTTCCGCGACGCCTTCGCGCTCCTGGCCGACTTCGTCCGCACCCTGCGGTCCGACGGGCACGCGATCACGCATATCGACTTCGGCGGCGGGCTCGGCATTCCCTACGACGAGAGCGACGACGAGCCGCCGCATCCGGAGGCCTATGCGGCCGTGGTGAAGGAGGCGACCCGCGACCTCGGCTGCCGGCTGCTGTTCGAGCCGGGCCGGCTCCTGGTCGGCAATGCCGGCATCCTGGTGACCCGGGTGATCTACGTGAAGCGCGGCGAGGCGAAGACCTTCGTGATCGTCGACGCCGCCATGAACGACCTGGTGCGCCCGACCCTCTACGACGCGTTCCACGCGCTCCGCCCGGTCGTCGTCCCGGCCGCGGGGACGCCGCAGATCGTCGCCGACGTGGTCGGCCCGGTCTGCGAGTCCGGCGACTTCCTGGCGCTCGACCGCACCCTGCCCGAGCCGAAGCCGGGCGACCTGATCGCCGTGATGTCGGCCGGCGCCTACGGGGCCGTGCAGGCCGGCACCTACAACACCCGACCGCTGGTCCCGGAGGTGCTGGTGAACGGCGCCGACTGGGCCGTGGTGCGCCCCCGCCCGTCGATCGCGGACATCATCGCGCTGGACCGGATGCCCGGGTGGTTGTGACGCCCGATGACGTTGTATTTTTCGATCGGCTCGCCGATACTTTCGCCATGACGAAAGCGAGTTCTGCCAAGCCGTACGGGCCCAGTGCGGGGAAGAAGCGGCCGGCGACCGCCACGGCGCCGAAACGTGCGGCCGCGTCGAAGCCGGCGCTGAAGAACACCCGGACGAAAAAGTACGAGATCATCGGCAAGACTCGCGACGGCGTCTCGATTCTCGGCCCCGTCGTCGACCCCACTCATTTCACGCCCGCCGAGATCCGGCGAACCATTCGCCAGGTGCTCGGTAAGGAATAGCGCGAGGATCCGGATGGCCTCGACCAACCGGAATGTCTTCATCAATTGTCCTTTCGACGCCGCTTATCGTGATCTTTTTCGGGCGACGATTTTCACGGTCAAGCGATCCGGGTTCCAACCCCGGTGCGCCCTGGAAGTCGACGACGCCTCAGAGAACCGCCTTGAGAAAATCTGCAAGATCATAGCCGAGTGCCGATACGGCGTTCACGACATCTCACGGACCAGCCTGGATCGAAGCAGCAGACTTCCCCGCTTCAACATGCCATTGGAGCTGGGGCTCTTCATCGGAGCCAAGAAGTTCGGCGAGGACCAGGGCGCGAAACGCTGCACGATCTTCGATACGGAACGATATCGCTACCAGAAGTTCGTTTCCGACATCGCCGGCCAGGACATCCATGCTCACGGAAACGACCCCAGACGATTGATCGTGGAACTGGCGGGGTGGCTCCGCGATCAAAGCCGGGACACGAAAGTCCCCGGCGGGCGCGCGATCGCCGTCGAGTTCACCAGGTTTCTGCGGTGGTTGCCGACCATCTGCCGCCGGCGTCGTCTCGTCCCGGACGAACTGACCTTTGGCGATCTTGCGCAACTCGTGGCCGCCTACATTGCCGAAACAGCTTGAGGCGCACCCTTCCCGGCGCGGAACTTGCCTGACCGTGCTCGGCAAAGCCTGACAATGGCGTGATCGGCCGCCTGGTCCGACGCATTTCGGCCGTGCCGGCATGCCAGGACCGACCGTCGCGTGTTATAGCCGAATGGCGACACCCCCGGAGAGCCGCTTGAGCGACCAGACCCGCGCCCCCGAGAAGCCCGCGCCCCACAGGTCCGCGACAGACAAGCCCGCGTCCACCGCGTCTGCCTCGACCGATGTGCTCGGCGCGGCGCTGATGCGGGCCCGCTGGGTGGTGTTCTGGGAGCGGTTGTGGCCGGGCCTCGCCCTCGTCGCGACCGTTCTGGGCGGCTTCGTCGCCGCCTCCTGGCTCGGGCTGTGGCTGTGGCTGCCGCCGGTCGGCCGGGCGGTCGGGCTCCTCGCGTTCGCGGGCCTGCTGATCGCCGCCCTGGTGCCGCTGGTGCGGCTGCGCTTCCCGGGGCGGACGACCGGGCTGTCCCGGCTCGACCGCGATTCGGGCCTCGTCCACCGGCCGGCGACCGCCGCGGTCGACACCATCGCCACCCCGGCCGAGGATCCCTGGGCGCTGGCGCTGTGGCGCGCCCATGTCGAGCGGTCGCTCGCCGCCGCCCGGTCTCTCAAGGTCGGCCTGCCGGCGCCGCGGCTCGCGGCGCGTGACCCGGTCGCGGTGCGCATGCTGGTGCTGCTGCTCGTCGCCGTGTCCTTCGTCTCGGCCGGAGGCGACCGGATGCGGCGGATCGCCGCGGCATTCGACTGGCACAGTGCCGTCGTCCCGACCAACTACCGGCTCGACGCCTGGGTGTCGCCGCCCGTCTACACGGGCCGGGCGCCCGTCATCCTGCCCGGCGTCCGCCCCGGCGAGACGGCTCAGGCCGGCATCCCGGCTGCCGTGACGGTTCCGGCCGGCAGCGTCCTGGTGATTCGGGCGAGCGGCCAGTCCGGGCTCGACGTCTCGGTGACGGGCGGGCTCGTCGAGGCGGCGCCCGACGCCGCCGTGAAGCCCCCGGCCGGCGCCGAGGAGCGACGCTTCACCGTGAAGGAGCGCGGCACCGCGACGGTGCGGGGCACCGGCCACGACCTCGCCTGGAGCTTCGTCGCGACGCCCGACCGGGCGCCGACCATCGCGCTCACCAAGGATCCAGAGCCGCAGGCGCGCGGCGCCCTGCAGCTCACCTACAAGGTCGACGACGACTACGGGGTGGTGGAGGCGCGCGCCACCGTCGCGGCGAAGCCGCCGGCCGCCCAGCCGGGCGTGTCCACCCCGCCCGACGCCGCCCCGCGGCCGCTGTTCGACCCGCCGGAGACGCCCCTGTCGCTGCCGCAGGCCCGCACCCGCGCGGGGGTCGGCCAGACCACCAAGGACTTCACCGAGAACCCGTGGGCCGGCGCCGAGGTGACGCTCACCCTCACGGCCAAGGACGAGGCGGGCAACGAGGGCCGCAGCGCGCCCATCGATCTGCGGCTGCCGGAGCGACTGTTCGTCAAGCCGCTCGCCCGCGCCCTGATCGAGCAGCGCCGCATCCTGGCGCTCGACGCCGATCGCCGCGACACCGTCGCGGTGGCCCTCGACGCACTCGCCATCGCGCCCGACCGCTTCACGCCCGAGGCCGGCACCTATGTCGGCCTGCGCTCGATCTTCTACACGCTGGTCCGCGCCAAGTCCGACGAGCAGCTCCGCGACGTCGTCCGCGAGCTGTGGGCGATGGCGACGCAGATCGAGGACGGCACCGTCTCCGACGCCGAGCAGCGACTGCGCAACGCCCAGGAGGCGCTGCGCCAGGCGCTGGAGCGTGGCGCCAGCGAGGAGGAGATCAAGAAGCTGATGGAGGAGCTGCGCGCCGCCATGCAGCAGTTCATGCAGGCGCTCGCCGAGGAGCTCCGCAAGAACCCGCAGATGGCGCGGCCGCTCGACCGCAACACCCGAGAGCTTCGCTCGCAGGATCTGCAGAGCATGCTCGACCGGCTGGAGCAGCTCGCCCGCTCCGGCGCCCGCGACGCCGCCCGCGCGCTGCTCGACCAGCTCCAGTCCATGATGGAGAACCTGCAGATGGCCCGCCCCGGCCAGCAGGGCGACATGGACGACGAGATGATGCAGGCGCTCGACGAGCTCGGCGACATGATCCGCAAGCAGCAGCAGCTGCGGGACCGCACCTTCCAGCAGGGGCAGGAC
This sequence comes from Rhodoplanes elegans, assembly GCF_016653355.1. Lineage (GTDB taxonomy): Bacteria > Pseudomonadota > Alphaproteobacteria > Rhizobiales > Xanthobacteraceae > Rhodoplanes > Rhodoplanes elegans. The sequence continues at coordinate 3,564 of NZ_NHSK01000225.1, read as the reverse complement.
CAGCGCGGGCAGCGGGGCCAGCGCGGCCGCCGCGGCCAGCCGCCGGAGGGCGAGCAGCCGGGCGATCCGGGCGACTACAGCCAGCTCCAGCAGAACCAGCAGGCGCTGCGCGACCAGCTCAAGAAGCTGATGGAGCAGCTCAAGCAGAAGGGCTTCGGCCAGCCGCAGGACGGCAAGGGCGACCAGGGCGGCGATCAGCCCGGCGGCGACCAGTTCGGCCGCGCCGAGGAGTCGATGGGCGACGCCACCGGCGAGCTCGGCCAGGGCAATGCCGACGGCGCCGTCGACAGCCAGGGCCGCGCCCTCGACGCGCTCCGCAAGGGCGCCCAGGGGCTCGCCCAGCAGCTCCAGCAGCAGATGGGCCAGGGGCCGGGTCCCGGCCAGCCGGGCCGCGGCCAGGCGCGGGCCCAGCAGGACACCGATCCGCTCGGCCGGCCGTTGCGCGGCCGTGACTACGGCGACGACACCACCGTGAAGGTGCCGGGCGAGATCGACGTGCAGCGCGCGCGGCGAATCCTCGAGGAGCTGCGCCGCCGCTTCGCCGACCCGCTGCGGCCGCCCGTGGAACTCGACTACATCGAGCGGCTCCTGAAGGATTTTTAGGCGGCACCGACCCGGTAGAGCGGGCCTGCGCCGCAGGCCCGCGCCGTCCCCTCGATCTCCAGGGGTGCAGACCCGCGTGGGCAACGGCGCGACGCGCCGATGCCCACCCTACTGGCTATCGGCTTTCCGCCGTCCGAACGCCCACACGAAAAAGATGGCGGCGAGCGCTAGGGCCAAGCTGAACCAGGTGATGGCGTATTGCAGGTGGTTGTCGGGCAGGTTCGGCCGCAGCAGCACGGGGCGCGGCAGGCCGCCGGGCGGCGCCGGCGTCTCCAGGTCGAGATAGAAGGCCGGAATGGTGAGGCCCTTCACGGCGGCGATCGCCGCCGGATCGCGGGCGAACCAGATGTTGCGGCCGGGATCGTCGGCGGGCGCGAAGGTCGGCCGGGCCTCCGGCCAGCGCAGCAGCGCGACGATCTCGACCGGACCCATCACCTGGCCGGCGGCCCGCGTCTCCGGCGCCTTGTCGGCGTCGGGGACGAAGCCGCGGTCGACCAATACGGTTTCGCCGCCGGCGAGCACGAGCGGCGTGAACACCCGGTAGCCCAGGCCGGTCGGCGCCGTGCGGGAGCCGGAGCCGATCGCGTAGACCAGCGCCTCCTTGTCGTGCCGGAACGTGCCGGAGACCCGCACGCGGCGGAACTCGTTCGCCTCGCGCGAGAGCCCGGGCCACGCCGCCGGCGGCGGCAGGGGAACGGGGTCGGCAGCGAGCCGCTCGGTCAGCGTCGCGATCAAGGCGCGCTTCCACGCCATCCGCTCGAGCTGCCAGACGCCGAGCCCGATCAGGATCGCGACGCCGACGAGCGACACCAAGCCCGGCACCAGCAGCCGCCGCAGCGGCGAGGGCGCGGGAAGCGCGGTGGAGCGCGCCGTCACGACGCGTCTCCGGGGCCGAACCGCCCCTCCTCCGCCTTGTGGCGATACTGCAGCGCGATCATCAGCCCCTTGGACGGGCGCAACGGCGCCAGCGTGGTGATCAGGATCAAGGGCAGCCACAGCACGGCGTGCAGCCAGAACGGCGGCTGATACACGATCTCGGTGATCAGCGCGGCGGCGACGACGACGAAGCCCGAGAACGACATCACGAAGAAGGCCGGCCCGTCACCCGAGTCGATGAAGGCGAGGTCGAGCCCGCACACCTCGCAACGCGGCCGCACCGTGAGGAAGCCGGAGAACAGATGTCCCTCGCCGCAGCGCGGGCAGCGGCCGCGCAGGCCCGCCGCCAGCGGATTCGTGACGGCCGGGTGCACGTGCTGCGGAGGGTCGGTGCGCTGGTCCATTCCGGTCATACTGTTCCGGTTGATAAGCCCTCTGTCATTCGCGGGCGCAGCGAAGCTGCGAACCGGGAATCCAGCGGCAAGTTCTGTAGTCGGGGTCGGATTCCGGGTTCGGCGCGGAGCCTGTCGTCGGGCCGGCCGAAGGCCGGACCCGATGGCGCCGCCCCGGAATGACCACCCGAATGAGATGCCATCCGGGTCAATGCGCGGCCGCCGCGCCCGCTCCCCACACATAGATGCAGGCGAACAGGAACAGCCACACCACGTCGACGAAGTGCCAGTACCAGGCGGCGAACTCGAAGCCGAGATGCTGGGTCGGCGTGAAGTGGCCGGCCAGCGCCCGGAACAGGCAGACGATCAGGAAGATCGTGCCGATGATCACGTGGGCGCCGTGGAAGCCGGTCGCCATGAAGAACGTCGCGCCGTAGATGTTGCCCGAGAAGGCGAAGTGGGCGTGCGCGTACTCGAAGCCCTGTACCATCGTGAAGGTGAGGCCGAGCGCGACCGTGCAGATCAGGCCCCACTTGAGACCCTCGCGGTCGCCGTGCAGGAGCGCGTGGTGGGCCCAGGTCACGGTCGTGCCCGAGGTGAGCAGGATGAGCGTGTTGAGGAGCGGCAGGTGCCAGGGGTCGAAGGTCTCGATGCCCTTCGGCGGCCACACCCCGCCGAGCAGCTCGGTGCGGGCCACCATGTTGGCCTGGTCGGGGAACAGCGCGACCGTGAAGTAGGCCCAGAACCAGGCGACGAAGAACATCACCTCGGAGGCGATGAACAGGATCATGCCGTAGCGGTGCGAGATCTGCACCACCTTGGAGTGGAAGCCGCCGTGCTCGGCCTCCCTGATCACGTCGCGCCACCAGCCGGCCATCACGGCGAGCACGCCGGCGGCCCCGACCGCGAACACCCACGGCGCCGCGGCAAAGGAGTTGTGCATCCAGAAGATGGCGCCGACCGCCATGACGAAGGCGGCGAGCGAGCCGAGCGCCGGCCACGGGCTCGGATCGACCAGGTGATAGTCGTGCTGCTTGGCGTGGGCCTCGGCCATGGTGGTCTCCGTCGGTCGTGCGGGGGCCGCGGCGCATCGCGCGCGCGGATCGTCGGTCAGGAGCCGCTCGCGCGCGCCGTCGCCGGCGTGCGGGTCGGGTAGAACGTGTAGGACAGCGTGATGGTGTCGAGATCGTCCTGGTCGGCGTCGGCGGCGAGCTTGGGATCGACGAAGAACACCACCGCCATCTCGCGCCGCTCGCCCGGCTTGAACACCTGCTCGGTGAAGCAGAAGCACTCGATCTTGGAGAAGTACGCGCCCGTGGTGGTCGGCGCGACGTTGTAGGAGGCGGTGCCCGTCGTCTCGCGCGCCGCCAGATTGGTGACGGCGTAGTAGATGGTGACCACCTCGCCGAGCTTCACCTCGACCTTGGTCTGCTCCGGCTCGAACCGCCACGGCAGCCCACGGGCGATGTTGGCGTCGAACCGCACCGTGATGCGGCGGTCGAGAATCGCGTGCGGCGCCGCGGCGGCGACCTGCGTGGTGCCCCCGAAGCCGGTGACGCGGCAGAACCAGTCGTAGAGCGGCACGGCCGCGTACGCCGCCCCGACCATCAGGCCGACGAAGACGCCGCAGGCGAGCGCCACGCCGACGTCGCGCCGGCTCGCCGCCCGTTGGGGGGCGGCGTCCGGGGCGGGC
>NZ_NHSK01000224.1 GCF_016653355.1 Rhodoplanes elegans | reverse complement strand
CCTTGGCGCCGGCCGCCGGAGCCGCCGCACCCGCGGCCGGAGCGGCACCCGCCGCGTCCTTGGCGGCGCGCTGCTCTTCGGCATAGCCGGACGGCGGCACGAGGGTGACCAGCGTCGGGTCGAGCTTGCCGACCGTCTTGACGTTCGGCGGCAGCGTGATGTCGCTCAGGTGCCGCGAGTGGTTGATCTCCATGCCGGCGAGATCGATCTCGATCGACTCCGGGATGGCGTCCGCCGGGCAGCGCAGCTCGACCGCGTGGGTGACGATGTTGACGGTGCCGCCGCGCTTGATGCCGGGGGCGCCTTCCGGATTGACGGTGCGGATCGGCACCCGCACCCGGATGGTGGCGCCTTCGCCCAGCCGCATGAAGTCGACATGCACGGGGCGGTCCTGCAGCGGCTCCAGCTGATAGTCGCGCGGGATCACGCGATGCTTGGTGCCGTCCAGCTCGACGTCGAAGATCGTCGTCAGGAAGTGGCCGGCGAAGATGCGCTGACGCAGCTCGGCCGAATCCAGGGAAATGGTGACGGGCGGCTTGTTGTCGCCGTAGATCACGCCGGGAACGCGGCCTTCGCGACGAACGGCCCGGGCGGCCCCCTTGCCGGCCCGCGGACGCGACGTCGCCTTCAGCTCTTTGACGGTCGTCATGGTTGTGTCCTCTCTCCAACCGGGAACGCCCGCTCGCGCGGCCCCGCCCGGTCGATGCACGGATGAAGATTGCCGCTGACGCGGCGGCGCGGCCGGCCTCCAGGGGTGCGTGCAGGCCGCGGAACGCGGGCTTATAGCAAAGCGCCGCCCGGATTGACAAGGAAGGGACTGTTCGGCCGAGCGCGCCCCGGCGCGTCACCTCTCCCCGCCGCGCGGGGAGAGGTCGGACTTTGCGCCGGCAGGCGCGAAGTCCGGGTGAGGGGGCGCCTCCGCGAGTCTCTGCTGTACGGAGACGCCCCCTCACCCGACTCGCCGCGGCGCGGCGAGCCACCCTCTCCCCGCACGGCGGGGAGAGGGAAAAAGCCCAGTCGCGGCCGAAGCCTCACACCACCGCGGTGGTGCCGGCGTCCAGGCCATTCGAGCCCGAGGCGGCGAGCTTCGCCTCCAGGGCGGCGAGGCGGGCCTTCAAGACCTCGTTCTCCTCGCGGGCGAGGCGGGCCATCTCCTTGACGGCCTCGAACTCCTCGCGCTGGACGATGTCCATGTCGCGCAGGATGCGCTCCGCCTGGGTCTTGATCAGGGTCTCAGCCTCGCGGCGCACGCCCTGGGCGACGCCGGCCGCGTCGTTCATCAGTCGGGCCATCTCGTCGAAGAACCGGCTCGTCGTCTGGGCCATCGTTATGTCGTCTCCGGAACGCATGATCGGCAATGGGTGTCGGTCGCGGCAGACAATGGCGATCGCGGTGCAGCGACGCAAGCGCCGTGGTCGGCCGGGCCGGCGATCCGCCGCCCTGTCGCCGCCGCCACGCGCCGCCGCTTGACGCGCGGCGGCGCGCGCCGCATCACCCGAACCGCCCCGCCGCCGAACCGTTCCACCGAAGAGACCGCCGATGCCGCTCGCCGTCCTGGAGTTCCCGCGCATCGACCCGGTGCTGGTGAGCCTCGGCCCGTTCGCCATCCGCTGGTACGCGCTCGCCTATATCGTCGGCATCCTGCTCGGCTGGATGTATGCCCGCGCCCTCATCCGCAACGAGCGGCTGTGGGGCGGGCCGGCGCCGCTGACCGTGGTCGACTTCGACGACTTCGTGGTGTGGGTGACGCTCGGCATCATCCTGGGCGGCCGCACCGGCTATGTGCTGTTCTACAATTTCGACCTGTTCGTCGCCGATCCGCTAAAGATCGTGAAGCTGTGGGAAGGCGGCATGTCGTTCCACGGCGGCTTCCTCGGCTGCGTCGCCGCCGTGGTGCTGTTCGCCCGCTCGCGCGGCCTGTCGATCCCGACCGTGGGCGACCTCACCTGCGCCGTCGCACCGATCGGCATCCTCCTGGGGCGGCTCGCGAATTTCATCAACGGCGAGCTCTGGGGAAGGCCTGCGCCGGACGTCCCCTGGGCCATGGTGTTTCCCGGCGGCGGGCCGCTGCCGCGGCATCCGAGCCAGCTCTACGAGGCCGGGCTCGAGGGGCTCGCCCTGTTCCTGCTGTTGTTTTTCGCCGTCCGGGCCGGCGCGCTGAAGCGGCCCGGGCTCACCGTCGGGTTGTTCGCCTGCTTCTATGCGGTCGCTCGCTCGTTCTGCGAGTTCTTCCGCGAGCCCGACCCGCAGCTCGGCTTCCTGTGGGGCGGCATGACCATGGGGATGCTGCTGTCGGTGCCGCTGTTCCTGGCCGGCGTCGGGTTCGTCGTCCACGCGCTGCGCCGGCCGCCGCTCGGCCGCGCCACGCCGGCCGAGGCGGCATGACGGCTCCGCCGCCCTCGCCCCTCGCCGACCTGCTGCGCCGAACGATCGCGGAGGCGGGTCCGCTGCCGCTCACCGACTGGATGGCGCTCTGCCTCGGCCACCCGGAACACGGCTACTACGCGACGCGTGACCCGCTCGGCCGCGCCGGCGACTTCGTCACGGCGCCCGAGATCAGCCAGATGTTCGGCGAGGTTTTGGGAGTCTGGGCCGCCGCTGTCTGGCAGCAGATGGGCGCGCCGTCGCCGGTCCGGCTGGTCGAGTTCGGCCCCGGCCGCGGCACCATGATGGCCGACATGCTTCGCGCGGCGCGGGTGCTGCCGGGCTTCCGGGACGCGCTTCACGTGCATCTGGTCGAGACAAGCCCGGTCCTCGCGGCGCGCCAGCGCGAGACCTTCGCCGGCGCCGGCGTGCCGGTCGCCTGGCATCGCGACCTCGCCGAGGTGCCGGACGGCCCGGCGATCGTCGTCGCCAACGAGTTCTTCGACGCCCTCCCCGTGCACCAGGCCGAGAAGTCGCGCGACGGCTGGTGCGAGCGGCGGATCGGGCTCGGCCCGGACGGCAGCTTCGTCCTCACGCTCGGCCCGGCCGATCCTGACATCGCGGAGCGGGTCCCAGACTTCTGGCGCGTCGCCCCCTCGGGCACCGTGTTCGAGTGGCGCGACGCCGGGCCGGTCGCGGCGCTCGCCCAAAGGGTCGCCCGGGGCGGCGGCGCCCTGGTGATCGACTACGGCCACGTCGACCAGGGGCCCGGCGAGACGCTGCAGGCGGTGCGCGGCCATGCCTTCACCGACCCGCTGGCCTCGCCCGGCGAGGCCGACCTCACGGCCCATGTGGACTTTTTCGCGCTCGCCACGACGGCACGCGCCGCCGGGGCGGCCGTGCACGGGCCCGTCGGCCAGGCGAGCCTGTTGAAAAGTCTCGGGATCGAGGCGCGGGCCGCCGCCCTGAAGGCGAAGAACCCGGAGCGCGCGGCCGAGATCGACGCCGCGCTGGCCCGTCTGCTCGACACGACGACGAAAACCGGAATGGGTGCCCTGTTCAAGGCGCTCGGCCTCGCCGACCCGGCACTCGGCCCCCTGCCCGGCCTGCCGGCCGGCCCGACGACCGGCCCGACGGAGACTGCCCCATGATGCTCACCGCCCGCTCGCTCTCCGCCCTGCCCGGCATCAAGCACGCCTTCTTCACCCGCGAGGGCGGCGTCTCCGAGGGGCTCTACGCCAGTCTCAATGCCGGCTTCGGCTCGGGCGACGACCAGGACCGGGTGACCGAAAACCGCGCCCGCATGGCGGCGGCCGTCGGCGTCGCGCCCGACCGTCTGCTCAGCGCCATCCAGATCCATTCCGCCGACGTGATCGTCGCCGAGACGCCGTGGACTGCGGCCGGGCGGCCGAAGCTCGACGCCATCGTGACCCGCACGCCGGGGCTCGCGGTCGGCGCCTCGACGGCCGACTGCGGGCCGGTGCTGTTCGCCGATCCGGAGGCCCGGGTGGTCGGCGCGGCGCACGCCGGCTGGCGCGGGGCGCTCGCCGGCGTCACCGATTCGACCATCGCAGCCATGGAGTCCCTCGGTGCGTCGCGTGGAAAAATCGTCGCCGCGATCGGGCCGATGATCCGCCAGCGCAACTACGAGATCGGCCCCGAAGTGAAGGCGCTGTTCGTCGCCCAGGACCCGGCGCATGCGCGCTTCTTCGCCCCCGGCGCCGGCGACCGCGAGATGCTCGACCTCGCCGGCTACATCGCGGCGCGCCTCGCGGCGGCCGGGCTGCGCCACATCGAGGACCTCGACGTCTGCACCTATGCGGACGAGGCGCGCTTCTACTCGTTCCGCCGGGCCACCCACCGGGGGGAGCCGGACTACGGCCGCCACGTCAACGCCATCGCGCTGATGCCGTGAGCCTCGCCCGGGCGAGCGAGGCTTCGAAGCCACACCTCTTTAAAAACCGTTGACGATCGCCGCTCCGATCCCCGCGGCTGGATCCTCGCCACAATTACGGTAAAGTAAGTGTTACCGAACGAGGCGGGACACCGCCCGACGGACCCGCTCGACCGGGCCGCGGAGCACGGGGATCGAATTCATGCAGGCTCGACCGGCGCGGCGCTCCGCGCCGTCCGCACGGGGCGCGAGGAGCGGCGGGATCGGCGCGATCCTGCTGGCGCTCCTGTGTGGCGCCTGCACCCAGACCACCGGGCAGGCCGGCGGGCCGGCCGTCGCCGCGGCGCCCACGGGGCGCGCGACCGTCGCCTTTGAATCGATCGACGGGCCGCCCGAGAGCGTCTTCTCCCGCATGGTGCAGTCGCTGACCAGCGAGGCGCAGACCCGCCAGCTCGCCGTGGTGTCGCGCCAGACCCCGGCCCACTATCGCGTGCGGGTCTACACGGCGACGATCGTCACGCCGAAGAAGTCGGTGGTCAGCTGGGTGTGGGACGTCTACGACGCCGACCAGCGCCGCGTGTACCGGATGTCCGGCGAGGAGCCGGTGAGCGGCGCCGGCAGCAACACCTGGGCGGCCGCCGACGAGCAGGTGATTCGCCGCATGGCCTCGTCCGGGATGGACCGGCTCGCCGGCTTCATGGCGGCGCCGCGCTCGACGCCGGCCCCGTCCGGCCCGGCGCCCTCCGGCCCGGGCGGCGCGCCTGCGCCCGACGCAGCCCCGCCGGCCGACACCGGCATGGCGCTCGCCGCCTTCGACGCGTCGACGATGCCTTGAACGCCACATCCGCGGCACCCGGCGCCCACGGGCCGCGTCCGTCGCACATTAACTAGTCCGAGCAGACGTGTCCTCGCGACACCATACGCGGGCGAAAACCTTCCGGATAACAAAACCGTCGTATTGCGCCGGCCACGCCTGCCCTGTATTCAGGCGCCGCCGGTCAGGTTAGTCGCTCGCGTGGGCGTTCAGGAGGTCGGGAATGCCTGGCAAAAATGGAGCGATCAAGCTCGTCGCAGGCAACTCCAATCCGCGGCTCGCCGAGGCGATCGCCGCGTATCTGAAGACGCCGCTCACCCGTGCCGTCGTCCGCCGCTTCGCGGACATGGAGGTCTTCGTCGAGATTCTGGAGAACGTCCGCGGCGCCGACGTGTTCGTCGTGCAGGCCACGTCGTTCCCGACGAACGACCACCTGATGGAGCTCCTGATCATCATGGACGCGCTCAAGCGCGCGTCGGCGCGGCGCGTCACCGCCGTGCTGCCGTATTTCGGCTACGCCCGGCAGGACCGCAAGCCCGGTCCCCGCACGCCGATCTCGGCCAAGCTGGTCGCCAACCTGATCACCCGGGCCGGCGCCGACCGCGTCCTCACGGTCGACCTGCACGCCGGCCAGATCCAGGGCTTCTTCGACATCCCGACCGACAATCTCTACGCCTCGCCCGTGATGGTGCGCGACATCAAGGAGCGCTTCGAGCTCTCCAAGCTGATGGTCGTGTCGCCCGACGTCGGCGGCGTGGTGCGGGCGCGCGGGCTCGCCAAGCGCATCAACGCGCCGCTCGCCATCATCGACAAGCGGCGCGAGCGCGCCGGCGAGTCGGAGGTGATGAACGTGATCGGCGACGTCGAGGGCCGCACCTGCATCCTGGTCGACGACATCGTCGATTCCGGCGGCACCCTGGTGAATGCCGCCGATGCGCTGCTCGAGCACGGCGCCGAGCGCGTCTACGCCTATATCAGCCACGGCGTGCTGTCGGGCGGGGCGGTGGCGCGCATCACCGCGTCGCGGCTCAAGGAGCTGGTGATCACCGACTCGATCCAGCCGACCGAGGCGGTGCGGGTCGCCGACAACATCCGGGTGCTGTCGATCGCCACCCTGCTCGGCGAAGCCATCGGCCGCACCGCGGCGGAAGAGTCGGTGTCGAGCCTGTTCGACTGAGCGGAGCTTTCGCTTCGACAGTGGCGGCCCGCTCGTCGCGGATCATCCGTGCGACATCGCAGTGCCGGTCGTCCCGGGGCGCGCCGCAGGCGCGAGCCCGAGACCCACATCCCCTGTCGTCGTGAGCCATCCACACCGGGCGTATGGATCCCGGGCTCGCGGACCTGAAGGTCCGCGCCCCGGGATGACGAATGCCGTGGCGGTCGCTCCACCGGAATCGCCGGCGTGTCACTTCGAAATGCCGTGCGCTCCTCCCTGATCACTTGTCCTGATCACGACCGACTCACGATCGTGGCCGACTCACGTCGAGCATCGTGTCGGCGCGCCGCCCCGACTCGTTCCGGCTCCGATTCCGATCCGTTCCGCTTTTGATTCAGAATGGCGTCCAGAGGCATCGCCCACCCGAGTCAAACTGTCGCGGGGACAACTCCGGTTCCCTGTGGACCGACACCGGGCGGTCGTTGCGCGATTCAGCGGAATGAACGAACCCTTTCGGGTGGCCGCGACGATCGCGTCGCGGCCGTCACGGCCGGTCCGGCGGCGCCCGAAACGCGCCGTCCGGGGACGGATGTGAACTGCACGAAGATGCGGAGCGGGACCCGATTCCGTCGGACCAGGGCGCGCTCTATAGTCGAAGTACCGAGTGATTCGGTGTTCGTCGATCCCGCCCTGCAGGACGCCTGCGGGCGGGCGCTTCGGACACCCGGCGCGTGCCGTGGTGTGGCGTGCGTGCGTGCGTTCTCCCGCGTCCGGCACTCGAGGGGTGGAAGCGACATGTCGTTGATGGAGATCACGAGCTCGCGGAGCGCCAATCCGGTCGACATCGTCGAGCGGATCGCGGCGGTCAACGACTGGTCCTTCGCGCGGTCCAGCGAGGACGAGGTCACGCTCGTGATGACGGGCAAGTGGACCGATTATCAGATCTCGTTCACCTGGATGGGCGAGATCGAGGCGCTGCATCTCGCCTGCGCGTTCGATCTGAGAGTCCCGGAGCGCCGGCGCGCCGAGCTGCTCGAGCTCGTGACGATGATCAACGAGCAACTCTGGGTCGGCCATTTCGATTTCTGGGCCAACGACGGGCTCGTGATGTTCCGCCACGCCCTGGTGCTGGCCGGCGGCGTCGAGGCCTCGGGTCCGCAATGCGAGTCGATGCTCGCCACCGCGACCGAGGCCTGCGAGCGCTACTTCCAGGCCTTCCAGTTCGTCATCTGGGCCGGCAAGTCGCCCCGCGAGGCGATGGAAGCCGTGATGTTCGAGACCCACGGCGAGGCGTGAGGGCGGCCGCGATTCATCCGGCCGTCATTCCGGCGCGACCCGCAGGGCCGCGAGCCCGGACTCCATATCCCCCGTCCTGATGGCTTACGCGAGACAGGGCGTATGGGTCCCGGGCTCGCCGCTTCGCCGCGCTCCGGGACGACGCCTGCAGAGGTTACGGCTGCCGATTGCTGCTATAAGACCGGCCGATCCGTCCTCTAGACCCCCATCGGCCCTTCGCGCATGAACATCCTGCTTCTCGGCTCCGGCGGACGCGAGCACGCGCTCGCCTGGAAGATCGCTTCGAGCCCGCTCTTCGACCGCTTGTGGTGCGCCCCCGGCAATGCTGGCATCGCCCAGGAGGCCGACTGCGTCGCCCTCGACCCGCTCGACACGGATGCCGTGATCGGCTTCTGCCAGGGCAATGCCGTCGATCTCGTGGTGGTCGGGCCCGAGGCGCCGCTGGTCGCCGGCCTGGTCGACGCCCTGACGGCGGCCGGGATCAAGGCGTTCGGGCCGACCGCCGCGGCGGCGCGCCTGGAGGGCTCCAAGGGCTTCACCAAGGCGCTGTGCCGAGCGAACGGCATCCCGACCGCCGCCTACGAGGTGTTCACCGCCCCGGAGCCGGCCAAGGCCTATATCCGGGAAAAGGGCGCCCCAATCGTCGTCAAGGCGGACGGGCTCGCCGCCGGCAAGGGCGTCGTCGTGGCCGAGACGCCCGGCCAAGCCGAGGCGGCGATCGACGCGATGTTCTCCGGCTCGCTCGGCGCCGCCGGCGCCAGCGTCGTCGTCGAAGACTTCCTGACCGGCGAGGAGGCCTCGTTCTTCGTTCTGTGCGACGGCGAGACGGCGCTGCCGCTCGCCTCGGCCCAGGACCACAAGCGCGCCTTCGATCTCGATGTCGGCCCCAACACGGGCGGCATGGGCGCCTACTCGCCGGCACCGGTGATGACCGACGCGATCACGGCCCGCACCATGGACGAGATCATCCGCCCCACCCTGACGGCGATGGCCGCGATGGGCTGTCCGTACAAGGGCGTGCTGTTCGCCGGCCTGATGATCACGGCCGAGGGGCCGAAGCTGATCGAGTACAATTGCCGGTTCGGCGACCCCGAGTGCCAGGTGCTGATGCTGCGGCTCGCCTCCGACCTGGTGCCGGCGCTCCTCGCCACCTGCGACGGGACCCTGAAGGACGTGTCGCTCGCCTGGCACGACGCCGCCGCCATCACGGTGGTTCTGGCCGCCAAGGGGTATCCCGGCGCCACCGAGAAGGGCAGCGTCATCGACGGCCTGCGCGACGCCATGGCGGTCGACGACGTGGAAATCTTCCACGCCGGCACGGCCGAGCGCGACGGGCAGATCATCGCGGTCGGCGGCCGCGTGCTGAACGTCTGCGCGACCGGCAAGACGCTCGCCGAGGCGCGCGCCGCCGCCTACACGGCGGTCGGCGAGATCCGCTGGCCGGGCGGCTTCTGGCGCCGCGACATCGGCGCCAAGGGGCTCGCGCGACGCGGGTGATGAGGCGGCCCCCGCCCCCTCGAACGGCGTCTTACGGACGCCGCGACGATCCGGCTATGCTGCGGTGAGCGATCCGCCGATGCGGACCGCGCGTGCTGCATCGATGATGCTGGAGTCGCAGATGTCCGATCTCGCCGACCTCTATCCCCGCTTCGAATCGCACTGGATCGACACCAGTGCCGGCAAGCTGTTCGCCCGCTCCGGCGGCAGCGGGCCGCCGCTCTTGATGCTGCACGGCTATCCGCAGTCGAACGTGATCTGGCACAAGGTCGCGCCGGCGCTGGCGAAGCACTTCCGGCTGATCCTGCCGGACCTGCCGGGCTACGGCTGGTCGGCGGCGCCGCGCGCCGGGGCCGACCACGCGCCCTACACCAAGCGCGCCATGGCGACCGCCATGATCGACCTGATGGAGGCGCTCGGCCACGCCCGCTTCTCGCTCTGCGGCCACGACCGCGGCGGCCGCGTCGGCTATCGGCTGGCGCTCGATCATCCGGGACGATTGGAAAAACTCGCCGTGATCGACATCGTCCCGACCTGGGCGATGTGGCACAACATGGACCAGACGCTCGCCTACAAGGTCTGGCACTGGACCTATCTGGCCCTGCCGGCGCCGTTCCCGGAGACGATGATCGGCAAGGATCCGGTCTATTACCTCGACTGGAAGATCGCGAGCTGGTCGGGCACCAAGGATCTGACGCCCTTTGATCCGCGCGCGCTGGCGCATTACCGCGCGGCGTTCCAGGATCCGCTGCGCATCCACGCGAGCTGCGAGGACTACCGGGCCGGCCGCACCACGGATCTGGCCTTCGACGAGGCCGACCGCGCCGCCGGGAACAAGATCGCCTGCCCGATGCTGGTGCTGTGGGGGGCGAAGGGCATCCCCAGCGAGAACGCGCCGCTCGCCACCTGGCGCGACTGGGCGAACGACGTGCGCGGCGAACCGATCGACTCCGGCCACTTCCCGCAGGAGGAGAACCCGGCCGCCACCCAGAAGGCGCTGCTGGCGTTCTTCGCGGAGGGCCAGTGAGGGGCTCGTTCGAACAGTTGGACTCCCTGCCCCGTCATGGCCGGGCTCGTCCCGGCCATCCACGCCGTCCTTGCGGACTTGCCGCAAAGGCGTGGATGCCCGCGACGAGCGCGGGCATGACGGCGTCGGGTAAGCGGCAGAGGCCATGAAATCCTTCGCGCTCGCGCTCGGCGCCGGCGGGGCGCGCGGGCTCGCCCACATCGCCGTGTTCGAGGCGCTCGACGAGCTCGGCGTGAAGCCCACGGCCATCTCGGGCTCGTCGATCGGCGCCCTGATGGGCGCCGCCTACGCGGCCGGGATGAGCCCACGAGCGCTGCGCCGCCACGTCATCGCGACGCTGGAGAACCGCGGCGCGCTGATCGCCCGGCTGCTCGGCACCCGCGCCGCCGGGTTCGCCTGGTCGAGCCTGCTGCGGGTGCCGTTCGGCCACAACCCGGTGCTGCTCGATCCGGCGAAATTCTGCGCCGCCTTTCTGCCCGAGGCGATCCCCGAGTCGTTCTCGGACCTGAAGATCCCGCTGCTCGTCGTCGCCAGCGACCTGTTCGGGCAGGCCGAGGTGGTGTTCTCGGACGGCCCGCTGCGTCCGGCCATCGCCGCCTCGATGGCGATCCCGGGCCTGCTGCGCCCCGTCGAATACGGCGGCCGCGTGTTGGTCGACGGCGCCGCGGTCGATCCGCTGCCCTTCACCCAGCTCGCCGGCCGGGCCGACGTGGTCGTGGCGGTCGACTGCTCGACGGCGCCGCGCGAGAACACCGCGGTGCCGGAGGCGTTCGACTCGGTGTCCGCCACCATCACGCTGATGGGCCATGCCCTCGTCGCCGAGAAGCTCAAGCGGGTGCGCCCCGACCTGCTGATCCGCCCCAACGTGGCGATCTTCCGCCTCCTCGACTTCCTCCAGGCCATCGCCATCATCCGGGCCGGCGAAGCCATCAAGGACGACATCAAGCGGGATCTTTCAGTGCTGCTAGAGGGGTGACAGTTCTCGTTTTTGTAGGGTGGATTAGCGCCGCAGGCGCGTAACCCACCGAACAGCGCCGGTGACGGGTTACGCGCCTGCGGCGCTGACCATCCTACGAGTGCTACGAACGGAAACTCACCGCCGCTCCCTGAAAAACGCCCGCAACAACTCCGCGGCCGCCGTCTCGCCGATCCCGGAGTAAACTTCGGGGCGGTGGTGGCAGGTGGGGGACCCGAAGAGCCGGACCCCGCTCTCCACGGCGCCGCCCTTCGGGTCGGTCGCGGCGTAGTACAATCGGCGGATGCGGGAGAACGAGATCGCCGCCGCGCACATCGGGCACGGCTCCAGCGTGACGTAGAGGTCGCAGTCGGGCAGCCGCTCCGAGCCGAGCGTCGCGCAGGCGGCGCGGATCGCCAGCATCTCGGCATGCGCCGTCGGATCGCGGTCGGCGAGCGTGCGGTTGCCGGCACGCGCCACCACGGCGCCGTCGCGCACGATCACGCAGCCGATCGGCACCTCGCCGGCGTCGCCGGCGGCACGCGCCTCGGCGAGCGCCAGGTCCATGAAAGACGTCAAAAGCTCGTTCCCGCGCGCGAACTCTGCTATCAGGCTCGCTCCTTATCCAAGATCGAGACCATGCCGGACAAGCCCCGAGACGATTCAGCGCCCGACACCGCGCCCGCGCAGCGCCCCGCCCCGCCCGACGGCGAGCGCATCGCCAAGGTGATGGCGCGCGCCGGCCTGTGCTCGCGCCGCGACGCGGAGGCATGGATCGAGGCCGGCCGCGTCGCCGTCAATGGAAGCGTGATCACCTCGCCGGCCCTCGACGTCACTCGTAAGGACCGCATCACGGTCGACGGCGAGCCGCTGCCGGCGGCCGAGCGCACGCGGCTGTTCCTCTATCACAAGCCGGTCGGCCTGGTGACGACGAGCTTCGACCCCGAGGGCCGGCCGACCATCTTCGACTCGCTGCCCGAGGATCTGCCGCGGCTGATCAGCATCGGCCGCCTCGACATTTCCACCGAGGGCCTGCTGCTGCTCACCAACGACGGCGGCCTCGCCCGGCAACTGGAATTGCCGGCGACCGGCTGGCTGCGCCGCTATCGCGTGCGCGCCCACGGCGCGGTCGACCAGCGTGCCCTCGACGCGCTCAAGAACGGCCTCGAGGTCGACGGCATCCAGTACGGCCCGATCGAGGCGACGCTCGACCGCAGCCAGGGCGCCAATGTCTGGATCACGATCGGCATCCGGGAGGGCAAAAACCGCGAGGTCCGCAACGTCCTCGACACGCTCGGCCTGCAGGTGAACCGGCTGATCCGCGTCTCCTACGGCCCGTTCCAGCTCGGCGAGCTTCTGGACGGCGACATCGAGGAGGTCCGAACCCGGGTGTTGCGCGAGCAGCTCGGCGAGCGGCTCGCCGAGGAGGCCGGCTGCGACTTCTCCGGCCCGATCACGCCGCGTGCGCCCTCCGAGGAGGAGCGACGCGAGCGCGCCGCCCGTGGCGCCCGCGGCACGCCGGGTCCGCGTGGCGACACC
>NZ_NHSK01000223.1 GCF_016653355.1 Rhodoplanes elegans | reverse complement strand
GGGTGGGGGGAACGGCCTCGGCCCCGGACTCTGCCGGCGCGATCTGGATTGGTCGACGTCCCCCTCACTTCCCCCAGTTCAGGAACAACCCGATGTCGCCCGGGATGCCGCCGGGGAAGTCGACGACGCGGGCCGTCAGGCCGAAGCCCTTGGGGCGCAGCTCCTCCTGCCAGCGCAGGAAGACCCGGGCCGGCAGGCCGCGCAGGGTCGCGGGCCATTCGGGGTCCGGCACGTTCACGGCGCGGCCGTGGTCGGTGCACAGCTCGCAGGGGAAGCGCAGCAGCATGTGCTCGGCCTCGCCCTTCTCGGCGGCGATCTTCGCCTCGTGCAGCATCCGGTTCCACATCGCCTCGGAGAGCTCGGCGGCGAGCATCTCGTTCACCTCGTGATGGCGCTTCTCCTCGGTCTGCCGATGGACGTCGGCGCGCAGCGCATCCTCGTCCTTCTCGTGGCGCTCGACGAGCCCGCGGAAGCCGGCGGCCGAGAGCTCCTCGGCCGGCTTGGGGCCGGACGCGGCGGCGGTCGTGGTGGGCGTCTTGTTGGGCTCTTGGGCCCCGAGCTTCTGCTGCATGCGGACCTGCAAGGCGGTGAGGTGCTCTTCGGCGGCGGTGAGGCTGTCGGGCGTGCGCTCGGAGGCGGGCGGCGCGGCGCCTGGATGGTTGCCGGCGATCGCCCGCACCAGGTCGGCGCGGCTGACGATCCCGACCATGCGGCCGTTCGCCGTCACGGGCGCCCGCTTGATGCGGTTCTGCGCCAGCACGCCGGCGACCTCGACGATGTCGGCGTCCTCCGGCACGGTGACGACCGGCTTGGTCATCACGTCGGCGGCGGTGCGCTTGTCGTCCTCCAGGTCGGCGATGAACTCGGCGCTGAGCGCCTCGCCCTCGGAGAGCATGCGCAGCCACCAGTCGCGGCGCGCCTCGCGGTCGCGCTGGTCGCGCGGGATGAGGTCGCCCTCGCTCACCATGCCGATCAGGGCACCCGCCCCGTCGACCACGGGAACGGCGCTGATTCCGTTGCGGTGCAACAGCTTCGCGATGGCGCGCGCGGGCGCGTCGGGGGCGACCGTGAAGACGGTCCGGGTCATGATGTCGGCGGCTTTCACGGGGCGAGGTCCTGTCTCAGGGCATCCTGTCGTGGGCAGCGGGATGGACAACCGGTCGCGTCGAACCTCGCCATTTGGCGCCCAAGCCCGGCCCGATGACTTTGACTTGGAGCAAGATTTCCACAGCGGCGCCGGGTAGAATAACCGCGGGCGGCAAGCGCGTGCGCTTCAAGACCGCCGGACAACCATCCTAGGGAGAGAGCGGTCATGAAAGGAACGAGCGTGCGTAATACGACGTGGGACGAGCTCCAGCCGGGGGCATCGGCTTCGCTGGAGCGGACCTGCACCATGCAGGACCTGACGCTGTTCGCGCATGTCTCGGGGAACATCAATCCGCTGCCGCTGCCCTCCGGCATGCAGGCCGCCACGGGCGGCGAGCCGGTCGCCCCGTCGATCTGGGTCGGCTCGCTGGTCTCGGCCGTGCTCGGCACGCTGCTGCCCGGCGCCGGCACGCTCTATCGGGCGCAGAGCTTCAACTTCGTCGACCGGGTGCGGGTCGGCACCCGCCTCACAGTCGAGGTCAAGTGCATCGAGAAGCGCGAGAAGCCGGTCGCACTGTTCGAGACCACGATCCGCGAGGCCGACGGGCGGGTCGTCGTGCAGGGGATCGCCGAGGTCGAGGTGCCGCTCGAGACCATCGTCACCGAGGCGAACGAGCTGCCGCAGCTCATCCTCGACGACCACGAGCACTTCGCCCCGCTGATCGCGGTGGCCAAGCGCCTGCCGCCGCTGCCGACCGCGGTGCTCGGGCCGGACGACCGCCACGCGCTCGGCGGCGCCGTGCTGTCGGCCGAGGAGGGGCTGATCGTGCCGATCCTGATCGGCGACGGCGGCCGCATCCGCGCCGCGGCCAAGGATCTCGGCGTCGACATCGGCCGCTTCGAGCTGATCGACGTGCCGGACGACCGCGAGGCGTCGAAGCGCGCCGTCGGCCTCGTCAACACCGGCAAGGCCGCCGCCATCATGAAGGGCAACGTCAAGGCGGAGGCGCTGCTCAACGCGGTGATCAAGCGCGACGGCGGCCTGCGCGGGGTGCGCCGGCTCAGCCACGCCTTCGTGCTCGATGTGCCGACGCTGGACCACCTGCTGTTCATCACCGACTGCGCCGTCAACATCGCGCCGGATCTCACCACCAAGGTCGACATCGTCCAGAACGGCATCGATCTCGCGCGCGCCTGCGGCATCGAGACGCCGCGGGTCGGCGTGCTGTCGGCGGTCGAGACCGTCAATCCGAACATCCCCTCGACGCTCGACGCGGCGGCGCTCTCCAAGATGGCCGAGCGCGGCCAGATCAAGGGCGGCATCGTCGACGGCCCGCTCGCCATGGACAACGCCATGGATGTCGGCGCGGCCAAGACCAAGGGCATCACGTCGCTGGTCGCCGGCCGGGCCGAGGTGCTGATCGTGCCCAATCTGGAGGCCGGCAACATGCTGGCCAAGGAGCTGACCTTCGTCGGGCGGGCCGAGTCGGCCGGCCTCGTCGTCGGGGCGCGGGTGCCGATCATCCTCACCAGCCGGGCCGACAACGACCGCGCCCGCCTGGTCTCCTGCGCGCTCGCCCAGCTCTACATCCATTGGTGCCGGACCGGACGGTCCGCCTGCTCGGTTCCCGGATTCGCCAAGGCGGCGGAGTGAACCGCACCCGCCGGCCGGCCGTACAACGACGGCCGGTCGTCGCAGCGCAGGCGAGTGTCTCGCAACCGGAAGGAACAGGTCCGTGGACCGCGTCACCAAGCAGGCCGGGTGCGCCGAGTTGCGGCGCGCGCCGGACGACGAGCGTTCGCCGGGCATGCCGGGCATCGGCGGGCCGGGCGCGTTCATGCCGGGTTCGGGCGTGCCGGATCTGGCCGCGATCGGGGTGAGCACCGATCGCCTGTTCTCGCGCACCATGGTCGATGCCGGGAAGCTGGCGCAACAGAACGAGCGCGTCGCCCGGCGGCTCGCCGCCGCGGCGGAGCGGTTCGGTTACGACCACGGCGTCCGGCTGCAGGGGCAGCTCCGCAGCCTGGGGCGGGTCGGCGACCGCATCTGCGCGTGGGCCTTCGGCCCCGGCGTGCTGCCGCTCGACGCGCGCGACTACACGCTGGTCGTGGTCGAGCGGACGCTGCGCAACACGGCGCCGCTCGCCGCGCCGACCCTGGCGTCCTCGACCCTGGCCGCGCAGCCGGACGGCGACAACGGCTTCCTGCTCGCCGAGCGCGCCGTCTCGGAGCTCGTGAACCAGGCGCTCGATCTCCAGCACGACGTCGTCGGGGTCTGGCTGGACATCGGCCGCGAGGTGATCGAGGCTTGCCCGATCGTGTGGCCGCCGTTCTGGCCGGGCTTCGCCCCGCCGGCGGATCGGCTGCAGCGGGAGGACGGGAGAGGCTGAGCGTGAGCCGTGGCGACGACCGGCTGGTCCGGGGGCGCGCGGGGCGAGCCGCCCCGGCGGCCGGCCTGCCGGCTCGCCTCGTCCGTCGGATCGGCCTCCGAATCGGCCTCGCGGGACAGCTCGGCCTCGCGCTTCAAATCGGCCTCGCGGCGTCCGGCCTCGCCCAGACGCCGCCGGCCGGTGCCGTCCCGGACACGCCCGCCGCGGCTTCGGCGACGGTCTCGCCCGACGCCACCATCGCGGCGGATTTCGCCGTGGTCACGGCCGCCGCCGCGCAGGCCCGCCAGACCCTGGAGCCGCTGGAGACCGCCCTCGACGCGCTCGCCGGACGCAACGGCGCCGCCGGCCGCGATCCCGGCTTCTCGCGCGCCCGGGAGGGGCTCGAACGCCATCGCGAGGCGCTCGCGCGCTTCGTCGCGCTCGCCGCCCTGGCGCCATCGTGGCGGGATCTCGGCCACGAGCTCGGAAGCCTCGCGACCACGGTGCGGCCCGCCGAGGTCGACGCGCTCGCCGCGGCGGTCGGCAGTGCGGCCGGCGCCGAGGTGCGTGCCGCGCTCGCCGCCTATCGCCAGGCGGTCGGCGCCGTGG
>NZ_NHSK01000222.1 GCF_016653355.1 Rhodoplanes elegans | reverse complement strand
GGTTCGATGGAACGACGGGCGGGGCACCATGCTCACCCACGGCCTGACCTGGCCCAGGGGCTCCCGGGCTCCCGCCCGTCACCGCGGCCCGCAGACTACGCGAGTCGCGACAATCAGAGTTACAAGGGGGCGTTTCCGTAAAGCTCGGACTCGCGGCGACGCCCCCTCACCCGACATCCGCGCTGGACGCGCGAATGTCGACCTCTCCCCGCGCGCGGGGAGAGGTGAGGCCGCGGCGCGGCGCTGCTCTATCGCTCCATCATCCCCCGGCACGCCGCCCAGGTCTTCTCCGGGGTGGCCGGCATGTCCATGCGGATGCCGGCCGGTGTCGGGATCGCGTCGGCGATCGCGTTCATCACGGCGGCGAGCGAGCCGGTCGTGCCGGCCTCGCCGACGCCCTTGACGCCGAGCGGGTTGGTCGTCGCCACCGTGTTCTCCTCGGCCGAGACGACCGGCGGCATGTCGGCGGCGCGCGGCATCGCGTAGTCCTGGAACGAGCCGGTGACGAGCTGGCCCGAGTCGAGGTCGTAGACGGCGCGCTCCATCAAGGCCTGGCCCAGCCCCTGCGCCAGCGCGCCGTGGAGCTGGCCCTCGACCAGCACGTGGTCGAGCACCACGCCGCAGTCGTCGACCGCCGTGTAGCGCACGAGCGCCAGCGCGCCGGTCTCCGGGTCGATCTCCACCTCGGCGACGTGGCAGCCGTTCGGAAAATTCTGCGGCGTGTCGGTCGCGACCCGCGTGTCGAGATCGTCCTCGCTCGCGCCGGCCGCCTTCTTGCGCGCCGCTGTCGCGGCGACCTCGAACAGCGAGAGGCGCCGGTCGGTGCCGGCGATGGAGAAATCGCCGTCCGCGTAGACGATGTCGGCCTCGGCCGTCTCCAGCGCGTCGGCGGCGATCTTCCGGCCCTTCTCCAGCACCACCGCGACGGCGTTCACCAGCGCGGCGCCGGCCGCGCTCGTGGTGCGCGAGGCGACCGAGGAGTTGCTGATCACGCCGTTGTCGCTGTCGCCCCCGGAGTATTTGATTTTTTCCAACGGCACGCCGAGGCGCTCGCTCAGCACGCGCGGAAAGATCGTCGCGTGCCCCTGGCCGGTCGCTTGGGCGCCGAGCGCCAGCACCACGGTGCCGTCGCCCGGAAAGAGCAGCCCGGCGCCTTCGGTGGGCACGCCGCCGGCGTGCTCGACCATGCAGGAGAGGCCGACGCCGCGCAGCTTTCCGCGCCGCTTCGCCTCCGCCTTGCGGGCGTCGCGGCCCGTAAAGTCGGCGAGCGCCAGCGCCTTGTCAAACACGGCCGGAAAATTGCCGCTGTCGAACACGGTGCCGACCGGCGTCCGATACGGGATCGCGTCCGCCGGCACCAGGTTGCGGCGGCGGATCTCGTCCGGGGCGATCCCGGTGAGGCGGGCCGCCTCGTCGACGAGGCGCTCGATCAGATAGTTCGCCTCCGGCCGCCCGGCGCCGCGGTAGGGCGCCGTCGGCGTCGTGTTGGAGAACACGCAGCGCACCGCGATGTCGACCCGTGGGATCGTGTACATGCCGGGCACGCAGCGGGCGAAGTTGACGGTGGCGAGGAACGCCGCGACCTGCCCCACATAGGCGCCGAGATTGACCAGCGAGCGCAGCCGCAGCGCCGTGAAGTGTCCCTCGGCGTCGACGGCGAGCTCGCCTTCGAGGATCGAGTCGCGGGCATGCGCGTCGGTGAGGAACGCCTCCGAGCGGGTCGACATCCAGTGCACGGGCCGCCCGAGCCGCTTCGCCGCCACGCACAGCGCCGGATACTCCGGATAGGGCGAGCTCTTCATGCCGAAGGCGCCGCCGACATCCTCGGTGATCACCCGCAGCTTGCCCGGATCGATGCCGAGGATGCGGGCCATGTGGTCGCGGATCGGGCGGGCGCCCTGGGTGCAGACGCGCAGCACGTAGCTGTCGGTCGCGGCGTCGTACGACGCGGTGGCGCCGCGCGGCTCCATGCTGGCGACCATGATGCGCTGGTTGACGTGGCCGACGCGGGCGACATGCGCGGCCGCCGCGATCGCCGCATCGACGGCGGCCGGGTCGCCGCCCTCGGCCGCGGTCGGGAACCGCCAGTCGAGGGCGAGATTGCCGGGCGCCTCCGGCCAGAGCTGCGGCGCTCCGGGCGTCGCGGCGCGATGCACGTCGACGACGGCCGGGCGCTCCGCGTAGTCGACCGCGACGAGATCCGCGGCGTCCTGCGCCGCGAGCGCCGTCTCGGCGACGACGAGCGCGACCGGCTCGCCGGTGTGCATCGCGGTCGCGGCGAGCGACGGGCGGAACGGCATCACGAGCGGCCCGCTGGCGCCCTGCATCGGCATGTGGGCGGCGAGCGTGCCGACGCCGGCGGCCGCCATGTCGTCCGCCGTGAAGACGCCGAGCACGCCCGGCACGGCGCGCGCGGCCGTGGCGTCGATTCCGGTCACCACCGCATGGGCGTGCGGCGACCGCACGAAGGCGCCGTAGGCCTGACCGGGCAGGGCCGCGTCGGCGACGAAGCGCCCCGCCCCGCGCAGCAGCGGCGCGTCCTCGACCCGGTATGCTCGGAGAGCCGCGCGCGCCGTCGTGTCGTCCATCGGGGGTGCCTTCGTCTACTTTGTATGTCCGGCGCCGACCGACGGACATGCGCCATGCTCGCGGCCCGTCGTGCGCGGGCTTTACCCGCGCATCCGTCCGGGACGTGAACACGCTATTTCGAAGGACGATGGGTCGCCGGGTCAAGCCCGGCGACGACGCGGCTTTGCTTCGGGCGGCCGCTCAGCCGAACAGGGCGAGGCCGATCAGGCCGAGCGTGCCGACGGCGACGCGCCACCAGACGAACAGCCCGAAGCCGTGGCGCGCGACGAAGCCGAGGAACGTCTTCACCACGATCCAGCCGAACACGAAGGACGCGATGAAGCCGACCGCCACCACGATCAGGTTGCTCGCGCTCATCTGGCCGCCGCCCTTGTAGAGGTCGTAGGCGAACGCTCCGACCATGGTCGGCATCGCCAGCCAGAACGAGAACTCGGCGGCGGAGCGCCGGTCGGCGCCGAGCAGCATGGCACCGACGATGGTGGCGCCGGCGCGCGACACGCCGGGGATCATCGACACGCACTGGATCAGGCCGATGCCGAGATACACCTTGAGGGGGAACTCGGTCGCCTCGTCGTAGCGCGGCTTCAGGTCGAGATGGTCGACGAGGTAGAGCACGGCCGCCCCGGCGATCAGCGAGAAGCAGATGATCCACGGGTTGAACAGCACCGACTTGATGAAGCCGTGGGCGATCGCCCCGACAATCGCGGCGGGCAGGAAGGCGATCAGCACGCCGAAGACGAAGCGGCGGGCGTACTCGTCGGAGAAGAAGTGGGTGGCGAGCAGCAGGAGCTTGCGGAAGTAGATCGACAAGAGCGCCGCGATGGCGCCGAGCTGGATCAGCACCGCGAAGGTCTTGCCGAAGTCCTCGTCGTCGAAGCCGAAGAAGTGCTCGACCAGGAGAAGGTGGCCGGTGGACGACACCGGCAGGTATTCGGTCAGTCCCTCGATGAAGCCGAGGAAGGCGGCCTTGAACAGATCGAGCAGCATGCGGGGCTCCGGACCAGACGGGCGGGCAGGGCCCGCGGACGGCTGCGCGCTTGTGGCAGATACCGGCCCCGGCCGGCAAGGCGGCAATGCCGCGGACGAAGGCCGGCGGATGCGCGGGGCCGATGGTCCGGCCGGCCTTCCGCAACCGCGCGCCCGGAATTCACCGCATTGGACCGGCATGACCGAGGTCGGCCGGCCGGCGGCGGCCGGCAGCGCGATCCACCCGGCGCGGAAACCGTACCGGCCGAGAATGTCCGCCGGGGGGCTTGCCCGCCGGCGGCCGGGGCGGCAAGGTCGGTCGGGCATGCGTATGCGTCGGGCCGGTCCGGCGCGCTTCTCGATTGGCTCACGCCGGTTTCGGCCACGCAGGTCTCGGTTTACGCAAGTCCATGATGTTGACGCTGTTTCATCAGCCTTTGTGCCCGCAGTCGCGGTTCGTCCGGATCGCGCTCGGCGAATACGGCGTGGTGCCGAACCTCGCCGACGAGCGGCCCTGGGACCGCCGCCAGGAGTTTCTGGTGATCAACCCGGCCGGCACCACCCCGGTACTGGTCGAGGACGGCCGCCCCCCGGTGGCGCATCCGGCCATGATCGCCGAGTATCTCGACGAGACCCGCGGCAGCGGCCTCGGCGAGCACCGGCTGCTCCCGCAGGAGATGGCGGCCCGCATCGAGGTGCGGCGCCTGACCATGTGGTTCCTGGAGAAGTTCCACACCGAGGTGTCGGGCCCGCTGGTGCTCGAGCGGGTGTTCAAGCGCCACATGACGGTGAAGCAGGGCGGCGGCTCCCCCGACATCGACGCGATCCGTGCGGCGCTGTCGAACATCCGCTATCATCTCGCCTATATCGGCTGGCTGGTGCGCACCCGCGACTGGCTCGCCGGACCGCGCATGACCTATGCGGATCTCGCGGCCGCCGCGCATCTCTCGTCGGTCGACTATCTGGGCGATGTGCCGTGGCACGAGGACGAATCGGCGAAGACCTGGTACGCGCGGGTGAAGTCGCGTCCGTCGTTCCGGCCGCTGCTGGTCGAGATGCACGCCGGCATCGCCCCGTCCAAGACCTACGCCGACCTCGACTTCTGACCGACGCGTCCGCCCCGGACTCGTCCGCTCTCCTCGTCGCTCTTCGCGCCGAGGCGAAGGCGCTCGGCTTCGATGCCGTGGCTGTCGCAGCACCCGACGCGATCGGCGATGCCGGTGCACGCTTCGAAAAATTCCTGGCCGCCGGGATGCACGGCGACATGGACTGGCTCGCCGACCGGCCGGAGCGTCGCACGTCGCTGCGCGGCCTCTGGGCGGACGTGCAGGCCGTCGTCATGCTCGGCGTCAATTACGGACCGGAGCGCGATCCGCGCGACGTCCTCGCCCAGCGCGACCGCGGGGCGATCTCGGTCTATGCCCGCGGCGACGACTATCACGAGGTGATCAAGCCGCGCCTGAAGGCGCTGGCCCGCTGGCTGATCGGTGCCGCCGGCGGCGACGCAAAGGTGTTCGTCGACACCGCGGCCGTGATGGAGAAGCCGCTCGCCGCCGCCGCCGGGCTCGGCTGGCAGGGCCGGCACACCAATCTGGTATCGCGCGACTTCGGCTCCTGGCTGTTTCTCGGCGCCCTGTTCACCACGCTGCCGCTGCCGCCGGACGCGCCGGCGGACGACTGCTGCGGCTCCTGCCGGGCCTGCCTCGACGCCTGCCCGACCGAGGCCTTCGTCGCCCCCTATCGGCTCGATGCGCGGCGCTGCGTGTCGTATCTTACCATCGAGCACAAAGGCCCGATCCCGCGCGAATTCCGCGAAAAGCTCGGCAACCGCATCTACGGCTGCGACGACTGCCTCGCCGCCTGCCCGTGGAACAAGTTCGCCCAGGCCGGCCGCGACGCCAAGCTCGCGGCGCGCGAGGTGCTGAACGCGCCGTCGCTGCGCGACCTCGCCGGGCTCGACGATGCCGCGTTCCGCGCGCTTTTCCGCAAGACCGCGATCAAGCGCACGGGGCGCGACCGTGTCGTGCGCAACGTGATGATCGCGATCGGCAACAGCGGCGACGCGGCGCTCGCCGACGCCGCGCAGGCCCGCCTCGCCGACGCCTCGTCCCTGGTGCGCGGCGCCGCCGTCTGGGCACTGTCGCGGCTCCTGCCGGTCGACGCCTTCGCGACGCTTGCCGCATGCCATCGCGATCACGAGCCCGACCCGCAGGTGCGGGAGGAATGGACGCTCGGCGTCTCCCAGAACGATGCCCCTTCACCTCTCCCCGCACGCGGGGAGAGGTCGGAGGTCGCGCCGGCAGGCGCGGCCTCCGGGTGAGGGGGCGTTTCCGTATCCACGCGGCGCCCCCTCACCCGCCGCCCTTCGGGCGTCGACCTCTCCCCGCGCGGCGGGGAGAGGTTAAGATGCGCCGCCATTATTGGAGTGACGAATGACCACGCTGATCTGCTTCGGGTTCGGCTACAGCGCGCAGCACTGGGTCGCGGCCCATGGGCGCCGCTTCGACCGCATCGTCGGCACCACCCGCACGGCCGAGAATGCCGCCGACCACGCGGCGCGCCATTACGGCGGGCGCGAGGTCGAGGTGCTGGTGTTCGACGGCACGACGGCCTCGGCCGAGCTGACCGCGGCGGTGCGCGAAGCCGACGCCATCCTGATCTCGGCGCCGCCGACCGAGACCGGTGACCCGGTGCTCGCGGTGCTGGGCGACGCGATCGCCGCGGCCGCGCAGGCCGGCATGCTGAAAAGCATCGTCCTGCTCTCGACACTCGGCGTCTATGGCGACCACGGCGGCGCCTGGGTGGACGAGACGGCCGAGCTGCGCCCGGTCGGTGCCCGCAACAAGGCGCGGGTCGAGCAGGAGGCCGCCTGGATGGCGCTCGGCGCGCGCACCGGCGTGCCGGTCGCGAGCCTGCGGCTCGCCGGCATCTACGGCCCGGGCCAGGACGCCATCGTCAACATGGAGAAGGGCCGTGCGTGGCGCATCGTCAAGCCGGGCCAGGTGTTCAACCGCATCCACGTCGTCGACGTCGCCCAGGCGATCGATGCGGCGTTCGACAAGCGGGCGCGCGGCGCCTTCAACGTCGCCGACGACGAGCCGACCCCGCCCGGCGATCCGGTCGTCTTCGCGGCCGAGCTCCTGGGCCGCGAGCCGCCCCCCGAATGGCCGTTCGAGGAGGCCGTCAAGCATCTCCCCCCGATGGCCGCGAGCTTCTATGCCGAATGCAAGCGGGCCAAGACCGACAAGCTCAAGCGCGAGCTCGGCGTCACGCTGCGCTACCCGACGTTTCGCGAGGGGCTGCGGGCCGACTTCGCGGCGCGCCACAGCCCGGTCCACTGACCTCGCCCCACCCTCGGCTCATGCCCGCGCAGGCGGGCATCCAGGGCCACGTGCGGTGTCGCCCCTGGGTCCCCGCCTGCACGGGCACGAACGCAGGGGAGCTTGGCGGTGCGGTTCCGGCTGTGACGAAGTTGCGATACAACTCTTCGCATGATCGCGAATCGTCTCGCCCCCGCCGCGGCTCTCGCCGTCCTGGTCCTGCTCGCCGCCCCGGCGGCCGCGCAGGACAAGGGCACGGTCGATCCCAAGCCGTTGCCGCCGCTCGCCGATCCGAACGATCCGAAGACGCCGGCCAAGCAGCTCTTCGGCCGCAAGGCGACGCCCGCCTCGCTCGAGGCGCGGGCGATCGGCTTCTATTCGAAGGGGTGTCTCGCCGGCGGCATCGCGCTGCCCGTCAACGGGCCGGCCTGGCAGGTCATGCGGCTGTCGCGTAATCGCAACTGGGGCCATCCGAACCTGATCGACATGCTGGAGCGGCTGGCGGTCGACGCCCGCAAGGCCGGCTGGCCGGGCCTGCTGGTCGGCGACCTGTCGCAGCCGCGCGGCGGCCCGATGCTCACCGGGCATGCGAGCCATCAGGTCGGGCTCGACGCCGACATCTGGCTCACCCCGATGCCCAATCGCGAGCTGACCCGCAAGGAGCGCGAGGAGATGTCGGCCACCATGGTGGTGGCGCGCGACCGCAAGGAGGTCGACCCGGCCGTGTGGACGACCGGCCATGTCGGCGTCATCCGCACCGCCGCCAACCTGCCCGGCGTCGAGCGCATCTTCGTCAACGCGGCGATCAAGAAGGCGCTGTGCCGCGACGCCGGCGCCGATCGCGCCTGGCTCCACAAGGTCCGGCCCTATTGGGGGCACGACTATCACTTCCACGTCCGTATCGTCTGCCCGGCGGGCGAGACCGACTGCAAGCCGCAGCCGCCGGTGCCGGCCGGCGACGGCTGCGGGAGCGAGCTCGACTGGTGGTTCCAGGACTCGGTGCTGCACCCGCCGCCCCCCAAGGAGCCGCCGAAGCCGCGCCCCGGCCCGACGCTCGCCGAGCTGCCGCCCGCCTGCCGCGTGGTGCTGCAGTCGCCGTAGTCCCCGTCATTCCGGGGCGCGGACCGCAAGGTCCGCGAGCCCGGAATCCATATCCCCGGTGCTCGGGGCTCACGACAGACAGGGGTTATGGGTTCCGGGCTCGCGCCTTTGGCGCGCCCCGGAACGACCGGTTCTTCACACCTTTTCCAGCGCTCCCAAGAGATCCGCCACCACGTCGTCCTTGTGCTCCAGGCCGGCCGAGAAGCGGATCAGGCCGTCGCCGATGCCGAGCTCGGCACGCTCGGCGGCGCTGAGACGCTGATGCGTGGTGATCGCCGGATGCGTCACGAGGCTCTTCGAGTCGCCGAGATTGTTGGTGATGGCAGCGAGCTTCAGCGCGTTCATGAAGCGGAACGAGCCCGCCTTGCCGCCGGCAACGTCGAACGCGACCAGGGTCGAGCCGGCGCGCATCTGCTTTCTCACGACATCGGCCTGCGGATGGTCGGGGCGGCCCGGATAGACCAGCCGCTCGATCTTCGGGTGGCCGGCGAGCGCATCGGCGACCGCGGCAGCCGTCGCGGTCTGGCGCTCGACCCGCAGGCTCAGCGTTTCCAGGCCCTTCAGCATCACCCAGGCGTTGAACGGCGACAGGCACGGGCCGGTCTGCCGCAAGAGCATGTGTACGTGGTCCTGGATGAATTTTTCCGACGCCAGGATCAGCCCGCCCATGCAGCGGCCCTGGCCGTCGATGTGCTTGGTCGCCGAGTAGACGACGCAGTCGGCGCCGAGCGCGAGCGGGCTCTGCCACACCGCGGTGGCGAAGACGTTGTCGACCACCAGCACGGCGCCGGCCGCGTGCGCGATGTCCGCGACCGCGGCGATGTCGATCACCTCGAGGGTCGGATTGGTCGGGCTCTCCAGGAAGAACAGCCGCGTGCTCGGGCGCACCGCGGCGCGCCACTGGTCGAGGTCGCGGCCGTCGACCAGGGTCGAGGCGACGCCGAAGCGCGGCAGGTAGTCCTCCAGAATCCACCGGCAGGAGCCGAACAGCTGCTTGGCCGCCACCACGTGGTCGCCGGCCTTCACCGGGCCGACCAGCGCGGCCGTGACGGCCGCCATGCCGCTCGCCGTGGCGCGCGCCGCCTCGGCCCCCTCGAAGGCCGCCATGCGGTGCTCCAGCATCGCGACCGTCGGGTTGGAGAAGCGCGAGTAGAGGAACCCGCCCGACGGGCCGGCAAACCGCGCCTCGCACTCCTCGGCGGTCCGATAGACGAAGCCTTGCGTGAGGAACATCGCCTCCGAGGTCTCGCCGAATTGCGAGCGCAACGTGCCGGCATGGACCAGCCGGGTCTCCGGATGCCAGTCGGGCCTCACAGGGTCGGGCGGCGACAGGGGGGCGAAGCTCTGATCGGACATCGACGCGGCCTCCTCGGGCAACAAAAAACCCGGCCGGAACAGATCCAGGCCGGGCGCGCGCGTCCCCGGCCTTTTAGCAACCTTCTTTAACGTGGCGGCAAGCCGGCCGGCTCAAATGACCACGGGATAAGCCGGCTCTTAGCGGCGACCGCCCTTTCCGTCAAGCCGGCCATCCGCTAGACACCGAAGATTACGCGCGTTTTCGAGTATCGCCGGCCGTCGCCGGCGCGCGCATCGAGGAGGCGTCCGTGCCGCTCGCCTTCGGCCCCGCCGACCGGGGCATTCTGCCTGACCGGATGATCGCCGCGCTGAGCTCGTCCGGCGGCATCCTCACCGCCGTGCCGTTCGCCGACGATCAGATCCAGCCGGCGAGCCTCGACCTGCGGCTCGGCGAGATCGCGTACCGGGTGCGGGCGAGCTTTCTGCCGGGCCCGCGCGCCACCGTGGCGGAGCGCATCGACAGCCTCAAGCTGCACGAGATCGCGCTCGGCGACGGCGCCGTGCTGGAGACCGGCTGCGTCTACATCGTGCCGCTGATCGAGGGGCTGAAGCTGCCGGCCGATGTCGGCGCGGCGGCGAACCCGAAGAGCTCGACGGGCCGGCTCGACGTGTTCACCCGGGTGATCACCGACGGGGCGCGCGCCTTCGACCGCATCGACCCCGGCTATCACGGGCCGCTCTATCTGGAGATCAGCCCGCGCACCTTCCCGGTGCTGGTGCGCGAGGGCTCGCGGCTGTCGCAGATGCGCTTCCATCGCGGCCGCGTGGTGGTGAGCGGCGACGACCTCGTCGACCTCCAGGCGCGCGAGACCCTGGTCGACGAGGAAGGGGCGGATCTCGCCGAGGGCGTCGGGGTCGGGGTCGACCTCGCCGGCTTCGGGCCGGACGGGCTGATCGGCTACCGGGCCAAGCGCCACACCGGGCTGATCGACGTCGACCGCCGCGCCCGCTACGACGTCGCCGAGTACTGGGAGCCGCTGCGCGCCAACCGTGGCCGGACCCTCATCCTCGATCCGGACGAGTTCTACATCCTGGCCTCCAAGCAGGCCGTGACGGTGCCGCCAGACTTCGCCGCCGAGATGGTGCCGTTCGACCCGCTGGTCGGCGAGTTCCGGGTGCACTACGCCGGCTTCTTTGATCCCGGCTTCGGCTGCGACGAGGCCGGCGGCCACGGCTCGCGCGCCGTGCTGGAGGTGCGCTCGCACGAGGTGCCGTTCATCCTCGAGCACGGCCAGACGGTCGGCCGCCTCGTCTACGAGCACATGCTGGCCCAGCCCGACCAGCTCTACGGCGAGGGCATCGGCTCCAACTACCAGGCCCAGGGCCTCAAGCTGTCGAAGCATTTCAGGGCGTGAGGGTTCTTTACGGTGCGCGCGTTGCGCGCGCATGATGGCGCGAGTTCAATTATTGTTCGGGCGTTGACATTTTCGTCAACGGCGCCATTTCATGCATTCGACCCGGCCGATCTCGTGGCTGAACGCCGCCCGCAAGACCTTCGAGACGTTCCCTCGGGAGGGGAGGCGCGACACCTTCAACGCCCTGACGATCGCGGCGGAAGGCCACAAGGCGGATACGGCGAAGCCGTTCAAAGGGGTCGGCGCGGGGGTATTCGAGATCGCGATCGCCCACCGTGGAAACGCCTATCGTATCGTCTATGCCGTCCAGCTCGGAGCCGATGTGATCGTGGTCGACGCGTTCCAGAAGAAGTCCAAGACCGGCATCAAGACGCCGCAGATGGACGTCGATCGCATCCGCGACCGCATCAGGCGCTTGAAGGACTCCTTGCGATGACCGACGACGACCTCGTGCTGGTCCGCGGCAGCGGAAACGTCTTTCGTGATTTCGACGAGCCGGAGGCCGACCTCGACCAGGCGCGCGCCGTCGTCGCTGCCGCCATCATCGGGGTGCTCGATCGTCGCAAGCTCGGCGTGCGCGCCGCCGGCAAGGCGACCGGGATCGCCGCGTCGGAGTTCTCGCGCATCCGCAACGGCCGGCTCGACCGCTTCACGCTCGACCGCCTGATCACGATCCTCGGCGCGCTCGATCGGCAGCTTCAGGTCCGTGTCGCGGTCGATTTTCGGCCGCCGGCGTTGTCCGCCCTGGGCTGACCCGCGTCGCGCTGCGCATCAATTTCACCGGATCGTTGCGCCGTCATTCCGGGGCGCGGCGAAGCCGCGAACCCGGAATCCAGCGGCAAGCTTTGCCCGCGGGCTGGATTCCGGGTTCGACGCTGCGCGCCGACCCGGAAGGACAACCAAAGTGATTCGGCGGGATCCGCTGTCACCCCTCGGACACCATCTGGGCGACCGGGATGCGCAGGCTGGCCTGCGCGCCGGCGGGCGGGTAGTCGAGCGTCACCTCGGACTCGAGGCCCTGCGCCAGCAGGCGCTCGATGATGGTGTGGCCGAAGCCGCGCCGCGTCGGCGGCGTCACGGGCGGGCCGCCGGCTTCGCACCACGTGAGCACCAGCTGGTCGCCGTCGATCCGCCAGCGGATCGCGATGGTGCCGGTCGGCACCGACAGCGCCCCGTATTTCGAGGCGTTGGTGGCGAGCTCGTGGAGGACCAGCGACAGGTTCTGCACCGCCTCCAGCCGCAGCATCAGGGGCGGACCGTCGAGCGTGACGCGGCCGCGCTCCGAGCCGACGAACGGCCACAACTGCGCGCCGACCACGTCGGCGAGCGGCGCGCCCTGCCAGTGCTGCTGGACCAGGAGGTCGTGGGCGCGCGCCAGCGCCTGGATGCGGGCCATGAATTTCTGCTCGAAGTCGGCCGTGTCGGTGCTGGAGCGCATCAGCTGGCGAGCCAGCGCCTGGATGACGGCGAGCAGGTTCTTGGTGCGGTGGGAGAGCTCGTGCATCAGGAGCTCGACATGCTCCTCCCGCCGCTTGCGATCGGTGATGTCGGTCGACACGCCGACGAGGCCGATCACGGCGCCGGTGGCGTCGCGCAGCGGCGACTTGGTCGACAGGAACACGCGCGTCACCCCGTCGGGGCTGGTGAAGGTCTCCTCCAGCTTCTGGGTCTCGCCCGTCTCCATCACGGCGCGGTCGTTGGCCCGGATCGCGGTGGCCTGCGCCGGATCGCCGTAGAAGTCGTTGCGGCCCTGCACCTCGGTCAGCGGCTTGCCGATCACGGCCAGCACGGCCGCATTGGCGATCAGCATGCGGCTGTCGCGGTCCTTGGCGTAGATCAGGTCGGGCGTCGAAGCGGAGACGGCGGCGAGCAGCGCCGTGGTGCGCTCCAGCTCGGCCTTGGCGGCGTTGCGCTCGCGCACGATCGCGGCGGCGGTCTCGAAGGCCTGGCGGACGTCGACCAGCTCGCGGATGCGCGGCTCGTCGGCCGGCGGCGGCTCGCCATGGGCGAGCGCCAGGGCGGCGCCCTGCAGGGCCCGCACCGGCGCCGCGATGCGGTGCGCGAAGACGGCGGCCAGCAGGAGCGCCAGCCCGGCGAAGGCGCCGCCGGTGGCGAGCAGCGCGAGGGCACGCCGCTGCGGCGCCTCGAGCACCTCGCGCGGAATGCCGATCACGGCCGTCCAGCCGGTCACGGACGAGCGTCGGAACGCGTTGGTCTGGGCGACGCCTTCCCAGGTCACGTTGTCGAAGCGTCCCTCCATCGGGCCGCCGGTCGCCGCCGCCACCAGCTCGGGCCGGGCCGGATTGCCGATGAAGGTCTCGGGCTGGTGCGAGCGGGCGACGAAGATGCCCTTGCGGTCGACCACGGCGGCGATCCACGGGTCGGGCAGGCCGGCCTCGCGCAGCACGTCGCCGAGCTCGGTCGGATCGATGCCGGCGGCGAGCGCCATGGCGGTGGCGCCGTCGCGCCGCACCGGCACGGCGATCAGGGCGACCGGCCGCCCCGTGAGCGCGCCGGTCACGAGATCGGTGACGACCAGCCGGTCCGCCTCGAAGGCTGGCGCGAGCGGCGCCATGTCGGCGCGGCGCGGCAGCGCCGCATCGAGGTTCAGCCGGGTGCTGACGAGCTGCTGGCCGTCGCGGTCGACGAGCACGATCGGCTTGCCGATCCGCTCGGCCGTGGCGGTGGCGATGCGGTGGAAGGTGGCGCGGTCGTCGGCGGTCGCCGGCACCAGGATCGCCAGCACACGCAGCGCCTGCTCGACCGCCAGCACATGGGTGTCGATCAGCCGGTTGGTCGCCGCCGCGATCTCGGCGGCGCGGCGCTCCAGGGCGGCGCGCTCGGCGCGCGCCTGCTCGACGATCACGGCGCCGGCGAAGGCGAGCACCGGCAGCAGCGTCGCCGCGACGAGAACAAGCAGCCGGGTTCGGATGGTGGGCGCACGCGAAAGGGGTCTGCCGTCGGGAACCGGCGGTCCTGTCGGGTCTGGACTCAAACGTGCTCCCCGCCCGGTTCGGCCGCGCCCCTGCGCCGGCCCCGCGACAAGTTCCAATGTATGGAGGTTTCACATGCGAGGCAATCGCACCGCCGTCGATGCGCTGGTGTTGCCGCCCCGGCTGCGGGTCCGCCATGGCGGCGGAGCCTCTTGCGGCGGCCGGGTCGCCCCGGGTAATGTCCGATCCGCGCGGGCGTAGTTCAGTGGTAGAACGACAGCTTCCCAAGCTGTATGTCGTGGGTTCGATTCCCATCGCCCGCTCCAAATCAGCAGCATCGATCGATGGCGGGGCTCGTCGGCAGCGGAGCCGGCCGCTTGTGTCGACGTCCGCCTGCCCGAAGCGCCGGGCGGCCATGCGGCGCATCGGGTTTCTACGGATTCGGGCGGGGCGCGCCGGAGCCTCTGCGCCGGTCTCCGGCCGCAGATCGTAAGCGCCTGCAAATTCGCGGTATTCTGCTCCGATCGCAGGGCGGCGCGAGACCGGCCCGGCGGCGCCGGAAAACCGCCGCTCCATTGCCCTCATGCCACAATTGCGCTAAGCCGCCCGCTCGGGAAACTCGTGACTGGAGGGACGGATGGCCGATCACGCCGCCGTGGACTACGAGACTGCGTCGGGTAACGACCTGGCCCAGCACGAAGCGACCTATCGCGGGTTCGTGCAACTCGTGAAGTGGGGCGTCGGCTCCACCGTACTCGTTCTCGTCCTGATGGCCATTTTCCTGGTCTGACGACCGTTCCGGACGGCGGCGCCCGCGTTACGCTCGCCGGCGCCCGTCCGGTCATGCCCTGCGCAGGAGACATCATGAAGATCGCGATTTGTGCCGAGGCGGACGCTGCCGAACCGCGGGTCGCCGGAACGCCTGAGACCGTGAAGAAGATGATGGCGCTCGGCGCCGACGTCGCGGTCGAGCCCGGCGCGGGCGTGAAGTCCGGCATCCTCGACGCCGACTACCAGGCGGCCGGCGCGACCGTGACGCGCGACGCCGCCCGCGACGCCGACATCGTCCTCAAGGTGAAGCGCCCCAACGAGATGGAGCTCACCGGCTACAAGAAGGGCGCCATCGTCATCGCCATCATGGACCCGTACGGCCACCAGGCGGCGCTCGAGGCGCTCGCCCGCGCCGGCGTGATCGCCTTCGCCATGGAGCTGATGCCGCGCATCACCCGCGCCCAGGTGATGGACGTGCTCTCCAGCCAGGCGAACCTCGCCGGCTACCGCGCCGTGATCGACGCCTCGGCCGAGTACGGCCGCGCCTTCCCGATGATGATGACGCCGGCCGGCACGGTGCCGGCCGCCAAGTGCTTCATCATGGGCGTCGGCGTCGCCGGCCTGCAGGCGATCGCCACCGCGCGGCGCCTCGGCGCCATCGTGACGGCGACCGACGTTCGCCCGGCCGTGAAGGAGCAGGTGGCGAGCCTCGGGGCGAAGTTCATCGCGGTCGAGGACGACGAGTTCAAGCAGGCCGAGACGGCCGGCGGGTACGCCAAGGAGATGTCCAAGGAGTACCAGGCGAAGCAGGCGGCCCTCGTCGCCGAGCACATCAAGAAGCAGGACATCGTGATCACGACCGCGCTGATCCCGGGCCGTCCGGCGCCGCGGCTGATCACGGCCGAGATGGTCGCCTCGATGAAGCCCGGCTCGGTGATCGTCGATCTGGCGGTCGAGCGGGGCGGCAATGTCGAGGGCGCCAAGCCCGGCGAGGTCGTCGAGGTCGGCGGCGTCAAGATCGTCGGCCATCTCAACGTCGCCGGCCGGCTGGCCGCGTCGTCGTCGGCCCTCTACTCCAAGAACCTCCTCGCCTTCCTCGAGGTGCTGATCGACAAGAAGACCAAGGCGATCGCGCTCAACTGGGACGACGAGATCGTCAAGGCGACGGCGCTGACCAAGGACGGCGCGATCGTCCACCCGAACTTCGTGCCGAAGACGGCGGCCTGACCGCCGGCCGCGGCCCGCATCGAGACAACGCGGCCTCTCCGCGCCGGACGAGGTCGCCCGCATTCCGAGGAGATATGCGATGGAGCATGTGGCAAGCGCGATCGACCCGTTCATCTTCCGGCTGTCGATCTTCGTGCTGGCGGTGTTCGTCGGCTATTACGTCGTGTGGGCGGTGACGCCGGCCCTGCATACGCCGCTGATGTCGGTGACCAACGCGATCTCGTCCGTGATCGTGGTCGGTGCACTGCTCGCCGTCGGCGTCTCCCTGGTCGGCGACGACAACGGCCCGCTGCTCGCCCGCGCGCTCGGCTTCGTCGCCCTGGTGTTCGCCTCGGTGAACATCTTCGGCGGCTTCCTGGTCACCCAGCGCATGCTGGCGATGTACACCAAGAAAAAGAAGTGAGCGGGACGGCGGCCGCCCGTCGTGACAGGCGGCGGATCCGGGCGAGGGGGGCCGGATCGCCGCAGCGGTTTGTCCCGCCCCTCCTCGTCGGCCGCTCGCTCCGACCCGGGTCGACGGCACGTCGCGCTGCGCAGCGCTGAATGAGGACGATGTGACATGAACGCCAATATCGCCGCGCTTCTGTATCTGGTTGCAGGAGTGCTGTTCATCCTGGCTCTGCGCGGGCTCTCCAGCCCCGAGTCGAGCCGGCGCGGCAACTTCTTCGGCATGACCGGCATGGTGATCGCGGTGGCGACGACGCTCGCCTCGCATGTCCCGGCCGGCCCCGGGGCCTGGGCCCTGGTGGCGCTCGGCATCGCGATCGGCGGCGGCATCGGCGCCGTGATCGCCCGGCGCGTGCCGATGACCATGATGCCGGAGCTGGTCGCCGCCTTCCATTCGCTGGTCGGCATGGCCGCGGTGCTGGTCGCCGCCGGCGCCCTCTACGCGCCGGCCGCCTTCGACATCGGCACGGTGGGCCACATCCACGGCGCCAGCCTGGTCGAGATGTCGCTCGGCGTCGCCATCGGCGCCATCACGTTCACGGGCTCGGTGATCGCCTTCGCCAAGCTGTCGGGGCGGATGAGCGGCGCGCCGATCATGCTGCCCGGCCGCCACGTCATCAACATCGCGCTGTTCCTGGCGATCGTCGCCCTGATCGTGGTGTTCGCCCGCACCGAGAGCTACACGGCGTTCTGGGCGCTGACGCTCGCCTCGTTCCTGTTCGGCATCCTGATCATCATCCCGATCGGCGGCGCCGACATGCCGGTCGTCATCTCGATGTTGAACTCCTACTCGGGGTGGGCGGCCGCCGGCATCGGCTTCACGCTCGGCAACTCGGCCCTGATCATCACCGGCGCGCTGGTCGGCTCCTCGGGCGCGATCCTGTCCTACATCATGTGCAAGGGCATGAACCGCTCGTTCATCTCGGTGATCCTGGGCGGCTTCGGCGGCGAGGTCGCGGGTCCGGCGGGCGGCGCCGAGGCGCGGCCCGTGAAGCTCGGCTCGGCCGACGACGCCGGCTTCATCATGAAGAACTCCGGCAAGGTGATCATCGTCCCGGGCTACGGCATGGCGGTGGCGCAAGCCCAGCACGCGCTGCGCGAGCTCGCCGACAAGCTGAAGGCCGAGGGCGTCGAGGTGAAGTACGCGATCCACCCGGTCGCCGGCCGCATGCCGGGCCACATGAACGTGCTGCTCGCCGAGGCGAACGTGCCCTACGACGAGGTCTTCGAGCTCGAGGACATCAACTCGGAGTTCGCCCAGGCCGACGTCGCCTTCGTGATCGGCGCCAACGACGTGACCAACCCGGCCGCCGAGGAGGATCCGTCCTCGCCGATCTACGGCATGCCGGTCCTGCAGGTGTGGAAGGCCGGCACCGTGATGTTCTCCAAGCGCTCGCTCGCCTCGGGCTACGCCGGCATCGACAACACGCTGTTCTACCGCGACAACACCATGATGCTGCTCGGCGACGCCAAGAAGATGAC
Source organism: Rhodoplanes elegans (assembly GCF_016653355.1). Taxonomy (GTDB): domain Bacteria; phylum Pseudomonadota; class Alphaproteobacteria; order Rhizobiales; family Xanthobacteraceae; genus Rhodoplanes; species Rhodoplanes elegans. Next base: position 6,865 of record NZ_NHSK01000222.1, on the reverse strand, counting down.
CGAGGAGATCGTGAAGGCGCTCGGGTGATATTTCCCCGCGCCATCGCGATGCGCGTGATCGCGACGACGGTTCAGGCACGGCCCCTCGAGGGCCGTGCCTTTTTCATGTCGTGCGCCGTGTTGCTCGGCGGCGTCTTGTCTGGTGCCGTGCTCGGCGTGTCGCCGCTCGCCGCCTTCGAGGCGCCGGCCGCGACGTCCGTCGTGGCGCCGGCCATCACCTGTCCGACGGGCGAGACCGCGTCGGTCGTCACCGAGCTGTTCCTCGGCCGCGAGGCGGCCGGGCGCCGTGTCGTGACGGAGACGCGCTTCGCCGACTTCCTCGCCCGCGAGGTGACGCCGCGCTTTCCCGACGGACTGACGGTCTACGACGCCAATGGACAATGGCGCGACGAGACGGGACGGATCACCCGCGAGGCGTCCAAGGTTCTTCTGATTCTCGCGCCGGCGCAGGAGCCGTCCGCCGATACCGATCCCAAGCGCCCGAGCCGCGCCGAAAAAATCGCGGCGATCGTCGACGCCTACAAGCGCCGCTTCCGGCAAAAATCCGTGCTGGTGCTGACCCGCCCGACCTGCGCGCGGTTTTGATAAGCACGTGACGGAAGTCACTTCAACTCTCCCCGATGAAGGCTCGGCACAAGTCCTCGGTCGTCCCGGGATGCGCCGAAGGCGCGTGCCCGGGACCCATATCCCCTGCCTGTCGTGAGCCTCGGACACCGGGCGTATGGATTCCGGGCTCGCGGACCTTGCGGTCCGCGCCCCGGAATGACGCAAAAAAAGCGCGGGCCGGAGCCCGCGCCTTGCTTCGCTCGATCTCGTCGACAGGCGTGGCGCCGGCGGACCGGCGCCCGCGCCGTGATCAGATCAGCCCCAACCCCTTGAGCACCGAGAGCATCACGGCGGCGGCGGCGACCGAGCCGATCTGGCCACCGCAGTTGGCGCCCATCGCGTGCATCAGGAGGAAGTTCTTCTTGTTGTAGCGCTGGCCCTGCGCCTGCACGACGCGGGCCGCCATCGGGAAGGCCGAGATGCCGGCGGCGCCGATCAGCGGGTTCATCCGCCCGCCCGACAGCACGTACCAGATCTTGCCGAACCCGACGCCGACGATGGTATCGAGGCAGATCGCCACGAAGCCGAGCGCGAAGATCGCGAGCGTCGTCGGCTTCAGGAAGTCCTCCGCCGCCATGGTGGCGCCGATGGCGATGCCGAGGAACAGGGTCGCGATGTTGGCGATCTCGTTCTCCGACGCCTTGGTGAGCCGGGTGACGGCGCCGCATTCGCGCATGAAGTTGCCGAGCATGATCGACGCCATCAGGGGCAGGCCCTTGGGTGCGATCAGGCCGGTGACCACCGTCACGACGATCGGGAACAGCAGCTTGGTGTTCGCCGACACGCTGCGCTTCACCACCGGCATGACGGTCTCGCGCTCCTTCTCGGTGGTGAGCGCCTTCATGATCGGCGGCTGGATGATCGGCACCAGCGCCATGTAGGAGTAGGCGGCGACCGAGATCGGGCCGAGCAGCTGCGGCGCGTATTGCGAGGCGACGTAGATGGCGGTCGGGCCGTCACAGGCGCCGATCACGGCGATCGACACCGCCTCGAGATGCGGGAAGCCGAGCGCCAGCGCGAGCAGCAGCGTGAGGAAGATGCCGCACTGGCCGGCGGCGCCGAACAGCAGGATCTTGGGGTTCTCGAGCAGCGGGCCGAAATCCGTCATGGCGCCGATGCCGATGAAGATCAACAACGGGAACAGCTCGTTGGCGATGCCCATGTTGTAGATGCTGCGGACGAAGCCGGTGTCGTCCTTGGCCATCGCCTTGAGCGCCTCGGGCGCCGCCGGCCCCATGGCGTCGAGCACCTGCTTGGCGCCGATGTCGATGCCCTGATGCATCAGCTCGCTGCCCGGGATGTTCACCAGGAGACAGCCGAATCCGATCGGCACCAGCAGCAGCGGCTCGACGTCCTTCTTGACGCCGAGAAAGATCAGCGTGCCGCCGATCGCCAGCATCACCATCTGCTTGAGACCGCCGAGCGTGACCAGCGCCTGGACGCCGTCGGTCAGGCCCAACAGGCCGTTGAGAATGCCTTCGAGCATGTCTGTCCCCGTTCAGCCGCGGTTGGCCTTGCTTCCGTCCTCGGCCGAGAGCGGAAAGATCTTCTTCAGGAGCTGGATCGACCAGATGAGGATCGCCAGGGTGAGGAACGTTCCTCCTATGCCCACGACCATCATGGTCAGTCCGAATGTCAGTTTGTCCATGCTGCATGTCCCATGATCGTGGTGACCCGTCGCATCGCGGCGCCACGGACCGGCGCGTCGCAACGTGCCCTTGTCCGAACGGCTCGAAACCCATATCCCGCGAGTCGGGTGATGATACGCAGCCGAACCCTCGGCAGAAACAGTGAAAACCCCATGTCCGCATCGCTTTCGGCGCGCTTGGCTGCCTTTCTCGAAATGCATCACGTGATGTCTCTCGCCACCGCGGGGCCGGCCGGCCCGCACGCCGCGAGCCTGTTCTACGCGTGCGACGGCCCGGCGCTGGTGTGGGTCTCGGAGGAGGGGGCGCGGCACTCGCGCGATCTCGCGGCGAACCCGGCGGCCGCCGTGACGGTGGCGCCCGACACGGCCAATTTTGCTGCGGTGCGGGGCGTGCAGATGCACGGCCGGGCCGTCCGGGTCGACGATCCGCAGGAGGCGGCGCGGCTGCGCGGCCTGCTCGCCGCCCGCTATCCGTTCCTGCAGCGCCTCGACGCGCTGCCCGAAAAGCTCAGGTCGGCCGTCGCCCGCGTCGCCGTCTACCGGCTCGATCCCGACGCGGCGGTGCTGATCGATAATTCCAAGGGCTTCGGCCACAAGGAGACGCTGGTGCTGCGGCGCGACAGGTAGGGCGGGCGGCGGCGGCCGGAGTACCACCGAGCCTTCGTCATTCCGGGGCGCCGCACTCGGGTCGGCGCTTCGCGCCGCCCGAGCACAGGCTCCGCGCCGAGCCCGGAATCCATAACCCCGGAATCAGTGGCTCACGACAGGCCGGGGATATGGGGCCCGGGCTCGCCGCTTCGCCGCGCCCCGGGACGACCGAAGTTGGATTTCGACGTCTTTTCGAGCTGCCGAAGCGCGATCCGCGCCGTCACTCCGCGGCGCGGCGGGCGGCCAGCTTGGTGAACTTCTTGGTGATGAAGTGCCGCTTCAGCCGGGAGATGTGGTCGATGAACAGGACGCCGTTCAAGTGGTCGATCTCGTGCTGGATGCAGGTGGCGAACAGGCCGTCCGCCGTCTCCTCGTGCGTCTTGCCGTCGAGGTCCATCCAGCGGATCCGCACCCGCTCGGGGCGCTCGACGTCCTCGTGGACGTCCGGGATCGACAGGCAGCCCTCCTCGTAGACGTTCATCTCCTCCGACTTCCAGACGATCTCCGGGTTGATGAACACCCGCGGGCGCTTCTCCTCGGTCTTGTGGGCGAGGTCCATGGTGACGACCCGCTTCGGCACGGCGACCTGGATGGCCGCGAGCCCGATCCCGGGGGCGTCGTACATGGTGTCGAACATGTCGGCCACGAGCGTGCGGATCTCGTCGTCGATGGTCGTCACGGGCTCGGAGACCAGCCGGAGCTGCTTGTCGGGGAGGAGGATGATGTCGCGGATCGCCATGCCGGCGATGTAAGGCGAGACGCGAAACGCGTCAATTCCGGGCTGCTACGACCGGCGCGGGAAGGGGTGCGGCGACCGACCCCTCCGTTCACCTCTCCCCGCGTGCGGGGAGAGGTCGACGCGCGAAGCGCGGCGGGTGAGGGGGCGTATCCACGCAGCAGAGACTCGCGGCGACGCCCCCTCACCCGGACTTCGCGCCTCCGGCGCGAACCCCGACCTCTCCCCGCCAGCGGGGAGAGGTGAAGGGCTCGCCCCCAAAATCGCCCGATCGCACCCGCACCTTGTGCCGAATCCCCCCGTCACCCATACCGGGACCATGAGCACCACTCCGACGACCACGTCCGCCGCCTCCGAGGCGACCACCGCCGCGGCCACCGCCGGAGCGGCCACCGCGACCGCCCGGTCCTCGCTCGCCGAGACCTTCGCGGTCTATCTGCGGCCGCGGGTGCTCATCGTCATGTTCCTGGGGTTCTCCTCGGGGCTGCCGCTCGCCCTCTCGGGATCGACCCTGCTGGTGTGGATGCGCGAGACCGGGGTCGATCTCGGCACCATCGGCCTGTTCGCCCTGGTCGGCACCCCCTACACGCTGAAGTTCGCCTGGGCCCCGATCGTCGACGCCCTCGACGTGCCGATCCTGTCCCGCCGGCTCGGCCGGCGGCGCGGCTGGCTGGTGCTGACCCAGATCCTGCTGATCGCCGCCATCGTGTTTCTCGGCCTGTGCGACCCGGCCAAGACGCCGTGGCTGGTCGCCTTCGGGGCGCTGCTGGTCGCCGCCGCCTCGGCCACCCAGGACATCGTCATCGACGCCTTCCGGGTCGAGAGCCTGCCCGAGAACGAGCAGGCCGCCGGCATGGCGTCCTACGTGGCCGCCTACCGGATCGGCATGCTGGCCTCGACGGCCGGCGCCCTGTTCATGGTCTCGGGCTTCGAGGCGGCGGGCTTCGGCAAGCACGAGGCCTGGACGCTCGGCTATCTGGTCATGGGCGCCCTGGTGGTGCTCGGCATCGCCACCACGCTGCTCGCCACCGAGCCGGCCGCCTCGGCGCGCGCCGAGCACGATCCGGCCCACCGCATCGAGAACCCGGCCCGGCGCGTGATGGTCGCGGCGGTCGGCGCCTTCTCGGAGTTCCTCACCCGCGAGAACGCCGTCCTGATCCTCGCCTTCGTGATCTTCTTCAAGTTCTGCGACGCCTTCGCGGGGGCCATGACGGCGCCCTTCGTCATCGATCTCGGCTTCTCGCGCAACGACTACGCCGCGATCGTCAAGGGCGTCGGGCTCGCCGCCACGCTGATCGGCGGCTTCGCCGGCGGCTTTCTGGCACGCGCCTATCCGCTGGTGACGGCGCTGTGGATCGGCGCGCTCCTGCAGAGCATCTCCAACCTGGTCTTCGCCTGGCAGGCCGTGGTCGGGGTGAACCTCTGGGCCTTGACGGTGTCGATCATCGTTGAGAACTTCACTGGCGCCATCGGCACGGTGGTGTTCGTCGCCTACCTGTCGGCGCTGTGCAACAGCCCGCTCCATACCGCGACGCAATATGCGCTGCTCACCGCGCTCGCCGCCATCGGCCGCACCTATCTGTCGTCGGGGGCCGGCTTCGTCGCCGAGGCGACCGGCTGGGTGACGTTCTTCCTGTCGAGCGCCATCGCGGCGATCCCGAGCTTCGTCCTGCTGATCTGGCTGCAGCGCAGCGGGCACTTCGCGGCGCTCGCCGCGGCGTCCGCGGCCAAGCGTTCGGCGCAGAACACCTAGGCGTCCGAGGCGGTTCCGCCCCGCTTCGCAAGCCGGAACACTCGTGTTCTATCTAGAACGGCCCCGGCCACGCCCGGGGCGGCCGTCGACGTGTGCCACGGGCGTGCGGACGACGGCTCGAACGGTCACGACGGCAAGTCGGACCAGCAAACCGGGGGAGATGCGTTCATGAAGCAGGTCGACGTCGCCGTCATCGGCACCGGCTGGATCGGCGGCATGCGGGCCGAGACGCTGTCGCGCTCGGCGCTGGTGGACCGGTTGCACATCTGCGAGATCCGGCCTGACCGGCTCGCCGAGATGAAACAGATCACCAAGGCGGCGACCGCGACGCTCGACTATCAGGACATCATCAACAACGACCGGATCTCGATCGTCTATGTCTGCACGGCGCCCGAGCCGACCCACTTCCCCATCGCCCGCGACTGCCTGAAGGCCGGCAAGCACGTGCTGCTGGAGAAGCCGATCGCGCTGGACTTCTGGGAGGCCGACGAGCTGATCACGCTGGCCAAGCGCAACGGCGTCAAGTTCACGATCGGCTACTCGCAGCGATTCAACTCCAAGATCGCCTACGCCAAGAAGCAGATCCGCGAGGGCAAGCTGGGCGACATCGTGTCCGTGATGGTCAGCCGCCATCTGTCGCGCAGCCTCGGCAAGAAGATCGCCGGCCGCACCAAGCTGTCGCCGGCCGCCATGGAGTCGACCCACGACCTCGACTTCGTGCTCTGGATGCTGGAGCCGGCCAAGCCCGTGCGCGTCTACTCGCAGGGCGCCTACGGCGTGATGAAGCCGCTCAACGGCTCCTACGACTGCATGTGGAACACCGTCACGATGGACAACGGTGCCGTCGTGGTGGTCGGCGGCGGCTGGAACCTGCCGCCCGGCTATCCGAACTACTCGTCGACCTGGATCGAGATCACCGGCACCGAGGGCGCGCTGATCCTCGACGGCACCTATCGGGACAACTGGCTCAACACGGTCGAGGGCGGCACCCGCTACCCGATGTCGACCATGCCGGGCGAGCAGGTCGACCACATGTATGCGGGCCAGCTCGGGCCGGAGACCATCCACTTCCTCGAATGCTGCCTGCTCGACCGCCCCGTGATGGTCCAGCCCGCCCATGCCCGCATGGTGATGGAGACCTACACGGCGGCCGACCTCTCGGCCGAGCGCAACGAGCCGGTCGACATGCCCCTCAACAACGAGGCGCTTGCCCGCATCGCCGAGTGGGACCGGCGACGATAGCGTCTCGGTCGATTCGGCAACGACGAGACTGATCTCGGTCTTGGCAGCCGGCCACGGCACCCTCTCCCTGAGGGAGAGGGTCGGGCGCCCGCAAAGCGGGCGACCGGGGTGAGCGACTGTCTTGGCTGTCAAGCGTTTTGCCATGGTCGATTGTCCCTGAGCATGGCGTTGAGGATTGTCAGTAGCTTCCGAGCGACGGCGATCAAGGCGACCATCTTCGGCTTGCCGGCAC
>NZ_NHSK01000221.1 GCF_016653355.1 Rhodoplanes elegans | reverse complement strand
CGCCTGCTGCGGGCGGGCCCGCGGCTTCGGCTCGGGCTTGGCCTCGGGGCCTGCCGCACTCGGCGCGGCGGCCTCGGACGGCGGCGCCGCGGTGGTCTCCTCGGTCGCGCGGGCGCCCGGCAAGTATTCGGGCGGCACGCCCTGCTGGATGCCGGGCACGCCCTCCGGGAACACCGGCTTGCGGTCGCCCGGCAGCTTCTTCTTGGTGTCGAACACCGCCGTCAGGTTGTCGATCTGGTCGCAGCCGGCGAGCGGCAGGGCCGCGACGGCGGCGGCGGCGAGCAGGATCACGCGGGCACGGGCGCGCATCGGTCGCTCCTTCGGATTTCGGCTCGACATTCGGTTCAGCACGACGCTCGGCTCGAGGGTCCGGACGATGATCGGCCGGCGAACGGTCCGCCGGCGATGGTTCAGCTCACGGTGGTTCAGCTCTTGGCGCTCTCGCCGATCAGGGCGAGGAGCATCTCGACTCGGGCCTTCATCCCGGCGGGCGCGTCGGGATCGGCGGCGGCCGCCTCGGCCCAGCGTCGGGTCGCGGCGGCGTCGCCTGCCTTCCAGGCGGACAGCGCCAGGAGCTCGCGGGCGGTGTGGCGGAAGGCGCCGTCCGGCCGGGCGAGCGGCTCCAGCCGCGCCTGCAGGTCGGCATAAGGGGCGGTGTCGACCATCAGGAGACCGGCCCGCACGGTCGCGGCCTCGCGGAACAGCGGCGGGTTCGCGCTGTCGCCGGCGATCGCCTGGAAGGCGGCGATCGCCGCCTTCGGATCGGTCGCCGCCTGCGCCTCGGCCTCGCGCAGGCGGGCGAGGTTGCGATAGGCCGGCACGGTCGCATCGGCGGCGAGCTTGGCGAAGGCCGCACTGGCCTCGGCCGGCTTGCCGTCCTGGGCGAGCCGCGCCGCCGCGTCGAAGGCGACGCTCGCCGTCGCGGCCTGCTTGGCCTCGTACCACTGCCAGCCGCGCCAGCCGGCCACGCCGGCGACGACGAGGACGCAGATCGCGATGATCAGGCCGCCGTGGCGCTTCCAGATCTGCTGCAGCCGTTCGCGGCGGACTTCTTCGTCGACTTCCCTGAAGATATCGGACACGCGGCGACCCGTTGTTCGAAAGCTTTTGTTTCAACGATTTGGCGCCATTCATTCCGGCGCGATGGGAACGTCGGCCCGGTTCGGCCACGCGCTCCCGCAGCCCAAGCCGCTAGACCATGCTTGTGGCGAGCGCAAGGCGCCTGTCGCGCGTGGTCGCGACGGCGCCTCCCCGGACGCCGAGCACGGCACCACCTTGCGGCGCGCGGGGCCGGCGTCCGGCGGCTCAGGGCGCCTTCTTCACCGGATAGACGTTCTCCGGTCCCGGGAAGGTGCGGGCGCGCACCTCCTCGGCATAGGCGGCCACCGCTCGCTCGATCGACGGGCCGAGATCGGCATACCGCTTGACGAACTTCGGCACCCGCGGGGACAGGCCGAGCATGTCCTCCAGCACCAGCACCTGGCCGTCGCAGGCGGCGCTCGCCCCGATCCCGATGGTCGGGATCGGCACCTCCTTGGTGATCTTGGCGGCGAGCGGCTCGGCGATCGCCTCCAGCACGACCGCGAACGCGCCGGCGTCGGCCACCGCCTTGGCGTCGGCCTCGATCGGCGCCCAGTCGGCCGGATCACGGCCCTGCGCCCGGAAGCTGCCGAGCGTGTTGATCGACTGCGGCGTCAGCCCGACATGGCCCATCACCGGAATGCCGCGCTCGGTGAGGAACCGGATGGTCTCGGCCATCCGCACGCCGCCCTCGAGCTTGATGGCGCCGCAGCCGGTCTCCTTCAGGATCCGGGCGGCCGAGTGGAACGCCTGCTCCTTCGACGCCTCGTAGCTACCGAACGGCATGTCGACGACGACGAGCGCCCGCTTGGAGCCGCGCATCACCGCGAGCCCCTGCAGGATCATCATGTCGAGCGTCACCGGCACGGTGGTCTCGAGCCCGTGCATCACCATGCCGAGCGAGTCGCCGACCAGGATCGAGTCGCAGTGCTGGTCGGCGAGGCGCGCCGTGTGAGCGTGGTAGGAGGTCAGCATGGCGATCGGCACCCCCCCCTTGCGGGCCAGGATGTCGGGCGCGGTCAGGCGCCGGTCGTCGCGGTGCACGGACATGGTTTCGGTCTCTCGGTCGGGATCGCGGATGCTGCTCCGGCGCGCCCGGAGGCGCGGCGGCGTTCGGCTCAGGTGCCGAGCGCCGGGCTGCCGAACACGGCGCGGCCGATCACCAGCGGGTGGAACACGAAGGCGAGGGCGAGATACAGGATCGTCCCGACCACCACGGCCAGGATGTCGTTGCGCCGGCCGCCGACCGGGATCGGCGGCGCGCCCGGATCGCTGCGATGCTTGAGGCTGATCCGGTCGTAGACGGCCCAGGCGAGCAGCGAGCCGAAGATCAGGATCGAGCCGAGGTCGCCGTTGGCGATCAGGTGCGCGACCGCCCACAGCTTCACGCCCGACAGCATCGGATGCTTGAGCACGCGCTTGATGTTGCCGGGGATGTAGGCGGCCGTGACCATGATCACCGCCGGCCACATCAGGAGGGCCGACAGATGCCGGGTCCAGGTCGGCGGATCGTAGAGCTCGATCCACTCGCCCTCCGCCCGGTACTCGGCGAAGCCCCAGCCGATCAGCACGATGCCGGCGAGCGAGACGATCGAAATCAGGCCCTTGTAGGGAATCTCGCCCAGCCGCGCGACGAGGGCGGCGCGGCGATCGCGCCGCGAGACGACGACATGGGCCCCGATGAACAGGACGAGCCCCAGGACCAGAACCGCGAGCCCCATGCATTCCCCCGACGCTGGGCGGCAAAAAAGTCGGCGGAGTAGAAGCGATCGGCCCTTCCGGCGCAAGACCGACGAGCGCGTGTGGGACCGGCCGCGACGGTGCGACACGGGCCGCTCGACCCTCTCCCGACCTTGGCCGGGGCGTGACAATCGCCGCTCGGTTGCCTACCAGGAGACGCCCCCTGCCCTCGTCGTCCGGAGCCGCGTGATGTCCTCGGTCCGTCGCCCCCTCGCCGCCCTGCTCTCGGCCTGTGCCGTCGCCGCCGCCGGGCTGCTCCCCGCGCCGCCCGCCGTCGCCGAGACGTGGCCGACCCGGCCGATCCGCATCGTCGTTCCGTTCGGCCCCGGCTCGACCCCGGACCTGATCGCCCGGGTCGTCGCGGAAGGGCTGCAGCAGCGGCTCGGCCAGACCGTCACGGTGGAGAACAAGCCGGGCGCCGGCGGCAATCTCGGGACCGACGCGGTCGCCAAGGCGGCGCCGGACGGCACCACGTTCGGCGTCTCGATCGCCGGCCCGCTCGCCATCAACGCGCTGCTGCAGCCGAAGATGCCGTACCGGTGGGACCGCGACTTCGCCTTCGTGACGACGCTCGCGACGCAGCCTTGCGCGCTGGCGGTGAGCAACTCGCTCGGCGTGTCGACGGTCGCGGGCCTGCTCGAGACGCTGCGGGCCGAGCCCGGCAAGTACAACTACGCCTCGATCGGCAACGGCTCGCTGTCGCATCTCGCCATGGAGGCGATCGCCCGGGCGAGCGGCACGAAGATCGTCCACATCGCCTATGCGAGCTCGCCGCAGGCGGCGACCGCGATCATCCGGGGCGACGCCCAGATGGGCTGCCTGCCGGCGATCGCCGCGACCTCGCAGGCCGAGGCCGGCAACCTGAAGGTGATCGCGGTCTCGACGCCGGAGCGTTACGGGCTGATTCCCGGCGCGCCGACCCTGAAGGAGAGCGGCATCCCGGTCGAGGCGGAGGCCTGGAACGGGCTGATCGCGCCGGCCGGCACGCCGCAGGCCGCCATCGACCGCATGGGCGCGACGGTGCGGGAGATCCTCGCCGAGCCCGGCGTGAAGGAGAAGCTCGCCACCCAGGTGATGGAGCCGATCCCGTCGACCCCGGAGGCGTTCCGGACCCGGGTCGAGGCCGAGGTGGCGCGCTGGGCGCCGGTCATCGAGGCGGCCGGCATCTCCGCCAATTGAGGGAACCGAACCGAGCCGCAGGTTCGGCCCTACCTCTCTGGAATGCTTGGAGAATTATTGCTCGGGTAAGATCCCGGACGGAACCGTGTCGCGCCCCGCCGGTTGCCCTCGCGAAGCAACCGAGAGGAGGCAGACCATGAGCGACCCGCAGGACGGCATGCGCGACCCGCGGCTGAACGATCCCCGCGGCATCCACAACCCGGCTTTTGCCGACCGCAGGGTCGACACGCCCTCCGGCGGGCGAAAAAGCGGCACGACGATGTGGGCGTGGCTCGCCGGGATCGTGGCGGCCGTGTTCATCATCGCGATCGTCTGGGGCATGAGCGACCGCAACGGCAGCGAGCTCACCATGGACCGCAACGCGCCCGCCGCGACCACCGGCTCGGGCGCCGGATCGGCACCGTCGCCGGGCAGCGGCGCGTCGAGCGTGCCGGGCGCGACCGGCGCCGGCAGCGAGCGGTCGGCCAATCCGGGCGCGGCGACCCCGCCGGCAACTCCGGCGCCGGCTCCCGCCCGCTGAGCAGCGACGGCATGACGTAGGCACGGAGGCCGGCTCGCCCTTCGGCGGGCCGGCCTTTATCTTTAATGTCGAGAGGCTTGTTCGCGTCAGTGCAGACGCAGGATGACGGCCAGCGCGCCGAGCCCTGCGACCATCAGTGCGCCCAGCCGGATGGTGAGCTGCAGGCTCAGCCGTTCGATCTTGGCGTCGACGTCGTTACGCAGGCTGTCGATTCGGGAGTCGAGATGCTTGAACCTCAGCTCCATCTCGGTCCGTAACGCCTCGAACATTCCGTCGACTCGGTCGATCGCCGCCGCCAGATCCCTCTTGGTCACCAGCTCGACCATGATGTAGTCCCGCGCCGCCTCTGCATGAGCCTCGGCCTGCGGCTCAAGCACCCCGTCGTCGCGCAGCCGTTTCGCATAACCGAGCGTATCAAATGCGAGCACCATGGGACACCCTGCGTCCCGGTTGTAGCAGGTTGCATCCGCACGCGCATCCGGACAACGCCGGGCGCCCGTGATGGATCCGCCCGCCGCAGCGGCGAGAGCCGTCACGTCTTGCGCGGGCTCGCGTTCACGAGGCCGACGCCGGCGACGCACAGCGCCATGCCGACGAGCGCCACGGCGCCGAGGCGCTCGTCGAACAACGCCCAGGCCATCACGGCCGTCGCCGGCGGCGTCAGATAGAACAGGCTGGAGATGCGGCTCGCGGAGCCCCGGCGGATCAGGAAGTAGAGGAGCCAGATCGCCCCGAGCGAGAGCACCAGCACCAGCCAGGCGAGTGCGAAGATCAGTTCGCCCGTCCACTCCACCCGTCGCGTCTCGAACAGGAAGGCCCCCGCCGCGAACACGGCTCCGGCCGCCGCGTACTGGATCAGGAAGGCCGGGCGCCAGTCGATGGTGCCGCCGTGGCGCTTCTGCCAGAGCGTGCCGGCCGTGATCGACAGGAGCGCCGTGGCGATCGCGATCCAGGCGACCAGGTCGGCCTGCCCGCCCGCCATCTTGGATTGAACGATCAGGTAGACGCCGACGATGCCGAGCGCGAGCCCGGCCCACTGGCGCGGCGTCACGGTCTCGCCCAGCACCCGATTGGCGAGCGTCGACAACAGGATCGGCTGCAGCCCGACGATCAGCGCCGTGAGGCCGACGGCGAGCTTGTGGTCGATGGCGATGAACACGCCGCCCAGATAGCCGCCGTGCATCAGGAGACCCGAGACGACGCTGTGGCCGACCGCGGCGCCGCCCGGCCAGGCCGGCCGCGTGATCGCGACGACCAGCGCCATCAGGCCGACGACGGCCGCCATGCGCAGCGTCAGGAAGGTGAGCGGCTCGACATGCGGCATCCCGAGCCGGGCGCCGATGAAACCCGACGCCCACAGGACGACGAACACGGCCGGCGCGACGCGCGCGAGGAGGGTCTCGAGAGGGCGCGGCATCGGGCGCTCCGAACGGGGACAGGTTTCGCGGACCAGGAGTCCCGGTGGGCGCGGGTGTTCCGGGCGGGCGCGCGACTCGCCCGGACTGCGATTGGGCCGACCGGATGCCGCCACAATGCCAGGGCGCATTCAATGACAAAAACGAATGTTGTTTATTCAATCCATCACGCGGAATGATGGAATAGTTGCGATTCCAGCCGGTTGGCTGCAGCCGGAGGCCGGCATCCGGGCAACCACCACCACCCGTGGTTAACGAATTTCAAACATACCGCGGTCAAAATTCCGCCGGGTCCCCGGAACAAAACACGGGCCGGGGAATTACGGGGGGTTTGGCGGCGATGGTGCGCCTCGCATCTCTTTGGCTTGCCGGTCTGACGGGTCTCGCAGGTGTCGTCTCGGGTCTGGTGCTCTCGTCCGGCGCTGTCCGGGCGGCCGAGCCCGACGTCGTCATCAAGCGCGACTTCGGCGGCTATGTCGAGGAATACAAGGCCAAGTACGCCCGCATCCGCGACTCGGGCCAGCGCGTCGTCATCGACGGCATCTGCAACTCGGCCTGCACGCTGGTGCTCGGCATCGTGCCGACCAACCGCATCTGCGTCACCCCGCGGGCGAGCCTCGGCTTCCACCAGGCCTATTACGACAAGGCGTGGACGGCCGGCGTGAAGGTGACGAGCGCGGCCGGCACCGCCGAGCTGATGACCGTCTATCCGAATTCCGTGAAGCGCTGGATCGCCAGCGTCGGGGGCCTCACGGCCGAGATGAAGAAGCTCAAGAACGGCTACGATCTGTGGATGATCGTCGACCCCTGCCCGGACGAGTTCTGAGCGTCGTTCCTCCGACGACTGCGTGGCGACTGAGCCGGGCCGGATGCCCGGCTTTTTCTTTGCAACCTCTGCTGGCGCCCGCTTTTTGCGTTGCGCGGCCGGCCGCCGCGGTGTCTACCTGCCGCCGGCGGCGGCGGCCCTCGCTAGGGCCGAACCGCGGCGGCGCCCCGCGCACCGCCGTGCCGCCGGCGATCGTCCGGGACTGAAGCTCGACATGACCACCAGAACCTACGTGCTGACGCTCTCCTGCGCCGACACGACCGGCCTCGTCGCCGCGACGGCCGGCTATCTCGCCGGGCGCGGCATCTTCATCACCGAGTCGGCGCATTTCGGCGACCCGGAGACGGGCCGCTTCTTCGAGCGCACCGTCTTCAGGGCGGGCCCCGAGCAGCCGCCGATCGCCGACATCGAGGCGGGCTTCCGGCCCATCGCTGAGAAGTTCGGCATGGCTTGGAAATTCCACGACACCGCGATCAAGCCGCGCGTGCTCGTCATGGTGTCGAAGTTCGACCACTGCCTGAACGATCTGCTCTACCGCTACCGCACCGGCAGCCTGCCGATCGACATCCCGGCCGTGGTGTCGAACCATCCCGACCTCGCCCGTGTGGTCGAGTGGCACGGCATCCCGTATCACTACCTGCCGGTGACCAAGGAGACCAAGGCGGCCCAGGAGGCCGCCGTGCTGGAGCTGATCGGGCGGCTGAAGATCGATCTCGTCGTGCTCGCCCGCTACATGCAGGTGCTGTCGCCGGAGATGTGCCAGGCGCTGTCGTGGCGCTGCATCAACATCCACCACTCGTTCCTGCCGAGCTTCAAGGGTGCCCGCCCCTATCACCAGGCGCATGCGCGCGGCGTGAAGATCATCGGCGCCACCGCGCACTACGTCACCGGCGACCTCGACGAGGGGCCGATCATCGAGCAGGGCGTCGAGCGCATCGACCACACCTTCACGCCGGAGGACTTCGTCGCCATCGGGCGCGACATCGAGAGCGTCGTCCTGGCACGCGCCGTGCAGTTCCACATCGAGCACCGCGTCGTCCCGAACGGCCACAAGACCGTGGTGTTCCGGCGCTGAGATCGGGCCGCGCGTCGCGCATGATCGTTCCCTGGACGTGTCAGCCATGAAAACGAAAGCAGCGGCGTTCCGCGAGTCCATCGGGAGGCGGATCGGGGCGCAGCAGCTGCTCGCGAACAGCTGCACGCTGATGCTCTGCCTCGTCTACATCCTGCCGAACGTCTGGGCGGTCCGCACGATGTACTACGCGGTCGTGCTGCCGTTGCTCGCCCTCACGGTCACCCGGTCCGAGCTCGCCCGCATCGGCCGATCGCCGATCTTCCTCTCGGCCGCGATCTATTTCCTGGTCTTCGTGATCGCGGCGCCGTTCACGACGACTGTCGACGTCGGTGCCGTTCTCGGCCATGTCCGCCATGCGATCCTGGTGCTGAGCTACATCGGGCTGCTCGCGATCCTCGGCGCGCGCGATCCCGGCTTCGCGGTCCGCCTGTTCGTCGCCATGGGCCTCACGGCGGCGGCCGTGGCGGCGGCGAACATCTGGGTTTTCTACGGCGGACTGCCCAGCCTCGACCGGCTGCCGCAGCGCCTGGAAGGCATTCCGGGGCAGACCATGTACTACAACCCGAACTGGATTGCGTTGCTGTACGGGATTCCGTGCGTGGGCGCCGCCGCGGCGGCGATGCATCGCGACACGTCCCGCCTGCTCGCCGTGCTGCTGGCGATCGCCTCGCTGGTGCTGTTCGCCGCGGTCGTGCTGGCACAGAGCCGCGGCGTGCTGATCGGCGTGCTGGCCGGGCTCGGCGTGGTGGTGCTCCTGATGACCTCCGAGCTCGGCCCGGTGGCCCGGCACGTGGTGCGCGCCGCGGCCGCCGTCGTGGTCGCGGTCGTCGCCTTCGTGTTCCTGGGCACGCTGCTCGAACGGGGCGACAGCTATCGGCTGACCGTCTGGCGGCTCTACGTCCCGTATGTCGAGGCGCATCCGTGGGCCGGGTCCGGCCTGACCGCGATCCTGCCGATCGACGATCAGCACGGCTTCAAGACGATCCACCCGCACAACATCGTCTATCATTCGCTGCTGCGCGGCGGCGTGTTCGCGGCCGCGGCGCTGGCGGCGCTGCTGGTGCAGGTCGGCGTCCAGGCCGTGCTCGCCTGGTGGCGGAACGGCTCGCCGCTGCTGCCGGCCCTGGTGGTCGCCTCGCTGGTGCCGTTCCAGTTCGAGTTTTCCACGGTCGGCGGCACGCCGGTCGGCTGGGACTGGGTGACGCTGTGGCTGCCGATCGGGCTGGTGCTGGGCGCCAGCCTCGCGACGGCGCCGAAGGCCCTGGCACGTCCCGGCGGAGCCGCGATCGAGCCGGCCGCCGGCGGCTGACTAGGCGCGAATGTTCCGGTCGCGGCCGGACAGCAGCCGACCGATCTCCCGCATCGCCCCGCCCTTCTTCATCTCGCGCACGCTCGCCGTGATGCGGGCCGGCGCTTCGTCCGCGAAGGCCGCCTGGACGCGCCGATGCAGCGTGCCGGCCTCGAGCTCCTGCAGCACCGCCGCGAGGCCGAGGCGCCGGCACTCGGCGGCGAGCCAGCACACCACCACGGGCGACAGCTCGCGCGCCTCGAAGATCCAGCCGGAGTGCTCGACGGCGGGCGCCGGCCGCGTCGTGTCGCCGCCGAGGAAGCCCGCATAGACCAGCGCCTTCTCGACGAGGTGGCGCCAGTGGTCCGGCTCGCGGATCGTGTTGCTCCCGTGCAGCCGATACTGCAGCAGCGGCTCGCGCAGCCAGCCGAGCCGGAACGCGCCGATCGCCCGCAGCAGGAAGTCCCAGTCGTGGCAGTAGCGATACGGCCGGAACGGACCGACCGCCGCGAACACGTCGCGCCGGAACAGCAGGTTCGAGGTGGTCAGCACGAAGTTGCCGCGCAACAGCGCCTGCTCGATCGTCCCACCGGCCGCGGCCGCCACGGCGCGGTCGTGCGACTGGACCACCTTGTGGGTCGACGGCAGCGGCCCCGTTTCGTCGCAGAAGGCGACGTCGGAGAACACGAGGTCGTGCCCCGCCCCGGTGGCGAAATCGACGAGCCGCTCGATCCGCTGCGGCGCGTAGAGGTCGTCGGAGTTCAGGATCGCGATCCAGTCGCCGGTCGCCGACGCGATGGCGTCGTTGATGGTGGCGTGGGCGCCGCGGTTGTCGTGCCGGCGCAGCACGGCGAGCGCGTCGCCGACCGTCTCGCGCAGAAACTCGAAGCTGCCGTCCGACGACCCGTCGTCGACGACGACGATCTCGACGGCCGGATGGGTCTGCGCCCGGACGCTTTCGACGGCCTGCCCGACGAACCGCTTGTGGTTGTAAGAGGGAATGACGACGGAGACGAGCGGAGCCATGGCCACCGGAAGGTCGCGAGCGAAAACGGAGCCGCGATCCTAACCCGCCCGGCCGGCGCTGCCGAGAACATACCGGAGGCGCGCTGGACAGTTCCGACCGCTTCCGTATAAGCGGGCATGCCCCGGGGGTGGTCCGAGTATTCGGTGCGCGATTGGGCGAAGCTTCGCCCTCTCCTGCACGCCATCAAGACCGCGCGATACCGCGCGATCGATGCCGCGTATCGACGCGCGCCCGCCGCGACCGGCGACCTCGCCGCGCTCCACCGGCGCCTCGAAGGCCGCCAGGTGCTCGTCACGGTGGCGTTCGCCGACGCCGAGGCGACGCGCTGGCAGACCGCGCTCGTGCGCCATTACGTGCCCTCCGCCGTCCACGTGATCGCCGACAACTCGCCGACCGACGCGGCCGCGGACGCGGTGCGCCGCATCACCGAGGCCGCCGGCACGGCCTATGTCCGCCTGCCGCCCAATCCGTGGCTCGGCAAGGAGCCGAGCCGGTCGCACGGCGCGGCCCTCAACTGGATCTGGGCGAACCTGATCCGGCCGGCCCGGCCGGCCGCGTTCGGCTTCATCGACCACGACCTGTTCCCGACCGCGCCGGACGATCCCTTCGCGCCGCTCGCCACCCACACGGTCTGCGGGCCGATCCGACGGGTCGGCGCGCGCTGGTTCCTGTGGGCGGGCTTCGCCCTGTTCCGGTTCGACCGGGTCGCGTCCTTGCCGCTGAACTTCGGGCAGGACTGGTTCGCCGGTCTCGACACCGGCGGCGGCAACTGGGACCCGCTCTACCGCCGGCTCGCACCGCAGGACGTCTGCGAGATCGAGACCCGCGTGGTGCCGTTCAAGCCCGGGATCGACTGGCCGGACGGCCCGTTGCAGTGGTTCGGGCCATGGCTGCACGAGGTCGGCCTGATGGGCCGCCCCGAGCTGTTCGACGAGAAGCGGCTCGCCGTCGAGGCGCTGATCGCGCCCCACCTTCTCGCGGCCGGCGCCCCGCCCGCGACGGCGGTCGTGCCCGGCGCACCGGGCTGATCGGCCTGCCCGGCTCCCGACCCAAAAGCTCGCTGTTCCGCCGCGCTGCCTCGGCAAAGGCCTCGTGTCCCGGGCGCGGCGCGTCGCGCCGCGAACCGGCACCCAGGGGCGATCGGGCGAAACATTTGGCGAACCCTTGGCCGTGCGGCCCGTCGTGCGGCCCGTCGTGCGGCCGCTGGGCCCCGGCTCTGCGGCGCATCAGGCCTGCGGCCTGCCGCGCCTTGTCCGGGGCACGAGGCCGAGCAGCGGAACGCCGTTCGCTTGTCGCGGCGCGGCCGATGCATCATTCACGGGTCTCGCGCCGGCGCGCGAGACCCGCCCCCCACCGCCTGGGAGACGTGACAGTCAGAGCTTCTCGAGCGTGGCGCCGACGGGCGGGTTGCGGGTCGCGGCGCGGAGGAGGCCGAGGACCACCGGGCCGCGGTCGCCGTCGACCTGGCGCCAGGCCGAGGCGTTCATGACGTGCAGCCAGCCGTCGACCCACTGGACGTAGTCGCTGTGCAGATCGTAGCCGGCGCCGATGCGGCCGAACCGCAGGTCGGCGAAGGCGAGCTTGGCCTCGTCGAGATCGCGGTAGATCACCCCCCAGTTCTCGCCGCCCGTGTCCATCCCGTAGCGATAGGTCGGGACGAAGCTCATCCGCCGGACCGGCACGTCGGCGGTCCGGTAGAAGCAGAAGCCGCCCCACAGCATCCAGCCGTTCGGCAGCCGGCTGCTCGGGCACCGCACCCCGTAGACGGGCTGGTCGGCGAGCCGATCGGCGATCCGATACGGGGCGAGCGGGAAGATGTCGTGGTCGATGAAGCCGAAGTACTTCGGACGGAAGCGCGCCACCACGTTGCGGGTCGCCCAGACCAGCGCGCAGCCATGCGACTGGCTCGCCGTCTTCAGGCTGCCGTTGTAGGGATTGTCGGGCAGCCCGACATAGGGCACGCCCTCGCGCCGGCAGTAGGCGCGGATCGCGTCGCGCTCCGGCCCGCGCGGCGAGTTGTCGAAGACGACGAAGCTCTCGTGCTCGGCGAGATGCTCGCGCACGAGCGGCACCTGCCATTCGAGCAGATCGAGGCGCTTCCAGGTCACCACGCCGACGATCGCCTCGGAGAGCGCCGCCTCGCGGCCGGCGAGGTCGATGGCGTCGCTCCTGCGGAGCGCATACCAGGACGCGGCGTGCCGGCGCACGGCGTAGCGCAGCACGTCACGGACCACCCGGAGCTGGGGGCGAAGGAGCAGCCGTTCTTTCAGGGTCCAGACCCGGGGCCGCGGCGCCTCGAGGCCGGTCCGCGGCCCCTCGTCCTGTGCATCCGTCGCGCTCATTCCACCTCCGGCCGACGCCTCACCGGCAGCCGTATTGCCGCTCCATCGCCCGGATCTGGTTGACCCGCGCCCGCTCGCCGGGCGACAGCGGCACCATCGACTCGACGTCGTAGACGCAGCCCGCATTACCGAAATAGCTGATCGCACGCGAGGTCTTGAAGCAGTAGCCGCGCGCCTTGAAGATCGAGTTGCGCTCGACCCAGAGCTGCTCGCACATGCCTTGCGCGAGCGCGCCCTCGGTGGCCCCGAGCAGCGTCGCGAGCGCGACCGCGGCGGACAGCAGACACGTCGTTCTGGTCATCGGAAGTCCCCGTCTCGGATGAGCGGGCGCGTCGGACGGACGTCGATCGGGCGGCCGGCGCAGCCCGCGGGAAAAAACCCGTTCAGCATACGCCGATTGGTGGCGAACGGGAGCGGGCGGGTTCGAAGCGCCGCGCCCCTTCGTCTTGGCCGCGCTCGGTCCCATGGCGCCAAGTCAAGGCTCCGAAGCCTCTTTTCCGTCGTGCTTCGCGACGACGTAGGCTTTGCAGAATTCGTCATTCCGGGGCGCGCCGACGGCGCGAACCCGGAATCCAGCGGCGAACTCAACGTTCTGGACTGGATTCCGGGTCCGATGCTTCGCATCGTCCCGGAATGACGGCGTGATGCGACGCCGTCGCCTCGGTGGAGCGCGACAGAGGATGGCCGACGCGACGAACGGCCCGCCGCCTCACAGCGGCAGGTTGTCGTGCTTCTTCACCGGCATCTCGAGCGTCTTGGTGCGCAGCATCGAGAGCGCACGGGCGATGCGCCGGCGCGTCGAGTGCGGCATCACCACCTCGTCGATGAAGCCGCGCTCGGCCGCCTTGAACGGCGACATGAAGCTCGACTCGTACTCGGCGGTGCGCTCGGCGATCTTCTCCGGGTCGCCCATGTCGGAGCGGAAGATGATCTCGACTGCCCCCTTGGCGCCCATCACGGCGATCTGGGCGGACGGCCAAGCGTAGTTCACGTCGGCGCCGATGTGCTTCGAGGCCATCACCACGTAGGCGCCGCCATAGGCCTTGCGGGTGATCAGCGTGACCAGCGGCACCGTGCACTGGCTGTAGGCGAACAGGAGCTTGGCGCCGTTCTTGATCAGGCCGCCGGACTCCTGCGCCGTGCCGGGCAGGAAGCCGGGCACGTCGACGAAGGTGACGATCGGGATGTCGAAGGCGTTGCAGAAGCGCACGAAGCGGGCGCCCTTGCGGCTCGCGTCACTGTCCAGCACGCCGGCCAGCACCATCGGCTGGTTGGCGACGAAGCCGACCGTGCGGCCGGCGATGCGGCCGAAGCCGATGACGATGTTGCGGGCGAAGCTCGGCGACAGCTCGAAGAAGTCGCCCTCGTCCACGACCTTGTGGATCAGCTCCTTGATGTCGTACGGCTTGTTCGGATTGTCGGGGATCAGCGTGTCGAGCGAGGGCTCGAGCCGCTCGACGTCGTCGAAGCTCGGCCACTCCGGCACGCCGGCGCCCGAATGGGCCGGCAGGAAGTCGATGAAGCGCCGCATCTGCAGCAGGCACTCGACGTCGTTCTCGAAGGCGCCGTCGGCGACCGCCGAGCGGGTCGCGTGGACGCTGGCGCCGCCGAGCTCCTCGGCCGTGACGATCTCGTTGGTCACCGTCTTCACGACTTCCGGGCCGGTGACGAACATGTAGCTCGTGTCGCGCACCATGAAGATGAAGTCGGTCATTGCCGGCGAGTAGACGTCGCCGCCGGCGCACGGCCCCATGATGACGGAGATCTGCGGGATGACGCCGGAGGCGTGGACATTTCGCTTGAACACGTCGCCGTAACCGCCGAGCGCCGCGACACCTTCCTGGATGCGGGCGCCGCCGGCGTCGAACAGGCCGATGATCGGGGCCCGCGCCTTGAGCGCCATGTCCTGGATCTTGGTCATCTTCTGGGCGTGCGCTTCCGACAGCGAGCCGCCGAAGACGGTGAAGTCCTTGGCGAACACGAAGACGGTGCGGCCGTTGACCGTGCCCCAGCCGGTGACGACGCCGTCACCCGGGATCTTGGTGCGGTCGGCGCCGAACTCGCTCAGCCGGTGCTCGACGAACATGTCGTATTCTTCGAACGAGCCGTGATCGAGCAGGAGGCCGATGCGCTCGCGCGCCGTCAGCTTGCCGCGCCGGTGCTGCGCCTCGATGCGCGCCTCGCCGCCGCCCAGCCGCGCCCCGGCGCGCCGCTTCTCCAGCTTCTCCAAAATGCTTTTCATGGATCAAAACCCGCACACGAAACGAAGGCCCGTCGCCTGTCACGTTCATAGCACGGCAGTGCAGCACGAGGCGAGAGACTGACAATGATATGTCGAAGGGCGCGGGGCAAGACGCAACAATGGGTCGCACCTCGCCTCGACGAAGGTCGAAGTCCGGTTCAGCGCCGCGCCGCCGCGGGCGTGGACGCCCGCGGGACCGGTTGACCCTGCGGGTCCGGCGGGGCGGCCGGCCGGGGCTTCTGCGGCAGCTTGCCGGAGAGGCGCAGGATGAAGGACAGGACCTCGGCGACGGCGCGGTAGAGCTCCTCGGGGATCTCGTCGCCGAGTTCGACGTCGGAGAGGGCGGCGGCGAGGCCGGCATTCTCCTCGATCGGCACGCCGTGCTCCTTGGCGAGCGCGACGATCTTCTCGCCGATCGGCCCCTTGCCCTTTGCGACCACGCGGGGTGCGCCCGGCGCCTCGTACTGGAGCGCGATGGCGAACGGCACGGGCGGGCGCTCGCCGGTCATGAGGCGCGGTCCAGGAAGCGGCCGGCCGCCGGCGCCGTCGCGCGCGCCGGACGCGGCGGCGCACCGTCGCGCACCACCACCTCGGAGGGGTCGAGCTCGGCGGCGCGCAGCCGCTCGGCGAGCACGCCCGCATTGTCGCGCAAGAGCGCGGCGCTGTCGCCGCGCTCGGCCCACAGGGTGACGCCGGCGCGCTCGCCCGTCACCGTGACCTGGGCGTGGACGAGCCCGACCGGCTCGATCTCGACGGCGAAGCGGGCCCGCCAGGCCGGCGCGACCTTTTCGGCGGCGCCCTGCCCCTTGGCGTCGCGGGAAATCTCGAACTGGGCGACCGTGGTGCCCTGCGGGGTCACGAACGGGATCTCGAACACCCAGCGGGCGCCGGCCGCGTCGGCGGTTCCGCCCGGCGCGGCGCTGCCCGGCAGCGAGGCCGCCTGCAGGAGGGTGTGACGGGCGAGCGCCGCCTCGGTCTGGGCGAGCAGCGTGCGGGCGGCGTCCTTCGGCGCGACGTCCTCGCCGAGCGTCGGGGCGGCGACCGGCTGGGCCGCCGGCGCGGCGCCCCCGTAGGG
>NZ_NHSK01000220.1 GCF_016653355.1 Rhodoplanes elegans | reverse complement strand
CGCGAGACCCTCAGCCGCGCCGCGGCACGCCGGCGAGCGCGCGGGCCAGCGCGCGCGGGCTGATCGGCTTCTGCAGATAGCCGGTCATGCCGGCGTCGCGGGCCAGCGCCTCGTGGCTGCGGGTCGGCTGGCCGGACAGGCCGATCACCGGCGTGGCGCCGGTCTCGCCCGGCAGCGCCCGGATGCGGCGGGTCGTCTCGAAGCCGTCGACCGGTCCGCTCAGCACCACGTCCATGAGCACGAGGTCGTAAGGCGCGCGGCCGAGCGCGGCGACGGCCGCGTCCCCGGTGTCGACGAAATCGGTCGCGTGACCGAGCTCGCCGAGCACGGTGCGCATGATGATGCGCCCATACGGGTTGTCCTCGACGCACAGGATGCGCAGCGGCGCCGGGTCGGCCGTCCCGATGGCGGCGACCGGCTCCTCGCCGTCCGGCTCGGTCGCGGCGGCGTCCATCTCGACGACGAGCCGGAACGTGCTGCCCTCGCCGGGCGTGCTCGTCACCGTCACGTCGCCGCCCATGGCGCGGGCGAGGCGGCGCACATAGGCGAGGCCGAGCCCGGAGCCGCCGAACTTCTCGGCCACCTTGTCGCTGCCTTGCGCGAACGGCCGGAACAGCAGGCGCTGCTCCGCCTTGCCGAGGCCGATGCCGCTGTCGGTCACGTCGACCGTGATGCACCAGCCGTCGCCGGCCGGCGCCGCGTCGGCGGCGAGCCGCACGCCGCCGGCCTGCGTGAACTTCACGGCGTTGTCGAGCAGGTTCTCGATCGCGGCGCGCAGGCGGACCTGGTCGCCCGACACCATCGCCGGGACGGCGTCGGCGATCGCCGCCGTGAAGCCGATCCCCTTGGCCTCGGCCCGGGCGGCGGCCGAGGCGGCGGCGTCCTGCAGGGTGCGGCCGAGGTCGAACGGCTCGTGGCGCAGCACCAGGCCCTTCTCGCCGGCCCGGGCGCCGTCGACGATGAGCGAGGTCAGCGCCGTGAGGTGCTCGGCCGAGCTCTTCAGCGCCTCGACCCAGCCGCGCTCGCGCGTCCCGAGCGGCGACATCGCCAAGAGCTCGCTGATCGCCAGGATGCCGGTCAAGGGCGTGCGGATCTCGTGCGCGAGCGACGCCAGAAGCCGTTCGAACGCCTGGCTGGTCGGGCGCGTCCGGGTCTTCCGGGTCGAGCGTCTCGTCGATCGTCTTCCGACGGCGCGTTTCCTGGCCACGCGAGGATGAACTCCGCTGCGGAGCAGAACCACCAACGCCAGACACCGTTCCAGGGAGCGGGCCGCGCAGGGGCGAAGAGGGAGGGGCCGGGTTCATGCCCGGTCGCCTTTGACCGCCTTCTTATTCGGTCTATGCTCCGGATGGAACCATCTTATTGACGTTGCGGGACGATCCCGGACGGGCCGCCCGTCGCGGGGGCCGTGACGGGGAGCGCGACGAGGACCGGAATGGGCAAGCCGCTCGAGTTCGCCACCCTGCTCGGGATGAACCCGCTGTTCTCCGGCCTCGACGGCGAGGCGATCGCCGCGATCGCGCGCCTCTGCCAGATCCGCAAGCTGCCGGCCGGCCGGACCCTGTTCATGAAGGGCGAGCCGGGCGACGCGCTCTACGGCGTGCGGCGCGGCCAGATCCGCATCGAGACCGGCACGGCGACCGGCGAGCGGATGACCATCGAGGTGTTCGGCCCCGGCGACCTGTTCGGCGAGATCGCCGTGCTGGACGGACGCCCGCGCACCGCCGACGCGGTCGCCCAGGAGGACTGCGAGCTGTTCGTGCTGCCGCGCGCCGAGTTCATGGCGATGCTGGAGCGCGAGGGCCGGCTGGCGATCCGCATCATCGAGCTGCTCTGCGCCCGGCTCCGGTCCACCAACGAGCGCACCGAGGAGATGATGTTCCAGCCGCTGCCGGTGCGGCTCGCCCGCCGGCTCGAGGCGCTCGCCGCCGACTTCGGCTCCGACCTGCAGATCACCCAGGACGAGCTCGCCGGCCTCGTCGGCGTCACCCGCGAGAGCGTCAACCGTCAGCTCCAGGAATGGCGCGCCGGCGGCATCGTCCAGCTCGGCCGCGGCCGCATCCAGGTGGATGTCGGTCGCCTTGCCGCAGTCACACGGAAAGCGTAAGTTGAACAGGATTGTCACGGCATTTCTGTTTCATTTCGCGTGCCTGTTTCCGGTTCGAACCGCCACGGTCCACCTCTCGGTTCGGACCGACCCGGTCCATAAGCTCCGCGCCGGCTCCCGATGGCGTCCCACATCGCGATGGAATGGGCTCACCCGCATGGCTCCTCCTGACGACAGACGGCGGATCGAACCCGCCGCCCGGCGCGGCCGGCGCATCGTCGCGCGCGCGGTCGCGTTGCCGAGCGCCGCGCTGCTGATCACCGCGCTGATGGCGGTGACGCCGCTCGCCGCCGCCGACAAGACGGCCCCGGCCGGGACGCCGCCCGGCGTCATCGCGATCGTCACGAAGGCGCAGACCGCCTGCTTCTCGAGCGTGATCCGGGCGAACGGCATCCTGGTGGCGCGCTCCGAGGCGATGGTGATCCCGGAGGTCGACACCGGCTTCAAGGTGAGCCAGGTCCTGGCCCGCGACGGCGACCGCGTCAGCGCCGGCCAGTCGCTCGCCCGCCTCACCCGCGCCTCC
Organism: Rhodoplanes elegans; assembly: GCF_016653355.1. Classification (GTDB taxonomy): domain Bacteria; phylum Pseudomonadota; class Alphaproteobacteria; order Rhizobiales; family Xanthobacteraceae; genus Rhodoplanes; species Rhodoplanes elegans. Next base: position 8,451 of record NZ_NHSK01000220.1, on the reverse strand, counting down.
GACGGCGTCGCCATCACGGTGCGGGCACCGGTCAGCGGCCTCGTGATCAAGAGCAACGCCACGCTGGGCGCGATCGCCTCGGCGAAGTCGCCCGATCCGCTCTTTCGGATCGCGCTGGACGGCGAGATCGAGCTGATGGCCGAGGTGCCGAGCCTCTATCTGCCCAAGCTCCAGCCCGGCCAGACCGCCCGCGTCGAGCTCGAGGAAGGCCGCGACATTCCGGGCCGGGTGCGGCTCGTGCCGTCCGAGCTGAACCCGGTGAGCCAGATCGGCCAGGTCCGCGTTTCGATCGAGAACGACCCGTCGCTGCGCATCGGCACCTTCGCGCGTGCCACCATCGACGCGGCGAGGAGCTGCGGCGTCTCGGTGCCGCGCGCCGCCGTTCAGTTCCGCGCCGAAGGCGCCGTCGTCCAGGTCGTCCACAACAAGACGGTCGAGACGCGCCGGGTGCAGGTCGGCCTCGTCTCCGGCGACGGCGCGGAGATCCGCGACGGCATCAAGGAAGGCGAGGTGGTGATCGCCAACGCCGGCGGCTCGCTGCGCAACGGCGAGAAGGTCCGCCCGATGGTGCGCGACGACGTCACCGGTCAGCTCGAGGAGATGTGACGTGAACATCTCGGCATGGTCCATCCGGACGCCGCTTCCGTCCGTCGTCTTCTCGATCATCATCGTCCTGCTCGGCTGGATGAGCTTCGTGAAGCTGCCGATCACCCGGCTGCCGAGCGTCGACGTGCCGATCGTCTCGGTCGCGGTGGCCCAGTTCGGCGCCTCGCCGGCCGAGCTCGAGGCGCAGGTGACCAAGACGGTCGAGGACGCGGTCGCCTCCATCGTCGGCGTCAACCACATCGATTCGAGCATCAGCGACGGCCTCTCCGTCACCACCATCACGTTCCTGCTCGACGCCGACCCCGATCGCGCCCTCAACGACGTCAAGGACGCGATCACGCGGGTGCGCTCCAGCCTGCCGAGCGGCATCAACGAGCCGCTGGTGCAGCGCCAGGAGGTGATCCCGTTCCCGATCATGACCTATGCGGCGATCGCGCCGGGCCGCACCCCCGAGCAGCTCTCCTGGTTCGTCGACGACGTGATCAAGCGCAACCTGCAGGGCCTGCGCGGCGTCGCCAAGTTCGAGCGCATCGGCGGCGCCGACCGCGAGATCCTCGTCTCGCTCGATCCCGACCGGCTGCAGTCCGTCGGCCTCACGGCGGCCGGCATCTCCGAGCAGCTCCTGAAGAACAACGTCGACGTCGCCGGCGGCCGCGCCGAGATCGGCGGCCGCGACCAGTCGATCCGCACCATCGCCGGGGCGCCGACCATCGACGCGCTCGCCGGCACCACGTTCAGCCTGCTCGCCGGCGGTGAGGTGCGGCTCGACGACCTCGGAGTCGTCACCGACACGGTGGTCGAGCCGCGCACCTTCGCGCGCCTCGACGGCGATCCGGTCGTCGCCTTCGCGGTGTACCGGGCCAAGGGCGCCAGCGACGTGCGGGTCTCCGAGGCGGTCGAGCGCGAGATCGCCAAGATCAAGGAGGAGCACCCGGACGTCGACATCAAGCTGATCGATAGCTCGGTCGACTTCACCCGCGCCAACTACGACAACGCGATGCAGACGCTGATCGAGGGCGCGCTGCTCACCATCGTGGTCGTGTTCCTGTTCCTGCGCGACTGGCGTGCCACCGTGATCGCCGCCATCGCGCTGCCGCTGTCCGTCTTCCCGGCCTTCTGGGTGATGGACATGCTGGGCTTCTCGCTCAACCTCGTGACGCTGCTCGCCATCACGCTCTCGGTCGGCATCCTGGTCGACGACGCGATCGTCGAGATCGAGAACATCGAGCGCCACATCCAGATGGGCAAGTCGCCCTACGACGCCTCGATGGAGGCGGCCGACGAGATCGGGCTCGCCGTCATCGCGATCAGCCTCGCCATCGTCGCGATGTTCCTGCCGGCGAGCTTCATGCCGGGCATCGCCGGGCAGTTCTTCAAGCAGTTCGGCGTCACCGTCTCGGTGCAGGTGCTGTTCTCGCTGGTCGTCGCGCGGCTCGTCACGCCGATGCTCGCCGCCTACTTCCTGCGGCCGAAGACCCATGTCGAGAAGCCGCCGGGCCCGATCATGCGGGCCTACACGGGCGTGCTCCAGGCGTCGGTCCGGATGCGCCTCCTCACCGTGGCGGTCGGGCTATGCGTGTTCGCCGCCTCGATCTGGGGCCTCACCCTGCTGCCGTCCGGCTTCCTGCCGCAGCAGGACGTCGCCCGCTCGCTGCTCGCCGTCGAGCTGCCGCCCGGTACCCCGCTCTCCGAGACCGAGGCGGTGACGGGCCGGATGGTGGAGATCATCCGCAAGCGGCCGGAGGTGCGCAGCGTCTTCGTCGACGGCGGCCGTATCCCGCCCAAGGTGACCGAGGTGAACACCGCGGCGCTGATCATCAACTACGTCCCGAAGAAGGACCGCAAGGTCAAGCAGAGCCAGCTCGAGCGCGACATCGCGCGCGACCTCGCCGACGTGCCGGACGTGCGTCACTGGTTCCTCGACGAGAACGGCCAGCGGGTGATCTCGCGCATCGTCACCGGCCAGGACGGCGCGACCGTCGCCAACGTGGCGGCCGAGCTCGCCAACCAGATGCGGCGGCTCACCTCGATCTCCAACGTCGTCTCGACCGCGGCGCTCGACCGGCCGGAGCTGCGCATCATCCCGCGCAAGGCGCTGGCGACGCGGCTCAACGTCAACACCGAGACGCTCGCCGCCACGGTGCGGGTGGCGACCATCGGCGACGTCGGGCCGCGGCTCGCCAAGTTCAACATCGGCGACCGGCTGGTGCCGATCCGGGTGATGATCGCCGACACGGGCCGGGCCGACCGCCAGGTGCTGGAGCAGCTCCGCGTGCCGACGCTGCGCGGCACCACGGTGCCGCTGCTCGCCATCGCCGACATCCAGCTCGCGCAGGGGCCGGCGGTGATCTCGCGGCACGACCGCGAGCGCCAGGTCAAGATCGAGGCCGACCTCGTCGGCTCGACGCCGCAGAGCAAGGCCGAGAAGGAGATCGACGGCCTGCCGGTGATCCAGCATCTGCCCAAGGGCGTGCGCCTGCAGCCGTCGGCCGACTCGGAGGCCAAGACCGAGCTCCTGGAGGGCTTCCCGCCCGTGATGGCCAAGGGCATGGTGACGGTCTACGCCGTGCTGGTGCTGCTGTTCCACTCGTTCCTGCAGCCGATCACCATCCTGTTCTCGCTGCCGCTGTCGATCGGCGGCGCCGTCATCGCGCTGCTCGCCACCGGCAGCCAGCTCGACCTGCCGGTCTCGATCGGCCTCCTGATGCTGCTCGGCATCGTCACCAAGAACGCCATCATGCTGGTGGACTTCGCCATCGAGTCGATGGCGAAGGGCATGGAGCGCACCGCCGCCATCATCGACGCCGGGCAGAAGCGGGCCCGCCCGATCATCATGACGACACTCGCCATGGTGGCCGGCATGATGCCGGCCGCCCTCGGCCTCGGGGCCGGCGGCGAGTTCCGCTCGCCGATGGCGACCGCGGTGATCGGCGGCCTGATCGTCTCGACCCTGCTGTCGCTCCTGTTCGTGCCGGCCGTGTTCACCGTGATGGACGACATCGGCCGCGGCTTCGGCTTCCTGTTCGGCCGTCTCGTCACCGGCACCAAGCCGCACGGCGGCGGCCACGGCGGTCCCGACGGCCCGCACGGCGGTGGCGGCGGGCACGCGCCCGGCCACGGTCCCGGCGAGCCGGTGGCGACCGAGAAGGCCGTCGAGAAAACGCCCGAGGCGCCGGCCGAGAAGGTGCCCGAGCGGGTCACCGAGCGCGGCCGCGAGCCGGCCCCGGCGGCCCTCTCGGCCGCGGCGACGTCGGACACGGGGGCGGATGCGGCAGCGGCGGACAAGCCGGAACCGAAGAAGAAAGGCGGCCTGTTCGGCTTCGGGCGGTAGGGCTCCTCTGCTCCGACACACAGGCGCCGATCGCCGCGCGTCGCGCGCCCCGGACAAGGCGCGGCAGGCCGAAGGCCTGTTGCGCCGCAGAGCCGGGGCCCAGGGGCCACACGGCACGTCCTCGCTCCCTCGTCCCTGGGTCCCGGTTCGCGGCGCGTCGCGCCGCGCCCGGGACACGAGACATCCTTCTCGGTCGCGCAGTGAACATGCGTCTCCTGATCAGGAGCGCGCCGTCTGCGTTTCGGCCGGTCTGCGTTTCGGCCCCCGGCTGTGCTATGCCGGCAGCTTCGCCGCACCGGCCGGCTCCCGACCCGGGTGGCGTCAGGGCTGGACGACTTCGGGTGGACGCATGCGGGTGTTGATCGTCGAGGACAACGAGGAGCTGGCCCGGCTTGTGGTCGGCGGGCTCGCCAAGGCGGGCCATCCGGCCGAGCATGCCGCGACCGCGGCCGAGGCGCGGCACATGCTCTCGGTCGACACCTACGACGCTGTCATCCTCGATCTCGGCCTGCCCGACGCCGACGGCCTCGCGGTGCTGCGCGAGATGCGCGCCCGCCAGGACCCGACCGCCATCCTGGTGCTGACCGCGCGCGCCGGTGTCGACGACCGGGTCGAGGGCCTGCGCAGCGGCGCCGACGACTATCTGGTGAAGCCGTTCGCCTTCGAGGAGCTGGTGGCGCGGCTCGAGGCGCTGTCGCGGCGGCCGCGCGCCATGCAGGGCCTCGTCCTGACGGTCGCCAATCTCAGCCTCGACACGGCCGGCAAGCAGGCCTTCGTCGACGAGGTGCCGCACGTGCTCTCGGCCCGCGAGCTCGCCGTGCTGGAGATGCTGATGCGCCGCAAGGGCCGCGTCGTGCCGAAGAAGCTGGTCGAGGACCAGCTGTTCGGCGCCGGTGGCGATCTCTCCTCCAACGCCGTCGAAGTCTACGTCCATCGCCTCCGTAAGCAGCTCGCCGAGCGCGGCGCCGCCGTGACGATCCACACGGTGCGCGGCGTCGGCTACATGATCGCCGAGGCGAAGGGGTGAGCGCCTCATCGACGGGCCCGCGCTCGATCGTCCGCCGCATCCTGTGGGTGCACGTGGTGGCGTTCGGCCTGGTCGCGATCCTGGTGCCGCTGTCGTTCTATCTCCTGCTCGTCGCCGAGACGACCAAGCTGCATCGCGACGCCATGCGCCAACAGGCCGATGCCATCGCCGAGCATCTCGTCCCCGGCGACGACGGACGGTGGCGGCTCGATCTGCCCGAGGCCCTGCAGGACATCTTCTCCAAGGCGGTCGACCGCTACGCCTACGCCATCGTCGATGCCGACGGACGGGTGCTGTTCTCGTCGGACGGCAGCGACCAGTCGCTGTTTCCCGAGGTGCCGCCGGCGCCGGCGCCGGCGCTGCTGCAGGTGCAACGCGCCTTCAGCACGCTGTCGGGCGCCCGCGTGCCGAAGACGCACGACGACCGGACCGTCTTCATCGAGGTCGCCGAGAACCTGTCGCACCGCGACGTGCTGATCGACGACATCGTCTCCAACTTCATCCCGCGCGTCGCCTGGATCACGGTTCCGATCCTGCTCCTGCTGCTCGGCATCGAGGCGCATGTGGTGCGTCGCGTGTTCCGACCGGTCGAGGCGGCGTCGCGCCGGGCGCGCGAGATCTCGCCGCGGCGCACCGACATCCGGCTGTCGCTCGACCAGATCCCGAACGAGGTCGCCCCGCTGGTCGTCGCCGTCAACGAGGCGCTCGACCGGCTCGAGCAGGGTTTTCGGGTGCAGCGCGAGTTCACGGCCGACGCCGCGCACGAGCTGCGCACGCCGATCACCATCCTGCGCACCCGCATCGACACGCTCGCCGACGCCGGCGTCGCCGAGCCGCTGCGCCGCGATCTCGCGGTGATGACCCGCGTCGTCACCCAGCTTCTCGAGATGGCCGAGGTCGAGAACATGGCGCCGGGCGACGACGCCCGCGCCGATCTGCGCGCCGTCGCGGCCGAGGTGATCGCCTTCCTGGTGCCGCTCGCCATCGCCGAGGGGCGCAGCATCGCGCTCGCCGGCGACGAGGCGCCCGTGTGGGTCGCGGGCCGCGCCGAGGTGCTGTCGCGCGCGTTCCGCAACCTGATCGAGAACGCCATCCGCCACACGCCGCCCGGCACCGTGGTCGAGGTGGTGGTCGAGCCCGCGGGCGTCGCCCATGTCTGCGACGAGGGGCCCGGAATCGACGAGGCGGAGCGCGACCTCCTGTTTCGCCGCTTCTGGCGGGGCGACCGCAAGCGCTCCGGCGGCGCCGGCCTCGGCCTGTCGATCGTGCAGCGGATCATGGAGCTCTACGGCGGGGCCGTGACGGTCGCCAACCGCCCGACCGGCGGCGCCTGCTTCACGCTGCGGTTCCGCCCCGTCGCGGTGCGCCCGGGCGAGGACGACGGCACCGACGGCGCCGACGGCCGGCACGCGAGCTAGCGCGATTCCTCCGACGTCGCGCCACCCTCCGCTCATGCCCGCGAAGGCGGGCATCCAGGAGCGGCGAGTCGCGTGGCCCCTGGGTCCCCGCCTTCGCGGGGACGGTCGGACATCGCCGATTCACCGACCCGACGATCGCCCACGCCGCGCGCCGGTACGATGCGGCCGTCCTGATCAGATTCGCCGCCGATCCGGGCAGCATCTGATCAGATCGTCGGGATCCATGCGGCTCGCGCAATGCCGCTGCCCGTCGGTTCGTCGGTGACGTAAGGTCGCTGTAAGCCGCCACGGCTAGCGTGCCCGGCGTCTTCGCCTACCCCCCGCCGAGCGAAGACGGCGCCCTCCGACACCCCGGATCCTCCGGCGGTTTCGGGGCGGTGTCGGCACGTCCCACCCGCCGGCCCGGAAGTCCATCATGAAAGCTCTCGTTCTCTACAGCGTCTTCGTCGTGATCGGCGCCGTCGCGGCCGCTCTGATCGGCTGGGTGGTCGAGCGCGAGGTGTCGGAGACGGCGAGCCTGATCGTCTTCCTCGGGCTGTTCTTCCTCAACTTCGTGGTGTCCTGGATCGCCGTGATCCTGGTGATCGACCGGTCGCTCTCGAACGCGCTGGGGCAGGCCGAGCAGCTGGCGATCGAGAAGGCCGGCCGCGCCGCCCAGGCCGCCGCCTCCGGCCGCGCCGCCGCCTGACGTCGTCATCACGTCGCGCGCCAGCGGAGCGCGTCGAACGCCGGCACCGGCTTGGTGAATCCCTTCAGCTCCAAGGGACCGATCGGCGTCGCGTCGCACTGCGGCTCGACCGCGGCGAGCACGTGCTGGCTGATCAGCACCTGCCCGGGCTTGGCGGCCGCGCACAGCCGGTGCGCGAGGCTGACGACGCTGCCGATCGCCGTGTATTCGCGCCGCTGGTCGAAGCCGATCTCGCCGAGCGTCGCATAGCCGAGCGCGACCGACGCGCCGAAGCCGACTGCGTGGCCGCGCCGTCGCCACGCCTCGCCCAGCGTCGCCATCGCGTCGCGCATCTCGAGCGCCAGCCGCACGCCGCGTGACGCGTGGTCCGGGCAGGGCAGGGGATCGTTGAAGATCACCATCACGCCGTCGCCGGCGAAGCGCTCCAGCGTCCCCTCGTGACGGAAGATCAGTCCGCCGACGCACCGGTGATACTCGCCCAGCACCGTCATCACGTCCTCGGGCTCGGACGCCTCGGTGAGAGCGGTGAAGCCGCGCAGGTCGCAGCACACGACCGTGATCTCGCGCCGGTGGCTGGCGAGCGCGCCGCCGCCCTCGCGTGACACGATCTCGGCGAGCTGCGGCGGCAGGAAGCGGCGCAGCCGGCCGATCCGCTCGATCTCGGCGACCTGGGCGGCGACGCGCGCCTCCAGCGAGCGGTTGGCCACGGCCAGCGCCTCGGCCTGCTCGGCGAGCGTTTTCGCCTGCGCGATCGTGAGATCATTGAGCTCTTTGATGCGCAGGAGGGAGCGCACGCGCGCCACCAGCGCGGCCTGGTCGAACGGCTTCGTCAGATAATCGTCGGCGCCGGCCTCGAGCCCGACGACGACGTCGCGGGTGTCGGCCTTCGCCGTCACCAGCACGACCGGCACGAAGCGCAACGCGGCGTCCTTCTTCAGCTCCTTCAGCACCGCGATGCCGTCGAGCTTCGGCATCATGATGTCGAGCAGCACGAGGTCGGGCGCCTCGGCGCGGGCGCGGGCGAGGCCCTGCTCGCCGTCGCCGGCCGTGATCACGTCGTATCCGTGCGCCGCCAGTCGCGTGCGAAGAATCTCGAGATTCTCCGGCGCGTCGTCCACGGCGAGGATCTTGGGCGGGGAATGCATGTCAGCGCCGACCGTCTGCTCTCACTGGCGGGCGGAGGTGTGTTGCGTCGCATGTGCCCGGGCCCCTCTCCCTGAGGAAGAGGGTCGGTCGCGCACTTTGTGCGCGACCGGGGTGAGCGACTGTCTTGGCTGTCAAGCGTTTTGCCATGGTCGATTGTCCCTGAGCATGGCGTTGAGGATTGTCAGTAGCTTCCGAGCGACGGCGATCAAGGCGACCATCTTCGGCTTGCCGGCAC
>NZ_NHSK01000219.1 GCF_016653355.1 Rhodoplanes elegans | reverse complement strand
GATGGCGCCCCGCATGCCGCCGATGCCGCCGGTCGGCCGCGCGCCCGATCCGGTCTCCGACTACGCCCGCCGGCCCGCTCCGGGCCCGCAGGCGCCGCAGGGCCTCGACATGCACGGTCGCCCGGCCGCCCAGCCCGGCCCGCAGCACGACGACGACCAGCTCGACATCCCGGCGTTCCTGCGCCGGCAGGCGAACTAAGGACAGGGGCGGGGCGCCGTCCGCCTCGGCGCGCCGCCGCGACGTGCCGCCTGCGGACCGTCCGACCTGCCTCCGGATGGTCTGCACCGAATGGCCGGGCCTCGTGCCCGGCCATTCCATTTTTACGGCCGGGGTGGCTTGCGCACCGGTGATCTCGGCGCGCGCCATGCGCGCCGGCGACCCATAGGACAATTATCGCGCGATCCCATTCGTGGCGAGGGTGTGATTCGCCGGCCGCCGATTCGCCACGAAGCACCTGCAGCACGCGCCGTGGTGCGCTTCGCAGCCGCGGAAGACGATCCGCGAAGCGCGGTAGCGCGGTGTGGTGAACGCGCCAGCGTCAAGCGTGAATGCGGCCGAACAGGACAGTTGTCCTCTGATTTCGTGGCCGAAACCCGGTCGAAAGCGATCGAATTTCAGGTAACAATCGGTAAGAAAGCGTGAGTTGGCCGTTACGGATCAGACGGTTAATGTTCGATCGGCACGGGGACAGACTTGGGCCTCGACGGGGCAGCCACGCGCGCGTGACAAGCGACGGGCTGACGAGGACCTGAACACCGCGTCCCGTGGGGGAAAAACTTGAACGGACTGTCGCGGCATCGCGGCGCGCTAGAGTTTTTTGGGATTGGGACGGTTCACATGAAATCCGGCCGACAGACGACGCTGCGCTCCGACGTGACCGTATCGGGGATCGGCGTGCATTCCGGCGTGCCTGCCACCCTCACGCTGCATCCGGCCGGACCCGGCACCGGGATCCGTTTCGTCCGGCCCGGCACCGACGGCAAGCCCGACCGCCAGGTCAAGGCCGACGTCCGCTCCGTGGTGGCGACCGACTTCGCCACCGTGATCGGCGACGCGACCGGCCCGCTGTGCTCGACCGCCGAGCACGTGCTCGCCACCCTGGCGGGGCTGGGCGTCGACAATGCCGTCATCGAGATCGACGGTCCCGAGATGCCGATCATGGACGGCAGCGCCGAGGACTTCGTCACGGCGATCGACCGGGTCGGCCTGGAGACCACGGCGGCGCCGCGCCGTTACATCAAGGTCCTGAAGCCGGTCCGCGTCGCCGACGGTCGCTCCTACGGCGAGCTGCGCCCCTACGACCGCGGCATGCGATTCGAGGTCGAGATCGCCTTCGAGCATCCGCTCATCGGCCGCCAGGCGCTCGCCTTCGACCTCGACCCGATCCATTTCCGCCGCGAGATCGCCCGCGCCCGCACCTTCGGCTTCATGAGCGACGTGGCGAAGCTGTGGAGCGCCGGCTACGCGCTCGGCGCCAGCTTCGAGAACACCCTGGTGGTCGCCGAGAACCGCATCCTCAACCCGGACGGCCTGCGCTGGGCCGACGAGTTCGTCCGCCACAAGGCGCTCGACGCGATCGGCGACCTCGCGCTGGCCGGTGCGCCGCTGCTCGGCATGTACCGCTCGGTGCGCGGCGGCCACAAGCTCAACCACGCGGTGATCTCGGCCCTGATGGCCGATCCGACCGCCTGGACCATGGTCGATGCGACCGCACTCGCCCGCACCACGGTGCGCGGCCGTGCCGAGCTGACCACCGGCATCGCCGCTCCGGCCTACAGCGCCGACGTGTCCTGACGGAATCTGCCCGGACGACCGTGTCCGGCGGGACGCATGTCCCCCGGCAAGGCCCGCCGCAAAGCCCTCCCGCCACATTCCCGGCCGAATGTCGGGGTTGAGTCCGACCCGACAGGGGATGTTCGGCGTCGAGCATCGCGGCCTGGACGGGCGGCCGCGCGACGCGTCTCACGGGGGACTTCGGTGCTTTCAACGTCGACATCGCGCGCCGCGACGCGCCCGGGCCGGTCCGCAGGCGGACGCGCCGGGCTGCGCCGCCTGATCGCGCTGCTGCCCGTTCTGGTGATTCTCGGCGGCTGCAGCAGCCTCTCGAACCTGTTCGGCGGCAACGACGACGATCTCGGGCCCGACCTCCCGGCCGACAAGCTCTACAACGAGGGTGTCTACCTCCTGAACGAGAAGAACGCGCCCAAGGACGCGGTCAAGAAGTTCGAGGAGGTCGACCGCCAGCACCCCTATTCGGAGTGGGCCCGCAAGTCGCTGCTGATGACCGCGTATTCGTATTACGAGACGCGCCAGTACGACGAGGCGATCGGCGCCGCCAAGCGCTACGTCACGATGCATCCGGGCAGCCCGGACGTCGCCTACGCCCAGTACCTGATCGGCGCCTCCTATTACGACCAGATCCCGGACGTCACCCGCGACCAGACCCGCACCGAGAAGGCGATCCAGTCGCTGGAGGAGGTCATCCGCAAGTATCCGACCTCGGAATACGCGGCGCAGGCCCGCAAGAAGATCGAGGTCGGTCGCGACCATCTCGCCGCCAAGGAGATGGAGGTCGCGCGCTACTACATGCAGAAGAAGAACTTCATCGGCGCCATCAACCGCTTCAAGGTGGTGGTGACGCAGTATCAGACGACCCGGCACGTCGAGGAGGCGCTGATGCGGCTCACCGAGTGCTACATGATGCTCGGCATCGCGAGCGAGGCGCAGACCGCCGCCGCCGTGCTCGGCCACAACTTCCCGGACAGTCCCTGGTACAAGGACGCCTACAATCTGGTGAGGGGTGGCGGCTTCGAGCCGTCCGAGAACAAGGGCTCGTGGATCAGCCGCGCCTTCAAGAAGGTCGGGCTCGGCTGACGACGCCGTCGCCTGCCGGGGATGCGCCGAGAATTGTTCGACGGCCGGGCTTGTCCCGGCCGTTCGCGTTCCTGTAGGACACGCCATTCACTCTGCGCCGTCATGCCCGGCCTCGTGCCGGGCGTCCACGTAGAGGGCCGTCGCCGCGGCAAGGCGTGGATGGCCGGGACGAGCCCGGCCATGACGGACGGAGAACCCGAGTTCGGGGCGCGCTCGCCGTCGAACGATATCGCCCGTACCGTGGACCGAGCATGCTGGCCCGCCTTTCGATCCGCGACATCGTCCTCATCGACCGGCTCGACCTCGATTTCGGGCCGGGCCTCGCCGTGCTGACTGGCGAAACCGGGGCGGGAAAGTCGATCCTGCTCGACGCCTTCGCGCTGGCGCTCGGCGCCCGCGGCGACGCCGGCCTGGTGCGCAGCGGCGCCGAGCAGGGCCAGGTGACGGCCGTGTTCGAGCCGGGCGCGGCGCATCCGGTCAACGACCTCCTGCGCGCCAACGACATACCGGTCGAGGACCAGCTCCTCCTGCGCCGCGTGCAGCTCGCCGACGGCCGCACCCGCGCCTTTGTCAACGACCAGCCGGTCTCCGTGAAGGTGCTGCAGAGCCTGGGCGAGCGCCTGGTCGAGATCCACGGCCAGCACGACGCCCGCGCCCTCGTCGATCCGGCGAGCCATCGTGATCTGCTCGATGCGTATGCGGGGCTGGAGCGCGACGCCGCCGACATCGCCCGCCTGTGGGCGGCGCGGCGCGAGGCGGCCGAGGCGCTGGCGACGCAGCGCGCCGCGGTCGAGCGGGCGCAGCGCGAGGCCGACTGGCTGCGCCACGCCGTCGAGGAGCTGCGCGGGCTCGCCCCCGAGCCCGGCGAGGAGACGACGCTGGCCGAGCGACGCGCCCAGATGATGCAGGCCGAGAAGGCCGCCGACGACCTGCGCGACGCGCTCGCCGTCGTCGCCGGGCCGCAGTCGCCCGGTCCGGCGCTCGCCGCCGCGGTCCGGCGGCTGGAG
>NZ_NHSK01000218.1 GCF_016653355.1 Rhodoplanes elegans | reverse complement strand
GACCGGGGCGGGCGCGGGCCGCGGTGCCGCGACCGGAGCGTGGGCGACGGGCGCCGGAATCGGAGCGGGCGTGTAGGCGCCGGACTCGGTGACGTCCTCGACGACGACGTCGAAAACCCGGCCGTCGACAGTGATCCGCAGATGTCTCATCATGATTGGTCTCGTCCCGAACGGCGCGATGTCAGTGGTTGTTGGGCTTGTAAGGCGAGTGCGAGGCATGGTGGCGCGTGCGCGCCTGCGAGGTCCAGCCGGAGCCGGGTCGTGCCTCGCCGATATAGACGACGCGATGGGCGCCGAAGGCCGCCGCCGCGATCGCGGCGATCACGGCGAGGTCGTCGGCCCCGACGCCGGGGCCGAGCACCGGGCCGGCCTGGGCCGCGGCCGTAGCGGGCGCACCCGCCGCGGCCGGAACCGCGGCGGTCGTCGTGGCGGCCGGCTGCCGGCGCGTCATGATCCTGACTGTGACGATCGCCGTCAGCGCGGCGACCACGGCGCTCACCAGGAAGGAGCCGTAGAGCTGGAGGAGAAGACCTCCCATCTCCTGAGTCATGGTCGATGGACTCCGATTCTGAGCGTCATGACGGTCCGTGGGTTCTCGTCTGGAAGCTGCATCACAGCGGAATGAGCCCGTGCTTCTTGGCCGGCCGCAGCTCGCGCTTGGTCAGGAGCTTGCGCAGCGACAGCGACACGGTGGCCCGGGTCATCTCCGGCTCGATGATGTCGGTGATGTAGCCCTTGGAGGCGGCGAGGTAGGGCGAGGCGAACTCGTTCCTGTAGAGCTCGACGAACTCCTTGCGCTTCTTCTTCTTGGCGCCGGCGTCCTCGATCGCCTTCAGCTCCTTGCTGTACAGGATGTTGACGGCGCCCTCGCCGCCCATCACGGCGATCTGCGCGGTCGGCCAGGCGAACACCACGTCGGCGCCCATCTCCTGGCTGCACATCGCGAGGTAGGAGCCGCCATAGGCCTTGCGGGTCACGATGGTGATCTTCGGCACGGTGGCGCTGGAATAGGCGAACAGCATCTTGGCGCCGTGCCGGATGATGCCGCCGCGCTCCTGGTCGATGCCGGGCAGGAAGCCGGGCACGTCGACGAACGTCACGATCGGGATGTTGAAGGCGTTGCAGAAGCGGATGAAGCGCGCGCCCTTGTCGGAAGAGTCGATGTCGAGGCAGCCGGCCTTCTCCATCGAGTTGTTGGCGAGCACGCCGACGATGATGCCCTGGACGCGACCGAAGCCGACGATCAGGTTCTTGGCGAACTGCGCGTGGATCTCGAACAGGTCGCCGTCGTCGAGGACGCGGCGCACGATGGCGTGCATGTCCATCGGATCGGAGGCGTCGGAGCGCACCAGCGCGTCCATGCCGGCATCGGGCTCGAGGTCGAGCTCCGGGGTCGGCGCGTGCGGCGGGTCCTCGGTGTTGTTGCTCGGGAAGAACGACAGGAGCTTGCGGGTCAGCTCGATCGCGTGCGCGTCGTCGTCGGCGAGCAGATGGACGTTGCCGCTCACCGCCGCGTGCATCTCGGCGCCGCCGACGTCGTCCATGCTCACGTCGCGGCCCGACACCGACTTGATCACCTGCGGGCCGGTGATGAACATCTGGGCGTTCTGCCGCGTCATGATGATGAAGTCCATCAGGGCGGGCGAGTAGGAGGCGCCGCCGGCGCAGGGCCCGGCGATGATGGCGATCTGCGGCACCACGCCGGAGAGCACCACGTTGCGATAGAACACCTCGCCGTAGCCGGAGAGCGCGTCGATGCCCTCCTGGATGCGGGCGCCGCCCGAATCCTTGAAGCCGACCAGCGGCACGCCGTTCTTCTCGGCGTAGTCCATGGCCCACACGATCTTCTGGCCGTGCATCTTGCCGAGCGTGCCGCCGACGACCGTGAAGTCCTGGCTGAACGCGGCGATCTGGCGGCCGGCCACGTAGCCGGTGCCGACCACGACGCCGTCTGCCGGGATCTCGACCTCGCTCATGCCGAACGCCGTGCAGGCGTGCTTGGCGTGGGCGCCGTACTCCTGGAAGGTGCCGTCCTGAAGCAGGCCCGCGAGCCGCTCACGGGCCGTCATCAGCCCCTTTGCGTGGCGCTCGTCGGTCTTCTTGGCGCCGCCGGCGGCCATGATCTTCCCGCGCCGCTTCGCGAGAGTCGACCGTAGTTCCTCGTCGAGCGCCATTGCCCGCCCCCTTCGTCACCGATGCCTGTTGGAAGACGCCGTGTCGTCCGTCCAGGATCGCACGCGGCCTTCGCTCACATCACCCCGCGACCGCGTCCGGAGCGACTACAACATAAGGCCGCGGCCTCGTCGATTCCCTCTGGCCGTCACGGCATCTCACATCAGAGCCAAAAACCAAGATAATTCAATAAGCACTGATCCGGAGTGGATTGTGACGGGGAGCCGCTATGACGCAGCGGCACGAATGGCTCGCCAGACTTTTTCGGGGGTCGCCGGCATCGTCACGGGTTCGGCACCGATACGCACGAGCGCGTCGGCGACCGCGCTGGCGATCGCCGACAGTGCTCCGACCGTGCCGGACTCGCCGGCGCCCTTGACGCCGAGCGGATTGGTCTTCGTCGGCACCTCGTTCTCGCCGAGCAGGATCGGCGGGAAGTCGGAGGCGCGCGGCATCGCGTAGTCGGTGAACGCGCCGGTGACGAGCTGGCCGCTCGGGTCGTAGACGATCCCCTCCATCAGCGCCTGGCCGGCCCCCTGCGCGACGCCGCCGTGGATCTGGCCTTCCACCAGCAGCGGATTGATCATCCGCCCGACGTCGTCGACGGCGGCGTAGCGGGCGAGCGTGACGACGCCGGTGTCCCGGTCGATCTCCACCTCGGCGACGTGACAGCCGTTCGGATAGGTCCGCACGCCGCCGTCCGAGGTGTGCGATTCGAACAGGCCGGGATCGACACCCTTCGGCAGCTTCGCCGGCGTGAACGAGGCGCGCGCCACCGCGGCGAGACCGAGGCCGCGGTCGGTGCCGGCCACCGTGAAGCGGCCGTCGGCGAACGCGATGTCGGCCGGATCGGCCTCCAGGAGCGCGGCGGCGATCAGGGTCGCCTTGGCGATGATCTTGTCGGCGGCGGCCACGATGGCGCTGCCGGCCGTGACGGTCGAGCGCGAGCCGAACGTGCCGGTGCCGATGTCGACCTCGGCGGTGTCGCCGTAGCGGAACTCGATCTGGTCGGCCGGCAGGCCGAGCCGGTCGGCGACGATCTGGCGGAACGTCGTCTGGTGGCCTTGGCCGTGATCATGCGTTCCGACCGACACCGTGACGGAGCCGCCCGGGTCGAAGCGGATGTCGGCGTGCTCGATCAGGCCGCCGTTCGACGCCTCCACCGTGCTCGATACGCCGATGCCGCGCAGCTTTCCGCGCGCCCGGGAGTCCGCGAGCCGCTGCGCGAAGCCGTCCGCCTCGGCGAGCGTCAGCGCGTCGGAGATGTTTTTGCCGAAGTCGCCGCAATCATAAGTGTAGACCAGCGCCGTCTTGAACGGCATCGCGTCGGCGGGAATCGTGTTGCGGCGGCGCAGCTCCACCGGGTCTAGGCCGAGCGCGCGTGCCGCGGCGTCCATCATGGTCTCGATCACGAAGGCCGCTTCGGGCCGGCCGGCGCCGCGATAGGGGCCCGTGACCATCGTGTTCGACAGCACGCCCGTCACCTCGACCCGCATGGCCGGGATCACATAGGTGCCGGCGAGCACACCGAGATTGTTGAGCGGCGGGCCGGCGGCACGGTCGGCGCCGTAGTAGGCGCCGAGATTGGCGTAGGTCTTCACCCGCAGGGCCAGCACCTTGCCCTCCGCGTCGAGGGCGATCTCGGCGTCCGAGATGTTGTCGCGGTGGTGCTCGTCGGACAGGAACGTCTCGCTGCGGTCGGCGGTCCAGCGCACCGGCCGGCCGGTCAGCTTCGCCGCCAGGCAGGCGAGCGCGTATTCGGGGGCGACCTGGCCGCGCGCTCCGAAACCGCCGCCGACATTCTCCGAGATCACCCGCAGGCGCGCCTCCGGCATGCGCAGGATCTCGCCGGCGAGGATCCGGCGCAGCGTGTGGGGGGCCTGGGTGGTGCAGCGGAGCGTCAGCCGGCCGCCGCGCGGGTCGGGCTCGGCGAGGCAGCCGCGCGGCTCCATCGGATTGGCCAGCACCCGGCTGATCGTCAGCCGTCGGCGCACCACGCGCGCGGCGCCGGCGATCGCCAGCTCGGTCGCGGCGGCGTCGCCGAGCGCATGGAAGAAGGCGTCGTTGCCAGGACAGCCGTCGTGAACCGGCAGCGCCCCGGGCGCAATGGCGTCGGCCAGCGTCGGCACGGCCGGGAGGGGCGCGTACGCGACGACGACCGCCTCGGCGGCATCCTTGGCCTGGTTCAGCGTCTCGGCGACGACGAGCGCGACGGCCTCGCCGGCATGGCGGACCCGGTCGGTCGCCAGCATCGGCTGCGGGGTGACGAAGGCCGGCGACCCGTCCCGTCGGGTCCGCCGGGTGTGGGGGCGCTGGGTGCCGAGCGCCGCCGTCGCGGCGTCCCGGCCGGTCAGGATCAATACGACCCCCGGCATGGCCCGAGCCGCCTCGGTGTCGACCGTGACGACCTCGGCATGGGCGTGGGGGGAGCGGACCACCACGGCGCGCAGCTCGCCGGGCAGCGCCACGTCGCCGACATAGCGGCCCTGTCCGCGCAGCAGATAGGGGTCTTCCTCCCGCCGCACCGGCTGGCCGATCCCGAACTCGCCCATCGCTCCCCGCCTTGTTGTCCCGGGCGCCATAGGCACCCGACGTTTCTTTATAAACCCCTGTTATGCCGACACATCGGACGGCTGCAACCGTCGTGTCGCGTGATCCGGAATCGGGCGCGACATGCTAGAGTTGTGGCAAGGCGCGCCCGCCGCCCGGCCTGACGGACAACCGTCCGGACGGGCAGGGCGGCATACCGGTGTGGGCTCGGGCGGGGCTTCGCGCCGCGTCGGTGCAGCGGGATCGAACCGATCGTCGATTTCCATGCACCACGCTGGGATGGCGCGATTTTCGCCTAGCCAGCGACGCCCGAGTGTTGCACATCTGCCGCACCCGGTCCGGATCGACAAAACGGCCCCGATCCATGCCCGACGAGTTTGAACCCGTGCCATTTTCCGCGCGACTACCCTCACGAGCCGACCGTTGAAAGCCGATTCAAGAACTTCGGACGACGACCTGATCGCTCGGATCGCCGACGGCGACCGGCTCGCCATGCAGGTGCTGTTCTCCCGCCACCACGTGCGGGTCTACCGGTTCGTGTTGCGGATCGTCGGTCACCAGTCGGTGGCGGAGGACTTGATCAGCGAGGTGTTCCTCGACGTGTGGCGGCAGGCCGGCCGGTTCGAAGGCCGCAGTGCCGTCTCGACGTGGCTCCTCGCGATTGCGCGGTTCAAGGCGTTGTCGGCGATCCGGCGCAAGAGCGACGAGGAGCTCGACGACGAGGCGGCATCGGCGATCGAGGATCCGTCCGACGATCCCGAGGTCGCCGTGCAGAAGAAGGACAAGGGTGCGGTCTTGCGGAAGTGCCTCCAGTCGCTGAGCCCGGAGCACCGGGAGATCATCGACCTCGTCTACTACCACGAGAAGTCGGTGGAGGACGTGGCCGGCATCGTCGGCATCCCGGAGAACACCGTGAAGACTCGCATGTTCTATGCGCGCAAGAAGCTGGGCGAGCTGCTGAAGGCGGCCGGGGTCGAGCGAGGTTGGCCATGATGACGACGGACAAACGAGGTCTCGACCGCGCCGCGCTCGAAGAGATGCTGCCATGGCACGCCGCCGGCACGCTCTCGCGCGAGGAGGCCGAGGCCGTCGAGCAGGCGCTGGCCCGCGACCCCGAGCTGGCGCAACGCTTCGAGCTGGTCTGCGAGGAGATGGCCGAGACCGTCCACCTCAACGAGAGCCTCGGCGCGCCGTCGGCGCGCGCCATGGACCGCGTGCTCGCCGCCATCGCGGCGGAGGAGGGGCCTGCCCGCCGGCCGCGGGCAGCCGGGTTTCTCGCCCGGCTGACGGGCGTCCTCGACGCGCTGTCGCCGCGCACCCTCGCCTGGGCCGGTGCCGCCGCCGCCCTCGTGATCGTCGTGCAGGCGAGCGTCATCGCCGGGCTCAGCCTCGCGCCGCAGGAGAGCGGCAAGCTGGAAATGGCCTCCTACGAGGGCTCGGCCGGCCCGACCGCCGAGGCGACCGGCACGTTCGCGCTGATCCGCTTCCAGCCGCAGGCCAGCGCCGCCGAAGTCACCCACCTTTTGGAGACGCGCCGGGTGGCGATCGTCGACGGGCCGAAGCCCGGCGGATTGTTCAAGGTCCGTCTCTCCGACCAGACCCTCGACGAGGCCGAGATCGGCCGCGCGATCGCCGCGCTTCAGGCCGAGACCGCGGTGGTTGGCTTCGTCGCCAAGTCGCAGTGACGCTGCCTGGGCAGTCCCCTGCGTCGATGCGAGTGCAGCTACGCTCCGTGGATGTCGGACAGGGCGATGTGCGCTGCACTCGCGAACTGATCAGCTCGCTCTCGCCTGCCTCGCCCCTCGGCTCATCCCTTCATTTCTCGCCGTTCGTCATTCTGCGCTGCATCATGCTGCGCTGCGTCATGCGCTCCATTCGCGTCATGACGATCTGATCATTTTAGGTTGAGGCACGACGCCTGCGCTCGGATCTGGTGCGCGAGTGTTGCTCGTTTGCACGAGTGTCACACGCTCGCATCATCATTGTGGAAACTACGATGGTGGGTGATCGAGGTAACGACATAAAGTCGTCACTGCGGCGCGTCGCTGATTCGGTCGCCTTCCTGTAAGCGAGTTCCACCCTCGGGATCTCACAGACAACGGGCGACTCCCATGCCCCCGACGATTCCGCGTGCCTTCTCGGCCGCGACCAGCCGCAAGGGCCTCGAGCTGGCCGAGCGGCGCCGTGCTCATCTGGTCGAGCTCTACAAGTCCGGACGCTGGCGACGCTACTTCGACGAGCAGGAGTTCCTCGCCCGCACCCGCGAGGCCGTCCGCGAGGTCGAGCTGTGGACCGCCGCGGTGGCGCTGTGGGACGAGCCCGCAGCGGCCGCGCCGGCGGAGCTGGTCGGAGCCGCGCCCGTCCCGGAGATCCGCATCGTCGTCGCGGACGCAGACGCGGACCTGCCCGCGGAGCGGCCCGCCGACGAGATCGCCGACACCATCGACGTGATGCCCGCCGGGGTGATGAGCCAGCCGAGCGGCGTCGATCAGTCGCTCGGGGTCTCGACCGGGCTGGCGTGACCGGCCGGTTCGAGCCACGTCTCCGACTTCCACCAGACATGCTCGAGCCCGCACAGCGGGCAGCGCGCCAGGACGAGGCTTTCGGGCATGGCCGCAAAGGCCGCGGCATCGATCTCGATTCCGGTCGAGACGGGCTGATCCCGATAGGGACAGCGGGCCATCACGATCGTCATGACGCGCCTCGCACCGCCCGTGCGGGCAGGGGTGTCGTCGAACGCGAATCGGGATCAGAACACACGGCGCAACGCGGGATCGTGGCGGTTCGAACGTCGTGCACTATCGCGTGTCGGAACGCCCCGGCGCGTCTTGGTGCGATTACTTAGTCGTCCCCCGGTCACACGGCCGCGCGCCGCGGCGGGCCGAGACGTGACAAGGTGACGTTGCCAGGTGACGATGCTGCGTCAGCGGCCGGCCGCCACGGCGTCGGGCAGCGGATCGAGGCCGATGCGGTCCCAGCCGGGCAGCTTCAGGGCCGGGCGCCGCAGGTCGAGCCCGGCCACGAGGCCGAGCAGATTGAGTTCGACGCCTTCGACCCAGCCGGCCTTCACGCCGATCACCCCGAAGGCGCTCGCCTCGAGGCCGGTGCCGCTGTCGCTCGTCCCGACATAGGGGCCGGGACGAAAGTCGCGGCCGATCGCGTTCGCCGGCAGGGCGACGCCGAGCTCGGGGACGGCGCGCAGAACGCTGGCCACGAACGTGTTGCTGTTCGGCCCCGGCCACACCCGGTAGTCGCCGGCATTCGCCCACTGATAGGTGCGGACGGCCTCGCGGATGCGCGGGATCAGCGCCTGCGCGGCGTCTCCCGACACGTCGGCGATGACGATCGGCGGGTTGCCGTACCAGCGGCCGTCAGGCGCCCAGCCGTTCAGCCGCACCGGATTGCCCCAGCCGACCACGTCGAAGCGCGACCAGCTTTTCGCGCCCTGTTCCTTCACGACGATCCAGCTGTGCACGGCGACGACGCCCTTCCAGCCACCGGTTTGGCCGCTCAGCACCAGGACGCGGGCGTCCGGATGCGCCGCGGCGGGCGGCAGGCTGCCGATGCTCGACCAGTCGGCGTCACGCCAGCTCTTCGGCGCGGCGCCGGCGGCATGGAGCGCCGCCCGCACGGCGAGCGGCAGCAGGAAGACGGCGAGGATGGCGAGGATCATGATACGTCGGCGACGCGACCGGGGCCTCTGCGACGAGGCTTCGGACGACGACGGTGCGGGAGAGGAAAGAGCGGACGGCTCGGTCATGGGGCGGCATCATACATGGGGAGCCACCCGCCGGCATGCCAGGGCCCGATGACGAACGCCCGGGGCAGAGGCTCCGGGCGTCGAGACGAGCATCCCTCGCCAGAGAACGCTCTGAAAAGGGCGAAACCGCCGCCTCCTGCGACGGCGTTTGAGCAGGCGAGGGCATGCAGAATTCGTCATCCCGGGACGCGGATCGAAGGTCCGCGTGCCCGGGATCCAACCCCGGTGTCGGTGACTCACGACAGACAGGGGTTATGGATCCCGGGCTCGTCGCTCACGCGCCGACCCGGGACGACCGAGCGATTCTGAAAAAGCCCTTGCCTACGCCGCCGACGCCACCGAGAGGCTGCCATGACTTCGTGATCAGCATCCGTTCGGGAGCTGATCACGACGCTTGTCTGGGCGACTGCCGATCAGCCGATCACGAGCTGCTGCGCAGCCAGTCGTCGACGTCCTTCTTCACCTGGTCGCGGGTGTAGCCGTAGCGGTCCTGGAGCTTGCCCTCGAGCTGGTCGCGCTTGCCGTCGATGGTCGTGAGGTCGTCGTCGGTGAGCTTGCCCCACTTCTCCTTGACCGTGCCCTTGACCTGCTTCCAGTTGCCTTCGATGCGATCCCAGTTCATGCGGTACCTCCGTCCGTTCGCTGATGCCTGGGTAACGGCGCCGACAGAGCCCGGTTCCGCCGTTTCGCGCGGCGAAAGGCCGACCTTCGGGCTCTTGAATCCGGACGTGACGCGACCTACGGGTGCGCCAGGGCGGCGACGAGAAGGTGCTCCAATCCGGTGACGAGACGGTCGTGCGCGGTGACGAGACGACGACCGGCCGGGCGCCGGGACGTGGGCGACGGGGACCGGCCTCCGTCACGCAGCCGGTGCAGCGGCGGCACGTGCACGAACACGACGAGCCTCGGCCCGCCGGGCACCTGCGCGGCGTCCAGGGCGCGCCAATACGCGTAGTTGCACAGATAGCCGCCGGCGTTGCGCGACAGCGCCGGTACGAGGCCGCCTCGTCGCAGCGCCGCGGCGAGCCGGGCGACCGGGAACCGCCCGGGCCGGAAGAACGGAGCGCCGGGCGCGATCCTGATCACGTCGCTACGGGCGCCGCCGGCATCCGGAAACAGGATGGTCCTGCGATTGCGCGCGACAAGCTCGAGCCGCACCCGATCGGCCCGCGTCGCGACGCCGAGCAGCACCACGATCTCGGGGCGCTCTCGGTCGACCAGCATCGGCAGGTCACGATCGACCGCCTCCCAGCACGTCTCGAACACGTGGCCGACGAGACGATGCGCGGCGAGCGCCGGCCGGCGGCGCCTGATCAGATCCCGCACGATCGCCGCGGTCGGGTTCGACGGTGCTCCGGGAAAGCGGCCGAAGCCGGTGATCAGGAGGGTGGTCATCTCAGCTTCTCGTGGAATAGAGCGCGCGATGTTTGCTCGGTCGTTCCGGGGCGGCGCGTCAGCGCCGAGCCCGGGACCCATAACCCTGTCTGTCGTGAGCCACCGACACCGGGAGTATGGATCCCGGTCTCGCGGACCTGCGGTCCGCGCCCCGGGATGACGAAATGTCAGTTTCGTAGGATGGGCAAAGGCGCGGCACGCGCCGTGCCCACTCCGCCGTGACACGACGATCCGAAGGTGGGCACGCTTCGCTTTGCCCACCCTACGGCCGCCCGTCGCTCACCACTTCAGCGCGGCGAAGATCTGGTCCACGGCGACGGCGGGAGAGAGGCGGCCGTCGGCGACCTCGGCCTCGATTTCGGGCAGCTTCGCCGTCAGCGTCGGGTCGGAGGCGATGCGGCCGTGCACGCGGTCCTCGACCATCGACCACATCCACTTGACCTGCTGGTCGCGCCGCCGCGCCGCGAGCTCGCCGGTCTTGGTCATGGTGTCGCGGTGCTCGACCACCTTGGTCCACAACGCCGCGAGGCCGTCGCCCGTGTAGGCCGAGTAGGTGACGACCGGCACCTGCCAGTTCGGCGAGCGCGGCGACAGGATGTGCAGGGCCGCCCGGTACTCGGCCGCGGCGGCGCGGGCGCGGGCGAGATTGTCGCCGTCCGCCTTGTTGACCGCGATCATGTCGGCGAGCTCGACCAGGCCTTTCTTGATGCCCTGCAGCTCGTCGCCGGCGCCCGGCAGCATCAGGGCGAGGAACATGTCGGTCATGTCGGCGACCGCGGTCTCCGACTGGCCGATGCCGACGGTCTCGACCAGGATCACGTCGTAGCCGGCCGCCTCGCAGATCAGCATGGTCTCGCGCGTCTTCGCGGCGACGCCGCCGAGCGTGCCGGCCGAGGGCGACGGCCGGATGAAGGCGTTCGCATCGGCGGAGAGCTGCGCCATCCGGGTCTTGTCGCCGAGGATCGAGCCGCCGGTGCGGGCCGAGGAGGGGTCGACCGCCAGCACCGCGACCTTGTGGCCGAGCCCGGTGAGGTGGCTGCCGAGCGCATCGATGGTGGTCGACTTGCCGACCCCGGGCGCCCCGGTGATGCCGACCCGCATCGCCTTGCCGGTCGCCGGCAGAAGCTCCTGCACCAGGATGCGGGCGGCCTGCTGATGATCGGCGCGCTTCGATTCGGCGAGCGTGATGGCGCGCGCCAGCAGGGCGCGCTCGCCCGCCCGCACGCCGGCGACGAGGCGGTCGATGTCGGACACGGACGGGACGATGGCAGGGCGCGGATTCATGGGATTCCTCTCGCTCTCCCCCTGTGTAGAGCAGGACGGCCCGGGGAGGAACGTCTGCGGGCTCGACCGCGCCATGCGCGTCGGGCGGCGGCTTACCGGTGCCGCCGTTTCGCACTCCGCAATTATGAGGCATAAGCCGGATGCCCGCCGGCGCGGCAGAGGCTGCCCGACGGTCCGCCCCGCGGTGAGGGATCGCATGGTTAATCAATGGTTTAAAGGCGTGGTTAACGACGATTGAACTTTCCTCTCCCACACCGCGACCAAACCGATATCATTGGAGAAACCGGCGCCGGAGGGGGGACACTCATGCGCTCCAAAGCACTGATGGGCTCCAAGAACCTGACGCGGCCGACGTCGATCGTCGCCCTGTCCGTGGTCGCGGCCGGCGTCGCGCTGGCGGTGCCCGCCGGGGCCGCGCAGGCCGCCGACCTGGTCTGGGAGGTCGAGAGTCCCTTCCGGTTCTTCAAGCGCACCGCCGCTTTCGATCTGCACGAGCGCGCCTACAAGAGCGTGCGCGGCAATCCGGCCGATCCGCTCCCCGGCAACATCGTGTGGCGCACCGAGCGCAAGCTCAACGATCCCGACTGCCGCGATCCCTCCACCCCGATGTCCTGCGCCGCCACGGCCGGCCGCAACTACGAGAAGAGCCGGCTCGGCTGGGCCGCCCAGACCCTCGACATGACCTGCTACGACCGCGACGCGCGGCCGCGCCGGTATCCGACCGTGTGCGAGCGGCAGTACTCCTGGGGCAAGGCCAAGGAGGACACCATCCTCCCCGACGCCCACACCGTGGTCGTGCGGATCGCGCCCGAGCAGCTCCAGCCCGCCGCGGGCGCCGCGCCGGTCGCCGGCGATTGCACCTGGACGTGGAAGCCGCGCCGCGGCGGCGCCGGCGAGACGGTGCGGCAGGCCTGCGCCAAGCCGTTCGTCATCAAGCGGGTGCCGTACTCGACCAGCCGGGCGGCCTCCGGCGCCGTGGTGGCCGTCACGCTGCCGGACGGCCGCGAGCTCACCGACGCCAACGTGATCGTCGAGGACGTGCTGGTCGTCGCCATGGGCGACAGCTTCGCCTCGGGCGAGAGCAACCCGGACCGGCCGGTGGTGTTCAGCGCCGGGCGCGAGATGGTCTACGACCCGGTCAACACCCGCGACGACGTCGCCACCCGCTCGATGCGGATGCCGACCTACAGCGTCGCCTCGGCGCCCGACGGCGTGAACCCGAAGTCGCTGCCCAAGCGCCTGATGGAAGACGAGGAGAAGGGGCTGGTGTTCCGGCCGACCTCGCCGGAGTTCCAGGCCGCCTTCGACAGGCGTCGGGCCCAGTGGCTGTCGGCCGACTGCCACCGCTCGCAATACGGCTACCCGTTCCGGGTCGGCATCCAGCTCGCCCTGGAGGATCGCCACCGCGCCGTCAGCTTCGTCAGCCTCGCCTGCTCGGGCTCCGACACGGTCGAGGGCCTGTTCGGCCCGCGCGAGCCGCGCGAGCAGACCACTGGCCCGAACGCCCAGAAGAGCGTGGTGCCGCAGCTCGACCAGCTCACCGAGCTGATCTGCCGGCCGGGCGCGCCGCGCTCGCGCGACGTCACCTACACGCTGCCCGTCTACCGCTCGGGCTCGACCTCGATCCAGTCGCAGGCCTTCACCAAGTTCTGGTGCCCGCCGGAGAGCCGCAAGCGGCCGATCGATCTGGTGCTTCTCTCGATCGGCGGCAACGACGTCGGCTTCGGCGCGCTGGTCGCCTACGGCATCACCGAGAGCGCCGCCGATCTCGCCCCGATCGCCGGGCTGGTGAGCCACACGCTGCGCTTCGAGCCGTCGGTGGCGCGCGTCTATCTCGACGTGCTCGACCGCCGCATGAAGGCCCTCAAGGACGCGCTGACCGACGGCTTCGGCGTCGATCCCTCGACCGTGCTGCACAACGCCTACGAGCCGGTGGAGTACGACGAGAACGGCAAGGTCTGCGGCACCCAGCCGACGCTGGGGCTCGACGTGCATCCCAAGCTGCAGTTCAGCACGGCGCGCGTCCAGCAGGTGTCCGACTTCACCCGCGAGCTGCGCGCCCGCCAGGAGTGCATCGCCGACGCGCGCAAGCGGCCCGGCTGTCCGCGGCTCGCCACCGGCAACGGCACCGGCTTCCGCTTCGTCACCGAGCACACCAACCTGTTCGCCAGGCGCGGCGTCTGCGCCCGCGATCCGCAGCGCGCGCTGGTCGATCAGGTCAACATGGCGATGCCGCGCCTCGCCCTCTCGATCGACGACTTCAAGCCCTACTCGCCGGCGGCGGCGCTGCCCTACGGCAAGCGCTGGCGGCTGATCCACAACCCCAACGACGCCTTCCTCACGGCCAACACGCACGCCGAGGGCATCTCGCCGTTCGACGTCCTCCAGCCGGCCTATGCGGCGCTCTACTCCGGCGCCTTCCATCCGACCGCCGAGGGCCACGCCATCGTCGCCGACACGGTGGTCCGCCACGCCCGCGAGATCGTCGATCATCGTGCCGTGGTGGATGCGCGCTAGGCGTGTTAGCTCGTCGGTATGATCGCGGCTCTCCTCGCCCCGGTGAGGGGAGCCGCCGTCACGATGGACTCTCCGTTTGTTGATCGAGCGGGGGACGGGCCGCGCCGCCGCGCGTTGTCCGTCGGCCCGCGTCGATGCTAGCGTTCGCGACGTGGTCATGACGTACCGTCGCGTTCGCTTCGCGGCGACGGCGGTGCAGCCGACGAGGCGCGATGATGGACGACCGTACCGGATGGGCGGATGCCGCCGATCGGTCCATCGCGGACCGGCGGCCGGCGGAGCCGTCCGAGACGCGCGACGAGCCGCATCCGGTCCGCCGCCGCGGCGGCCGCGAGGTGCGGGCCGGCGATCCGCGCAGCTGGGGCGACAGCCCGATCGCGCGGGCGCGCCGTCCCGCCGAGGCGCCGACGATTGGACCGCCGCGCCGGCACGCGGGCGTCGTGCCGGAGACCTCCGCACCAGCAGCAGGAGCCGCGCCCGCGGCAGCACCAGTCTCGGCCTCGGCCGGGCCCGAACCATCGGCGGCCGTGGCGACACACCACGACAGCCCGGTGCCGGCCGGCGCATCGGGTGCCGCCGTCGGCGTCACGGCGACAGCGCCGGCCGTTCCGGAACCACACCCGATGACGGAACGCAGGGCGATCGGGCGCGTCGCCGACGAGGCCTTCGCCGGGATGCTGCGGTCCGCCGGTGACCCGGCGCCGGCGCTGGTCGACGAGGCGCGGACGCTCGCCGACCGCGCCGCCCGGCTCGCCGACGCGGCGGCGGCACGCCGCCTCCTGGACGCGGCCGACGTGAAGCTCGCGGTCGCCGCCACGCTGGGGGCGCTGCCGGCCGAGGCGCTGCTCGCCTGGGCGACCGTGAGCGCGGCCCTGGCGCGCCGGGCCGCGACGCCGGCCGAGGCCGAGCGGCTGTTCGATCTCGCCGACGACCGCTTCGCCGCGGCGGCGCAGCGGCAGCCGGACCGCAGCGACGCCCTCGCCGTCTGGGCCGGCGATCTCGTCGCCCGGGCTGCCGCCTGTGACGATCCCGACGAGGCCGAGCGCCTCCACGGCCTCGCCGACGCCGTGTTCGCCCAGGCGCTACGCGTCCATCCTCGTCACTACGACATCATGTGCGATCGGGTCGCCGCGCTGATCGCGCTGGCGCATCGCGCCGACGATCTCGACGCGGCGGACGCCGTTCTCGCTCGCGCCGAGGAGGCCTGTCGCGCCGCCCTCGCGCTGGTGCCGGACGAGACCTACACGTTCGGCTGCATCGCGGCGCTGCGCGGCCGCACCGAGGACTGCCGCGAGGCCCTGGAGGCGGCCGAGCGCGCCGCCACGCTGCCGCCGGCCGAGCACGTCGCCGCCGACGAGGATCTCGCCGCGGTGCGCGGCGAGCTGTGGTTCCGCGAGCTCCTGGAGCGCCGCCGCCCGCGCGGCATGGCGCATTGAGGCGGCCCGCGGCCGGCTCGCCGCCGCGCCAGGGCCGGCCTATATTGAGAACCTCGAACGAGGGCTCGCCCATGAGCGTCGCTACCACGACCGTCGCCGTCACCCGTGGTGCCGAAGGTTTCCCCCGCCGCGCCTTCACGGTCGACGACATCCGCCGAATGATCGAGGTGGGTCTGATCGGTCCGGAGGAGAGCTTCGAGCTGATCGAGGGGGAGATCGTTCCGATGCAGGCGAAGAGCGTCGCGCATGATCGGGTCAAGAACGCGCTCACTCTCGCGCTGGCGCGGGCGGTCGGACCCGGCCTCTATGTCGGGATCGAGGTGACGGTTCAGCTCGCCCGCGACATTCTCGTCGAGCCGGATCTGTGCGTCATTTCGCAGTCCGTCTATGACGCCGACCCGAAGAGCTTCGCCCAGCCGCGCGCCGAGGACGTGCTGCTGCTGATCGAGGTCGCCGTCACCAGCACGGCCTACGACCGCAAGGTCAAGGCGCGGCTCTACGCCCGCCACGGAATTCGCGAGTACTGGGTGATCGACGCGACCGAGCGGCTGACGATCGTGCACAAGGAGCCGGTGGGCGACGGCTGGTCCTCGGTCGTGACGCATCCGGCCGACGCGACGCTCGCATGTTCCGCCATCCCGGGCTTCACGTTCCGCCTCGCCGACATGGGGTGAGCCGCGGTCAATCCTCCTTCTTCGGCGGCGGCGGCTCGCCACCGAACACGGCGCGGCCCTCCGGCGAGAGATATTGCGCGAAGGTCCGCCACGGGATCACGACCGTGTAGAGACCTTCGGCATAAGGGCCGACCGCATACGGAGAAAAATGCACCGACAGCCCGCCGCTCTTGCCGGGCTCGTTCGACGGCGCCAGCACCAGCGGGCCGAGCTTCAGGAGCGACGGGGCGATCTCCTTGAGCCACTCGTCCTTGGCCGGGTCGGCGGCGACCTCGACGTCGCGTGCCTTCTTCTCCTTCGCCACCGCGTCGCGGATGAGCGTCGCCAGCGCCCGCATGGTCGGGCCGTTGTCGGCCGTCTCGGTGAAGAACGGCCGGACGCTCACCTGCTTCTTGGCCTGCGTGTCCCACAGGATGGTGTCGATCACGGTGTTCGGATGGGCGCCGCCCGTGAACGCGTAGTCGCGCCGCAGCACGCCGACATAGCGGCCGGCCGTCGAGAACAGCGAATACTCGCGCTCGAAGCCCCAGCTCCGCCCGTCGGAAAAGTCGGACGGGTCCTGCTTCCATGCCTTGTCGGCGTCGCGGCGGTTCGCCGCGCCCCAGGTCTTGCCTTCGGTGGCGAGGTTCTCGAACAGGCCGGGCGTGCTCTTGAGCGCGCCGTCGACCTCGACCTTCAGGTCGAGATACTTGGTCTTGGCCGACATCACCGTGTCGGCGGCGGCGGGTGCGAGCGCGATCAGCAGCGCGGCGGCGGCTGCGGCGGCAGTGCGGGGGAGGTGCATCGCGGGGTCCGGATCAGAGCGTCAGGGTGCCGTTCGTCTGCAGCAAGGCCTCGCGCTTGGCAATGGCGCGCTCGAGCTTGCGGCGGCGCGCCTCCTTGCGATCCTCGCCGCCGGAGCCGAGGTCGCCGACGTCGGGCAGGTCCT
This sequence comes from Rhodoplanes elegans, assembly GCF_016653355.1. Taxonomy (GTDB): domain Bacteria; phylum Pseudomonadota; class Alphaproteobacteria; order Rhizobiales; family Xanthobacteraceae; genus Rhodoplanes; species Rhodoplanes elegans. Next base: position 6,791 of record NZ_NHSK01000218.1, on the reverse strand, counting down.
CGAACAGGATCACCAGGAGCCCGCTCACGATCAGGACGGCCAGCACGAGCCAGCGCCGGCCGATCGCGAAGATGATCGCGCCGGCGGCGAGCGCGCCGCCCATTCCGATCAGCGGGTGGTCGGTCAGCCAGTGCAGCTTCACGCCGACCAGGAGGCACGCCAGCGCGAGCAGCGGGATCGCCAGCACGGCCCAGACGATGTCGCGGGTGCGCATGTGATCCCGCATGACGTAGAGGGCCTTCAGCTCGCGGGCGAGCCGGCGCCCGCGGCGCTCGGAGACGGGGCGGGCGAAGCGCGACGGCATCGGAAGCGAGGACAGCGACGTCGAGGAGTCGGAGCGCGAGGACATGCGGGGGCACCTGTGAACGAACCGGCCGGCCTTCGGGACAAAGGCCGGCGGCCACAGGTTTTGGTCTCGCGAGCGGGGAGGCGGGTTCAGTTACAGTCGTCATTCCGGGGCGCGGACCGTCAGGTCCGCGAGCCCGGAATCCATACTCACAGACAGGGGTTATGGATCCCGGGTCCGCGGGCTTCGCCCGCGCCCCGGGATGACTGTGCCGCTACTCCGCCGCCTCGCGGGCGTGGCCGAGGCGCTGGTTGAGCTTCTTGACCAGCTCGATCGCCGCATCGGCGATCACGGTGCCGGGCGGGAAGATCGCCTCGGCGCCCGACGCCTTCAGGGCGTCCCAGTCCTGCGGCGGGATGACGCCGCCGACCACGATCATGATGTCGGGCCGGCCCTCCGCCGCGAGCGCCGCCTTCAGCTCCGGCACCAGCGTCAGATGGCCGGCGGCGAGCGACGAGACGCCGACGATGTGGACGTCGTTCTCTACGGCCTGACGGGCCGCCTCGCCGGGCGTCGCGAACAGCGGGCCGATGTCGACGTCGAAGCCGAGATCCGCGAAGGCCGACGCGATCACCTTCTGGCCGCGGTCGTGGCCGTCCTGGCCGACCTTCGCCACCAGGATGCGGGGCCGGCGGCCCTCGTCGCGCTCGAACTGGGCGACCAGCTTCTGCACCCGATCGATCCCCTGCGACATCGCGCCGGCCTCCCGCTTGTAGACGCCCGAGATCGCCCGGATTTCCGCGCGATGCCGGCCGAACACCTTCTCCAGCGCCAGCGAGATCTCGCCGACCGTCGCCTTCTTCCGCGCGGCGTCGATGGCGAGCGCCAGCAGGTTCCCCTTCGCCGGATCGGACGCGGCGTGGGTCAGCGCGTCGAGCGCGGCTTCCACGGCCTTCGGGTCGCGCTCCTTGCGCAGCCGCTCGAGCTTCTCGATCTGCATCGTGCGGACGGCCGAGTTGTCGACCTTGAGGACGTCGATCGCCGCCTCGTTCTCGGGCTTGTACTTGTTGACGCCGATCACCGACTGCACGCCGGAGTCGATGCGCGCCTGCGTCTTGGCAGAGGCCTCCTCGATGCGCAGCTTCGGGATGCCGGCCTCGATGGCCTTGGCCATGCCGCCGAGCTCCTCGATCTCCTGGATGTGGCCCCAGGCGGTCTTGGCGAGCTCGTAGGTGAGCCGCTCGACATAGAACGAGCCGCCCCACGGATCGGCGATCCGGCAGGTGCCGCTCTCCTGCTGCAGGAACAGCTGGGTGTTGCGGGCGATGCGGGCCGAGAAGTCGGTCGGCAGGGCCAGCGCCTCGTCGAGCGCGTTGGTGTGCAGCGACTGGGTGTGCCCCTGCGTCGCCGCCATCGCCTCGATCGCGGTGCGCACCACGTTGTTGTAGACGTCCTGCGCGGTGAGCGACCAGCCAGACGTCTGCGAGTGCGTGCGCAGCGAGAGCGAGCGCGGATCCTTCGGGTCGAACGGCTTGATCAGCTTCGCCCACAGGAGGCGCGCGGCGCGCAGCTTCGCCACCTCCATGAAGAAGTTCATGCCGATCGCCCAGAAGAACGACAGACGCGGCGCGAACTTGTCGATCGTCAGCCCGGCCGCGATGCCGGCCCGCACATACTCGACGCCGTCGGCGAGCGTGTAGGCGAGCTCGAGGTCCTGCGTCGCGCCCGCCTCCTGCATGTGATAGCCGGAGATCGAGATCGAGTTGAACTTCGGCATGTTCTGCGAGGTGAACGAGAAGATGTCGGAGATGATCCGCATCGAGGGCAGGGGCGGATAGATGTAGGTGTTCCGCACCATGAACTCTTTGAGGATGTCGTTCTGGATCGTGCCGGCGAGCTTGGCCGGCGGCACGCCCTGCTCCTCGGCGGCGACGATGTAGAGCGCCATGATCGGCAGCACGGCGCCGTTCATGGTCATCGACACGCTCATCTGGTCGAGCGGGATGCCGGAGAACAGCGTGCGCATGTCGTAGATCGAGTCGATCGCCACGCCGGCCATGCCGACGTCGCCCGACACGCGCGGATGATCCGAGTCGTAGCCGCGGTGCGTCGCGAGGTCGAAGGCGACCGAGAGGCCTTTCTGGCCGGCCGCCAGATTACGGCGGTAGAAGGCGTTGGAGTCCTCGGCGGTCGAGAAGCCGGCGTACTGCCGCACCGTCCACGGCTGCGTCACGTACATGGCCGGGTAGGGGCCGCGCAGGAAGGGGGGGGCGCCCGGATAGGTGTCGAGGAAGTCGAGCCCGGCGAGATCGCCGGCGCCGTAGGCCGGCTTCACGGCGATGCCTTCCGGCGTCACCCAGGGCGCCGCACCGTTTCCGGCCGGGGCGGGCGGATCGGCGGTGTCGGCGAACGCGACCGTGGCGAAATCCGGAATCCTCGTCATGTTCGAGCCTCGTGCGAGATGCGACCCGCCGGCCGCCATGTCCTCATCAGAGTATGCCGCGCCCGTGGCGCGGGCGAAGGGTCGTTCTGTCGCGTCGTTCCGTCGCGTCTTGCGGTCGCGTCGTCCGGTCGAAGACCCCGTCACGGCGTTCGGCGCGGCCGTGCGGAGCGAGTGTCCGCACGGCCGCGCCGTCGCCTCGTCTCAGGCAGCCGTTCCGGCGAGCTTCTGCGCCTCCTCGAGCGTCGCGAGCACGTCGCAGCCCATGAAGATCGCATGGCCGATGCCGGCGGCCTTGAACTCCGCTTCGCGCTCGCCGGGGCGACCGGCGAGGTAGATGTGCGGGCAGCCCGCCGCGGTCAGCGCCTTGGCGGCCTCGACCGCCTCGGCCGCATAGCCGTCGTCCGACGAGCACAGGCAGGCGAGCTGCGCGCCCGACGCCTTGTAGGCGGCGGCCAGCGCCGCGAGGTCGGTCTTGCCGTCGACGAAGAAGCCGTCGTTGGTCACCGCCTGGATGCCGCCCGCCTCGAAGAAGTTCTTGGTGAAGGTGGCGCGCGCCGTGAAGCCGGCGAGCTTGCCGAGATTGGCGAGGAACACCTTCGGCCGCGATCCGGTCTTGGCGAGCGCCGCGTCGGAGGCGTCGCGCAGGGCCTCGAAGGACTCGGCGATGCGCATCGCCGCGAGCGGCGCGAAGCTCACGCCGGCCGGCAGCGCCGCCACGGCGGGCGGGGCGACGTCGAGCACGGCCGGAGCGCCTTCCGCGATGTTCGGGAACTCGCTCACCCCGGTAATCGGATCGCGCCGCCCGGCCGCCGCTTTTTCACGCGCGGCGCGGACGCCCGCGACCTTCTTCTGAAGGAGACCTTCGGTCAGCGCCGGCCAGATGCCGCCGACGCCCTCGATCTCCTGGAACAGCGTCCAGGCGGTCTCGCACAGCTCGTGCGTCAAGGTCTCGATGCCGCCGGCCCCGGCCGCCGGATCGGCGACCTTGGAGAGATAGGACTCCTCCAGCAGGATCAGCTGCGTGTTGCGGGCGATGCGGCGCGCGGCGCGGTCGGGCAGGCCGAGCGGCGCCGTCCACGGCAGCACGGTGAGCGCGTCGGCGCCGCCGACGCCGGCCGAGAACACCGCGACGGTCTCGCGCAGCATGTTCACGGCGGGATCGCGCTTGGTCATCATCCGCCACGCCGTCTCGGCCGAGACGACGATGTGCGACGCGCCCAGCCCGCAGGCCGTCTCGACCCGGGCCCACAGTTTCCGCAGGGCGCGAATTTTCGCGATCGTGAGGAACTGGTCGGCGTCGGCGGAGACGCGGAAGAACACCGTCTTGCGCGCCGCGTCGAGCGGGATGCCGTCGGCCTCGAGCGCCCGCACATAGGCGAGCGCGACCGCGAGCATATAGGCGAGCTCCTGCGCCTCCGAGCCGCCGGCGTCGTGGACGACGCGGCCGTCGGCGACCGCGAACGGCCCCTTGAAGCCGCGCGCCGCGAGATCGCGCACCCGCACGACGAACTCCTTCGTCATGTCGGGCCAGGCGATGCGCGCCTTGCCGAAGGCCGCCATGGCGCCGATCGGGTCGATGCCGAAGCGGATGTCGAGCGCCGACGGCGCGAGCCCGCGCGCCGCCACCAGATCGGCGAGGCGCTGCGGCGCTTCGCGCGCCTGCGGCGAGAGCTGAAGCTCGATCGCGATGGCATCGAGCCGCACCTGATCGAGAACTTTTCCGAGCGTGTCGGCGTCACCGGCGATGCCGTAGCCGCGGGCGCCGAGACCGCCGGCGAACACCAGCGTCAGGCCGGTGGCGCCGTTCTCGAGGTCGTGAAGCGCCTGGGCGTTCGCCGCCTTCGGATCGGGATGGTCGACCCGCTGCATCACCTGCCAGGGGGCGCCGCTGGCGCGCGCCGCCACCGGGTGGGCGGTGTGGTCGCCGGCATAGAGCGGCTCGATGCGCAGCCCGTCATAGGTCTTGGAGACGAGCCGTTTCTCGAAGGGCGCGCCTTTCAGCGTGCCCTCGACGAGCGCGAGCCACTGCTCGCGGGTGGCCGGCGGAAACTCGCCGGCGAGCGTGAGGTCTTCGGCGGTCTGGGTCATGGCGCGGAAGATGCCACGATCGATGCGTTTCGCCAAGGAAACGATGGCGCCTGCATGGCTGGACCACCATCGGATCCGGGTCCTTCGCGGCAGTGCGTAAGTATAGGTCCGTATCTGGTCGTGCGGTCCGGCGCCCTTCTCCGCGGACGCCTCCGGCGATCTACGGATGCGACGTTATTTGGTCGACAGTCTGGTGATGTCGCGGGTGTCGAGTCGCGCGACCAGATCCCGCACAGCCGTGCCCCCGAGGCTCAGATCCGGGGCGATCTCGGCGAGCGGGACCAGCACGAAGGCACGCTCCGCGGCGCGCGGATGCGGCAGTGCGAGATCGGGCGTGTCGAGCGCCACCTCGCCGGGCGCGTCGGCGTCCTCTGGATCACGATACGTGATGATGTCGATGTCGACGGGGCGCGGGCCCCAGCGCCGCTCGTGCGCGCGGTCGCGGCCGAGCGCCGTCTCGACCGCGCGGGCGCGGCGCAGCAGATCGTGCGGCGCGAGCGTCGTCGCGACGATGGCGCAGAGATTGACGAAGGCCGGCTGGTCGGTGTCGCCCCACGGCGGCGTCGCGTAGTCGGACGAGCGGGCGACGAGCGTCACGGTGCCGTCCTCGCACAGCATCTCGAGCGCGCGCAAAAGTGTCGCGCGGACGTCGCCGAGATTGCCGCCGAGCGAGAGGACCGCCTCAGCCATTCCGCTTGCGCAGGATCGACACGCCGACATCCGTGAAGGTCGCCGGGATCGGGGCGTGCGGCTTGTGCACCGTGATGCGGATGTCGACGACGCGCGGGAACTGCGCCAGCACGGCGTCGGCGACGGCGGCGGCCGCCGCCTCGATCAGCCGGCAGCGCTTCTCGGCGAAGGCGCGGGTCGCGCACTCGACCACCTGGTCGTAGGAGACCGTTGTCGAGTGCTTGTCGGTGCGCGACGCCTCCGACAGATCGGCCGACAGCGTCAGGTCGAGATGGAAGGTCTGGCCGACCGTGCGCTCGTGCTCCATCACGCCGTGATAGGCGTGAACGGCGAGGCCGGTGATGAAGACGGTGTCGTGCGCGGCGGTCATGTCATGGTCCGGATGGCGGCGGCGACTCTCAGCGCCTGGACGGTCTCGGCGACGTCGTGCACGCGCACGATCGCGGCGCCGTCGAGGACGGCGAGCAGATGGGCGGCGATCGAGCCGCCGAGCCGCTGGTCGGGCGGGGCGGGCGACACGCTGTCGATGAAGCGTTTTCGCGAAGCGCCGACGAGCAGCGGCCGGCCGAAGCCGAGGAAGCGCCGCGTCGCCGCGAGCGTCGCGATGCTCTGCGCCGGCGTCTTGCCGAAGCCGATGCCGGGGTCGAGCACGATCTGCTCGGGCGCGAGGCCGGCCTCGGCCGCGATGGCGAGCGAGCGGGCGAAGAACGCCTCGACATCGGCGACGATGTCGATCGCCGGGTCGGCCTGGTCGCGATTGTGCATGACGACGATCGGCACGCCGCGGCGCGCCGCGAGCGGCGCCATCTCCGGGTCGCGCTGCAGCCCCCACACGTCGTTGAGGATGGCGGCCCCCTGGTCGAGCGCCCATGCGGCGACCGCGGCCTTCATCGTGTCGATAGACACCGGCACGCCCATCGCGACCACGGCCGGCAGCACCGGCGCGAGCCTCGCGATCTCGTCGGCCGCCGTGACCGGTTTCGCGCCGCCGTAGGGGCGGGTCGATTCCGCCCCGACGTCGACGATGTCGGCGCCGGCCGCGACCATCCGCTCGGCCTGGGCGATCGCGGTCGCGGGATCGAGGAATTGCCCGCCGTCCGAGAAGGAGTCCGGCGTCACGTTGAGCACGCCCATCACCAGCGGCCGTCCGGCCTGCAGGAGATCGGCGAGGCGCAAAGGCGTGGCGAGAACGGGGGAGGCGGTCATGGCCCGAGGGCTTTGCGCGCCGGCGGGGCGGAGTCAAGCGGGGCGGGGCTTTCTTCCCTCTCCCCGCGCGCGGGGAGA
>NZ_NHSK01000217.1 GCF_016653355.1 Rhodoplanes elegans | reverse complement strand
CCCCGACCACCGCCTCCCCGCTCCGCCGCGAGGACGCCGACGGCGTCGCGCTCCTGGTGCTCGACCGGCCGGGCGCGCGCAACGCGCTGTCCGACGCCATGCTGGCGGCGCTCGCCGACACCCTCGCCGCGATCGCGCAGGACCGCAGCGTCCGCGCCGTGATGCTGGCCGCCGAGGGGCCGGCGTTCTGCGCCGGCCACGACCTCAAGGAGATGACGGCGCACCGGGCCGATCCGGATCGCGGCCGCGCCTATTTCGCCGACCTCCTGGGCCGCTGCGCCACGGTGATGCAGGCGATCGTCGCCCTGCCCCAGCCCGCGATCGCCGCCGTCAACGGCATCGCGACGGCGGCCGGCTGCCAGCTCGTCGCGAGCTGCGACCTCGCGATCGCCGCCGACGATGCCCGCTTCGGCACCCCCGGGGTGAGCATCGGCCTGTTCTGCTCGACCCCGATGGTGGCGCTGTCGCGCGCCGTCGCGGCCAAGCACGCCATGGAGATGCTGCTGACCGGCGACCTGATCGGCGCCGAGGAGGCGCTGCGCTTCGGCCTCGTCAACCGGCTGGTGCCGGCCGGGCAGGAGCGCGCCGAGGCGCTGGCGCTGGCGCGGCGCATCGCGGAGAAGTCGGCCGTGGCGATCCGCTACGGCAAGGCGGCGTTCTACAAGCAGCGCGAGCTGCCGCTCGCCGAGGCCTACCACTATGCTGCCGAAGTCATGACCGAGAACATGCTGGCGCGCGACGCCGAGGAAGGCATCGGCGCGTTCGTGGCGAAGCGCCCGCCGGTCTGGGAGCGCTGACGGAGGATCCATGGCCGCAATCGCCCGCCCTGCTCTCGCGCCGCTCCGGATGGTTCGCGAAAGCCTTGCGCGGATCGACGGGCCGGCGTTGCGCCGCATGCTGCTCGCCGGCGCCGCCTGGGGCGTGACGGTCTCGCTCGGGCTGACCGCGACACGCGCCTGGCGCTGCGGCGCGCTGTGCCTCGATGCGGCGGCCGTCGATGCCGTGGTGACGGCGGCGATCGGCGTCGTCACGATCGGGCCGCTGGCGCTGTTCCGCCGGCCGGCCGGCGACCGGTCGACGCGCCCGACCGAACCGTGAGCCGGCTCGGCGACACCCATCACCGGGGAACCTCTGCCCCGGCCCATTCATTGCAAACCGAAGGCTTTCTCTCCCTGACGATCCTTCTCCGGAAGTCCCTCTCCCCGTGTCACCTCCCCGAAAGGAGACGACGACCCATGCGAATTGCCCTTGTCCCTGCCGCCGCCGGCCTCGCCATTCTGCTCGCCCTCGGCGCGTCGCCGACCACCGCCCACGCCCAGTCGAGCCAGGACCAGATGGCCTGCCAGTTCGACGCCCAGACCTACTGCCAGGAGGCGATCCCGGACCACGGCAAGGTCTATCGCTGCCTGAAGCGCAACGCCCGCAAGATCAGCCCGGCCTGCCGGGCGGCGATCAGCAAGGGCAAGGCCCCCCGCCGCAACCGGCCGGGCACGGCCTACTGAGCGGCGCACGGCTTTCAAAATCCGGCGGGACGGACTAACACCGGCCCGTCTTCTGCGTCATGCCCGGCCTCGTGCCGGGCATCCACGTTTTCAGCCAGGGGCGTCCCTCCGCGGATGGCCGGGACACGCCCGGTCGTGACGAGGCAGAGGATCGCCGAACCGGCCGCGCGCGCCCATGACCCACGACGGCTATCCTGACTCCTACATCCGCGGCATCCTGACGACGTGCCGGACCATCGCCATGGTCGGCGCCTCGGCCAAGGACAACCGGCCCAGTTACTTCGCCTTCAAGTACCTGCTCGAGCGCGGCTACCGGATGATCCCGGTGAACCCCGGCCTGGCCGGCCAGGAGATCCTCGGCCAGCGGGTCTTCGCGCGGCTCGCCGACATCGACGAGCCGGTCGACATGGTCGACCTGTTCCGCAACGCCTCCTATGCGGCGGGGACGCTCGACGAGATGCTGGCGATGACGCCGCGCCCCGGCGTGCTGTGGCTGCAGCTCGGCGTGCGTGACGATACGACCGCGGCGCGGGCCGAAAACCTCGGCCTCAAGGTGGTGATGGATCGCTGCCCGAAGATCGAGTACGGCCGCCTCTCCTCCGAGATCGGCTGGATGGGCGTCAACTCGCGCACCCTCTCCTCCAAACGCGCCCCGATGCCGCAGAAGGGCGTGCAGCGCCTATCCCTCGGCCGGGTGACGATGGCGGGCGGCACGACCGCAGCGCCGCCGCGCGAGGACGACGGCTCGGCCCGGAGCTGAAGAGGCGGGCCGTCGAAGCTTGTTTTCTTAAAGGCTCGACGGCAGTCCTTCGACGCGGTGCATGTCGCGCAGCTGCAACAGCTTAGGAGAATTCACCTCACCCGATGCAGTCATTTTTTGCGAAAAAGAAGATTTTTTAATCATTTCATTCACCTGAGCTTGCAGTCGCGAGAACAGCGTACGCCCTGCCCTTTCTTGACCATAAGCGTGATCGCCATACCGTCGTGTCGGATTGATCCGGGCTAGGCCGGGAGACGGTAACGATGCGCGTGGGCGAACATGTCACGACGCCGGATTCATTGGGTCGGCCGGCGCCTGCCCGTAGATCGGCGGCGGCCGCGCTGCTGTCCAGCAGCAGCCTGATCGCCGCGCGCTCCGCTCGTGTGTGCGGCGCGACCCTGATGCCGGCCGCCATACTGGTCGCCGCACTGGCGACCCCGGCCCTCGCCGACGGCGGTGCGGGTGGCCGATCGGGCAATGTCAATCTGGTCGGGGGCAGCGGCGGCACGGGATTCAGCGGCGCGGCCGGATCCGACGGTGCGGGCGGTCCGATCTCCACGGCCGGCAGCGGCGGCGGCGGCGGCGGTGCGGCCGGCGGCGGCGCCGGTGGCTCGAGCGGACAGACGCAGAACCTTCCGGGCCGATCCGGTGGGACGACCCCTGGCCAGGACGGCCTCGACGGCGTCGATGATACCTTCCCCAGCGGTGGTGGGGGCGGCGCGGGCGGCGCCAACGGCGCCACCGTGACTGCACCTGCCGCCATCGGCACGAACGTGACAGGCCAAGCCGGTGGCAAGGGCGGCAAGGGCGGCAACGGCGGCAATATCGGCGCCGGCGGCGGCGGCGGCGGCGCCGGCGGCTATGGGGTGATCGTCAACGGCGCCGGCCCGATCAGCGTCACCGCCATCATCACCGGCGGCACAGGCGGCAATGGCGGCAATGGCGGCACCGCAGTCTTCGTCGGCGGCGTCGGCGGGTCGGGCGGCGATGGCGGCGTGGGCCTGCAGGCGACCGGGGCCGCGACGATCACCAATTCCGGCACGATTGCCGGCGGGAACGGCGGTACCGCCGGTACGGGTCCGAGCGGCAACGGCACGGCGGGAGCCGGCGGCGCCGGTGTGGTCGGCTCCGGCCTGACCATCATCAACAGCGGCACGATCTCGGGCGGCCTCGCCGACGGCGGGGCCGGCGCGCGCGCCAACGCCATCACGTTCACGGGCGGCACCAACGTCCTCACCAGCAACGGCGGCACGCTCGACGGCAATATCGGCGTCACGGGCAGCCTGACGCTGCTGCAGACGACGGCCGGCGGCGCCACCGGCAGCGCCTCCTACGCCAACGCCATCACCGGCAGCGGCGCCCTGATCGTGAACACCGACGCCAACAAATCCGTGACTCTGTCCGGCGCCAACACCTATTCGGGCGGCACCACGATCTCGGGCGGCACGCTGGCGATCTCCTCCGATGCCAATCTCGGCGCCGCCGCCGGCACGCTCACGTTTGATGGCGGAACGTTGAAGGCGGCGGATTTCATCACGTCGGCGCGCAGCATCACGCTCGGCGCCGCCGGTGGCACCATCGACACCAACCTCAAGCCTGTGGCCCTCAGCGGCGCGATCTCGGGTACTGGCGGGCTGACCAAGATGGGCGGCGGCGCCCTGGCCCTGACAGGCACTCTGTCTTACGCCGGGACGACGACCGTTCAAGCCTTCGGCACCCTCGTTCTCGGAGATGCCACGCATGCGGTGACGCTGCCCGGCGCCGCGTCGGTCAGCGGAGCTCTCAACCTGTACAACGGCTCGCTCGGCGCCGGCGCGATCGGTGTCAATCTGGGTGGTGGGTTGATCGTCGGCGGCCTTGCGGGATCGGCGGCGACCGCGGGCAGCGCCACCATCACCAACAACGGCATCGTGGATTTTCGGAACACGGGGACGGCCGGGAGCGCCACCATCACCACCAATGTGGGGGCGTCGGGCGGCGTGCCGAACGGGTCCGGCACCTTCTTTTACGATAACGCCAGCGGCGGCACCTCGCGCCAGATCGTCAACGCCGGCGGGATGCTCGACATTTCGTTTCTGGCGACGAGCGGGACCACGATCGGCTCACTCGAGGGCGCCGGCGTCGTGGGAGTCGGCGGCAAGACCCTGACGGTCGGCAGCAACGATCTCTCCACCACCTTCTCGGGCGTGATCCAGAATCTCGGCACCAAGCCGGGCAGCGGCACCCTTGCCGGCGGCCTGACCAAGATCGGCGCCGGCACGCTGACGCTGACCGGCACCAACACCTACACGGGCGCGACGCTGGTCGCGGGCGGCACCCTGATCGTCAACGGCGCGATCGCGACGTCGAGCGGCCTGACGGTCGATGCCGGCGCGACAGTCGGCGGCACCGGCACGCTGCCGAGCACCGTGATCGCCGGCACGTTGTCGCCCGGCAACTCGATCGGCACCGTCACGGTCGCCGGCAATCTCACTTTCACGAGCACCGGCACCTACAAGGTCGAGGTGTCGCCGAGCGCCGCCGATCGCACCAATGTCACCGGCACGGCGACGCTCGCAGGAACCGTGTCGGCGCTGTTCCAGCCCGGCACCTACGTCACCCGCAACTACGTGATCCTGTCCGCCGCCGGCGGCCTCGCCGGCACCAGCTTCGCGGCCCTCTCGACCACCAACCTGCCGGCCGGATTCCTGGCGAAGCTGAGCTACACGTCGACCGACGTGGTGCTCGATCTCACCGCCGCGCTCGGCAGCGTGCAGGGCCTGAACCGGAATCAGCAGGCGGTCGCCTCCTCGCTCGGCAATGCCTTCAACGCCGGCGCGGCGCTGCCGCCCGCCTTCCTCGGCGTGTTCGGCCTGACCGGGACGCCGCTGCGGACCGCGCTCTCGCAGCTCTCCGGCGAGCCGGCGACCGGCGCCATCCAGGCCGGCCTGCAGGCGACCGGCACGTTCCTCGGCCTCATGCTCGACCCCTTCGTGGCGGCGCGCAGCGGGGCCAGTGCCGGCGCCGGTGGCCCGACCCTCGCCTTTGCGGGCGAAACCACGGGCGCCCTGCCCGCGGACGCCGCCCGCGCCTATGCGGCCGCGCTGCCGGGCGTGTACGGCAAGGCGCCGCCCGCCGCCCTTCCGGCGCCGCAGTGGACCGTCTGGGGCGCCGCCTTCGGCGGCAACGGCCGGGTCGACGGCGATGCCGCGACCGGCAGCCACGATCTCGACACCCGCGTGTTCGGCATCGCGGCCGGCGCCGACTATCGCGTCTCCCCCGACGCGGTCCTCGGCTTCGCGCTCGCCGGCGGCGGCACCCGCTGGACCACGGCCGGGCTCGGCGACGGCAAGACCGACACGGCCCAGGCCGGCCTCTACGGGTCGCAAAAGTTCGGGCCGGCCTTCGTCTCGGCGGCGCTCGCCTATGCCTGGCACGACGCGACGACGACCCGCATGGTCTCGGTCGCCGGCGAGACGCTGGAGGGACGCTTCCATCCGCAGGTGTTCGGCGCCCGGCTGGAGGCCGGCTGGCGCTTCGGCGGCCCGGCGCTCGGCCTCACGCCCTACGCGGCCGGCCAGGTGCAGGCCTTCCGCATGCCGGGCTTCGCCGAGACGGCGACGGCCGGGGCCGGCAGCTTCGCCCTCGCCTACGCCGGCGAGACGGTCACGGCGCCGCGCAGCGAGCTCGGCGCCTGGGCCGATGCCCGCACCCCGACCCGGCTCGGCGAGCTGATCCTGCGCGGCCGCGCCGCCTGGGCGCACTACTACGAGACCGACCGCCGCCTCACCCCGACCTTCCAGGCCCTGCCGACGGCGAGCTTCGTGGTCGCCGGTGCCGCGCCCGACGCCGACCTCGCCCTTCTGTCCGCCGCCGCGGAGCTGCGCCTCGCCACCGGTGTCACCCTGATCGGCAAGGCCGACGGCGAGCTCGGGGCACACACCCGTGCCCTCGCTGGCACCGGAACGCTGCGCGTCACGTGGTGAGAGTCTCGCGAAAGAACCCTGTCCTCCTCCAATCGGCATGGGAAGCAGTTTTCTTCGCGATGCGGCAAACGCGTAGGCTGAGATTGCCTTCCGGCGGGCCGCCTTGACGCCCTCCGACGGTGGGCTACACCGGAGGCCCGATTTCCTCTGGTCCGCCCCTCTCCGCACGGAGCCATCATGACCGACCGCCAGCCCGGATTTTCGACGCTCGCCATCCATGCCGGCGCCCAGCCCGATCCGACCACGGGGGCGCGGGCGACGCCGATCTACCAGACCACCTCCTACGTGTTCGACAGCGTCGACCACGCCGCCTCGCTGTTCGGGCTGCAGGCCTTCGGCAACATCTACACGCGCATCACCAACCCGACCAACGCCGTGCTGGAGGAGCGCGTCGCCGCGCTCGAGGGCGGCACGGCGGGTCTCGCCGTCGCGTCGGGCCACGCGGCTCAGATGCTGGTGATGCACGCGCTGATGACGCCGGGCGACGAGTTCGTCGCCTCGACCAAGCTGTACGGCGGCTCGATCAACCAGTTCAACCACTCCTACAAGAGCTTCGGCTGGAACGTCGTGTGGGCCGACCCGGACGACCTCGCGAGCTTCGAGCGCGCCGTGTCGCCGAAGACCAAGGCGATCTTCATCGAGAGCATCGCCAATCCGGGCGGCGTGATCACCGACATCGCGGCGATCAGCCAGATCGCCAAGCGGGCCGGCGTGCCGCTGATCGTCGACAACACGCTCGCCACGCCCTATCTGTGCCGGCCGATCGAGCACGGCGCCGACGTTGTCGTGCACTCGCTCACCAAGTTCCTCGGCGGCCACGGCAACTCGATCGGCGGCATGATCGTCGACGGCGGCAGCTTCAACTGGTCGCGCGAGCGCCGCTATCCGATGCTGTGCGAGCCGCGCCCGGAGTACAACGGCATCGTCCTGCACGAGACCTTCGGCAACTTCGCCTTCGCGATCGCCTGCCGGGTGCTGGGCCTGCGCGACCTCGGCCCGGCGCTGTCGCCGTTCAACGCGTTCATGATCCTGACCGGCATCGAGACGCTGCCGCTGCGCATGCAGCGCCACTGCGACAATGCGCTCGCGGTCGCCGAATGGCTGTCGAACAATCCACGCGTCGCCTGGGTGAGCTATCCGGGGCTGCCCGGCGATCGTTATCACAACCTCGCCAAGAAATACGCCCCGAAGGGCGCCGGCGCGGTGTTCACGTTCGGCCTGAAGGGCGGGTACGACGAGGGCGTCAAGCTCGTCTCCAACGTGAAGCTGTTCTCGCATCTCGCCAACATCGGCGACACCCGTTCGCTGATCATCCACCCGGCCTCGACCACGCACCGCCAGCTCTCCGACGCCCAGAAGGTCGGCGCCGGCGCGGGCCCCGACGTGGTGCGCCTGTCGATCGGGATCGAGGACAAGGCGGACATCATCGCCGACCTGGAGCAGGCGCTGGCGGGGTGAGGAACTCGCTCGCGATCAGTCGAGCAGACGGAGCGGCCGGCTCCTGAACCGGCCTTCCTCGATCACCGTGTAGCGGCCGAACAGCCCATCTCCGAGCCGTTCGACCGCAACGGCGAGACGGTCTCGCTTGATCGTCGCCCGTGACGGATCGATCCGGAGCAACACCAGACCCGGAACCGTCTTCACCTGCCGGAAAACGAGATCCCCAAAATCCTTGTCCTCCGTCAGCAGCAGGCGGCTCTCCGACCAGGCGAGCGCGATCACTTCGGCATCGGTCGCGCCGGGAGCTCTTTCGGCAACGTCGAGGACATCGTGACCGAACTCACGCAGGACGGTCACCAAGGCCGCATCGACGCACTCGTCGACGAGCCACCGCATCGGGCTCACCCGTAGGCGACGTCTTCGTCGGCGAGATAGTCCGCCGCGAACGCCTGCGCGGCCCGGATGTCATCGGCGCTCAGCCGCGGATGATCCGCCAGGACGGCCTCCGTCGTCATCCCGGCTCCGAGCTTGCGCAAGATCGTCTCGACCGGAATCCGCGTTCCACGGACGACCGGCTTGCCGCCCATGATCTCCGGGTTCATCTCGATCCGTGCGTGCTTCATACCAACATTCTAACAGACCGCACCGGCGCCGCGAAGCGCCCCTCACGCCGCGTCGGTGCGGGTGCCGACGGGCTGGGGGCCGGTGAAGCGCGGGGCGCGGCCGGCCCAGCAGACGCCGTTTCGGCCCTGCGCCTTGACCCGGTACATGGCTTGGTCGGCGGCGCGCAGCAGCGTCTCCATGCCGGCACCGTCCTCCGGCGCGAGCGCGATGCCGACGCTGGCGCCGACCTCGACGACCTCGCCGTCGATCCGGTAGGGCGCCGTCAGCGCGTCGAGGATCATCCCGGCGAGCGCCGCGCGGTCGTCGTCGCCGTGACGGCGCGCCGCCAGCACGGCGAACTCGTCGCCGCCGACCCGGGCCGCGACGTCGCCTTCGCCGAGGCAGCGGCGCAGCCGGTGGGCGACCCGCAGGAGCAGCGCGTCGCCGACGGCGTGGCCGTGGCAGTCGTTGACCTCCTTGAAGCGGTCGAGGTCGATGCATAGCACGGCGAAGGGCACGCCGCGATCGCGCTGACGGTCGAGCGCCTGCTCCAGGCGGCTGCGGAACAGCGTGCGGTTGGGCAGGCCGGTGAGCGGATCATGGAGCGCCATGTAGGCGATCCGGCGCTCGCCGGCGCGCCGCTCGGTGACGTCCGTGTAGGTGCGCACCATGCCGCCGTCCGGCATCGGCACGCAGGTCACCTCGATGGTCTGGCCGGTCGGCCGGACCCGCTCGAACACCACCGGTCCAGTGTCCGAGGCGGCGGCCCCGAAGGCGACCGACAGGCGCCGGGCCGGCTCGCCGCCCGCACCGCCGTCGCCGACGACACCGAGCTCGCCGCGGCGCGCCATCTCGGCGACGAGCGCATCGAAGGTCGGCCGTTCGGCCAGCATCTCCACCGGAACGCCGAGCAGCTCGGCGGCACGGCGGTTGGCGACCGCGATGCGGTCGTCGCGGTCGACCATGACGATGCCCTGCGCCATGGTGTCCAGCGTGACGGCGAGCTCCTGCGAGGTGCGCCGCGCCACCGCTTCGCTGGCATGCAGGGCCACGCTCGTACGTTCGAGCCGCATCCGCTGGCGCACGGCGAGCACCATGGCGACGAGCACCACCAGCGTGAGCACGCCGGCGAGCGCCGAGTAGACCTTGACGTACCAGGCATTGTCGGCAAGCGCGTCGGCGGCCGACACGGAGGCGTAGACGACCAGCGGCAGCCCCTCGACCCGGCGGAACGCGACGAAGCGGTCGACCCCGTCGATCAGACTCGGCCCGACCACGGTGCCGACCGGGACCTTGGCGATGTTCTCCAGCGTCGGCCATGGGCGGTCGCCCTTGCGGCCGATCAGCGGCGCGGCCGCCCCGGCGCCCGCCCGCACCACTCCGTCGGTGCCGACCAGCATGATGGTGCCCTGCCGGCCGATGTCGATGGAGGCGTAGAAGCGCGAGAAGTAGTCGGCGTCGAGCGACGCCACGACGACGCCCAGGAACCGGCCGTCGGGACCGCGGACCGCGCGGGAGAGCTGCAGGGTGGTTCGATGCGAGACCCGCCCGACCATCGGGATGCTGATGTCGAGCTCGTCACCGACCGCGTCGCGATGCGCGCCGAAATGCGGCCGGTCGGAGAGGTCGATCGCCGCGGTCGGCACCATCAGGCTGTTCAGGCGCAGCCGGCCGTCGGGGCCGATCAGCGAGAGCTGGATCGCCACGTCGCCCTGCGGCGTCACCTCGCGGGCGAAGGCGCGCAGGTCGAAGCCGTCGGGGTTGCGCAGGATCTCGGCGCGGGCGAGGCGGAGAATCTGGTCCGCCCCGGTGATGGCGCGCGCCGCATGCTCCTCGACCACCCGGGCGAGATTGCGGGTGTTCTGCAGCGCCACGGCACCGAGCTTCTCCCGCTCGAGGCCGAGCTGGTAGCCGATCCCGCTCCACAGCAGCACGATGACGAGCAGCCCCAGCCCGGTCGCCGGCTGGAGGACCGAGCGAACCGTCGGATGCGAGAAGAGCGAACGGATTCGCGCGGCAGGAGAATTTCCGGACACCATGTCGACCTTGTAGGCCCGGTGGCTTTCGTTTCCCTTAGGCAAAATCGCGAGATTTCAGACAGTTTTATCGCTGTTTCGCGGACATATGCCGGCTATTCCGATCACCCCCCGGTGACCCTTTCGCGTCGCCCCGGACGATGCGCTATCCTGTCGCCGCTTCGTCGGGGAGCCTGACGCGATGATGCCCATGCGATATCGGATGCTGGCGGTCTTCGCCGTGCTGCTGCTCGCGGTCGCGATCCCGGCCGGCGCCGGACCGGCGGCCGCGCAGGAGCGGGTCGCGCTCGTCATCGGCAACGGCGCCTACCGGGCCGCGACGCCGCTGCCCAACCCGCCCAACGACGCCGCCGACGTCGCCGCCGCGCTCCGCAAGCTCGGCTTCACCGTGATCGAGGGCCGCGACCTCGACAAGGCGGCGCTCGAGGACAAGATCCGAGCGTTTGGACGCGCGCTCGACCGCGCGTCGGTGGCGCTGTTCTTCTATGCCGGGCACGGCCTGCAGGTCGCCGGCAAGAACTATCTGGTGCCGGTCGACGCGAGGCTGGAGCGGCCCGGCGACCTCTCCTTCGAGACCGTCGAGGTCGGCCAGGTCCTCGGGCAGATGGAGGCCGAGGCGCGGGTCAATCTCGTCTTCCTCGACGCCTGCCGCGACAATCCGCTGGCCCGCACGCTGGCTCGCTCGCTCGGCACCCGCTCGGCCTCGGTCGGCACCGGGCTCGCCTCGATCCAGAGCGCGGTCGGCACGATGATCGCCTACGCGACCCAGCCCGACAACGTCGCGCTCGACGGCGAGGGCCGCAACAGCCCGTTCACCACGGCGCTTCTCAAGCACCTGCCGACGCCCGGGCTCGACATCGCCGTCACGATGCGGCGCATCCGCTCCGACGTGGTCGCCGCCACCCGCTCGCGCCAGGTGCCGTGGGACCACTCCTCGCTGATCGGCGACGTCGTGCTGGTGCCGAGCGGCGGCACGCCACAGGCGAGCACGCAGGCGCCCTCCCC
>NZ_NHSK01000216.1 GCF_016653355.1 Rhodoplanes elegans | reverse complement strand
CACCGACGACGGCGACGCCGCCGAGCGCCGTGCCGGCCGCCTTGGCCCGCGGGCCCGGACGGCTCTCGGCGGCGTCGCCGTCGTCGGTGCGCGGCAGCACGCGCGCCGCGGTCGTCACCGGCACCTCGATGCGGTCGGTGTAGAAGGCCGTGTAGAGCTGCTGCTTGAGCGCCACCGGATTGCCCGAGATCAGCACCAGCTCGACGTCCTTCCAGTCGCCGCCGGTGAGGTTCTCGACCACGGCCCAGCCCTGCAGCCGGGCTCTTCCGCCCTCCTTGGGCAGCACGAGCCGGTAGGAGGTCTTCCACACCGGCGCCGCCACCACGTAGCCGAGCCCGACCGGGCGGTCGCCGTCGCCCAGGAAGCCGATCGAGAGCGTGCGGCGATCCTTGGCGCGGTTCTGCGATTGTCCGGCGAGCGCCCGCTCGATCTGGACGCGGGTCTCCAGATCCGTGAAGCGCAGCGTGGTGAGATCCTCGAGCACCGCCGTGACGAGGCCGCGCTCGGTCATCAGCGCGAGGCGATGGCGCGTCACCGTGCCGCCGCCGTTCGGAAGCGTCGTCTCCTCCGGCTCGACCCGGAACACCCGGCCGGTGGCGTTGACCGGCCCGGCGATCTCCACCTCGGTGCCGACCAGCGCGTTGAGCAGCGCGGACGGCGACGCGAGCGCCTCGGGCCCGAACGGCAGGTCGCGGAACAGCTCGACCAGCGGGGTCTTGCCGGGCAGGCTGACGGCGCCGATGCCGCCGGCGCGGTCGAACACGGTGAGGCTCTTCAGCAGGTCGTCGACCTGATCGAGCCGCACCGGCAGCTCGACCGTGGCGCCGCCCGTCACGGTGCCGGCATGGATGAACTGGGCGAGGCCGGCCGAGGACAGCACGACGCGCTTCAGCGGCAGCTCGGCCGCGTCGGCCGGACCAAGGGCGGCGAGCGGCGGCGCGACCAGCAGCGCGGCCGTCGCCAGCAGGGCCATGCGGAGCGGCAGGGCGGCGCGACGCCAACGCACGTCGCGCGACGGCGCGCACTGGCCGGCGTAATGAAGCTTGTGGGGCAGGGGCATCTGACGATCCCGTCGCTGACCGCCCCGTCGCGCCGGCCGATCCGGCCGCGAGGGCGGTGTCACCGGCGATACCGAAGACCCGAACCTGGGCGCCCGGAGGGCGGGCGCGTGATGCCGATGTGACGACGGCGCCGGCACGCTCTTGGTGTGCGGCGGGCGGGCGGGGGTTCGATGGGGAGAGCGGAAGCTTGCCCCGGCCGGAGTTGTCGTGACGTGAGGGGCGAGGAAAGCTCGTTGGTCATCCCGGGGCGCGGGCCGAAGGTCCGCGAGCCCGGGATCCATAACCCCGGTGCCGGTGGCTCACGAAAGACAGGGGTTATGGATCCCGGGCTCGGCGCTCACGCGCCGCCCCGGGATGACGAGGGCTGCGACGCCTTCGCGAAAACCTTACTTCGCGGTCTCGGCGGCGGCGGCGAGCTTCTTCTGGTGGCGCTCGAGCGCCTTCATGATCAGGTCCTCGGCCGCGGCGGCGTCGAGCCACTTGGCGATCGTGACCCACTTGCCCTTTTCCAGATCCTTGTAGTGCTGGAAGAAGTGCGAGACCTGGTCGCGCTGCACGGCGGGCAGGTCGGTGTAGTTGGCGATGTCGTTGTAGTAGGGGTGCAGCTTGTCGACCGGCACCGCGATGATCTTCTCGTCGCCGCCCGACTCGTCCTCCATCAGGAGCGCGCCGATCGGCCGGCAGCGGATCACCGAGCCCGGGAACACCGGCACGCGGTTCATCACCATCACGTCGATCGGGTCGCCGTCGAACGACAGCGAGTGCGGGATGAAGCCGTAGTTGCCGGGATAGTACATCGCGGTGTGCAGGAAGCGATCGACGAACAGGGCGCCCGACTTCTTGTCGATCTCGTACTTCACCGGCTCGCCGCCGAGCGGGATCTCGATGATGACGTGGATGTCCTTCGGCGGGTTCGGGCCGGGGGAGATTTCGTCGAGGTTCATGGCGGCTCCGGACAAAAGGACACGCGCGACGCCCCCACGGGACGTCGCGGCGTCGGTTCTCTGATGCGTCTGCTTACTGCGCCGGGCCGCCCCGCCACAACAGGTTTCGGAACCACCCATGGTCGCATAGTCGCCCCGACCATACGACTTTCGTCGCCGTTCGGCGCCTATTGCCGGCGGGCGCGGGCCCCCGCGAGGCCTCACAGCCCCTTCAGCCGCTCCTCGTCCATGACGCGCCGGCTGTAGCTCTTCGCCGTGTAGAGGGCGGCGACCGGATTGTGGCCGAGGACGCGGTCCTTGGTGATCAGCGTCGTCACCGGCGCGTCGGAATGCTTGCAGAACAGCGCGTCGTGGCCGACGCACAGGCCGATGATCACGTTGAGGTCGGTCGCTTTGGCGTTCAGGGTCTGCGCCTGCAGAATCGGGTTGCAGCACGCCTCGTAGCCGCCGGGCGCGATCTTGAGCTCGTCCGGCACGCCGATCTCGGTCTTGTCGGTGCCGCCCACCTTGCAGCACACCGTGAGGGGCGTGAAGCCGCCGCGGCGCAGGATGGTGGCGAACAGCCGCGTCTCCTCGATCAGGCCGACGCAGGTGGCGATGCCGATGCGCTGCGCGCCGATGCGGCGCGCGAAGGCGAGCGTCTCCTCCACCCGGGTCAGCTTGCCGTAATAGAGGCCCTCGACCTCGGCGGCGGCGCGCGCCAGCACGGCGTCGGGTCCGCCGTCCCGGTAGGCCGTGACGGTGCCGTCCAGCACGGCGGGCGGCGTCGCGTCGCCCAGGCAGAAGTCCGGCGCCGGGCGCTCGGGACGGTGGCAGGCGAGCTGGCCGCAGTCGGCGCAGGTCGGTTCGGTGGGCTTGCTCATGACGGGTCCGTGACGACGACCACGGCCGCGCTGGTGACGACGATCCGCGGCCTCGATGATCCTGCTCCGGCAACCATGGCGGAGGATTTCGCGCCGCGATGGCCGGTCCCGCAGCGCAGCATGAAGATGCCGGAACCGCAATGACTTGGGTCAGGTCCGTAGGATAAACGTGCTGTCATGAACGATAAGAAGAGGACGCCGTTTCCTTGACATCGTCCGGTGTGGCGCAGACATCCTGGGGTGGAGAAGACGGACTCCGCGCGTGCCCGGGCGCCGGAACTTCAGGTCGGAAAGGACGCTCGTGAGCATCGCGACCCCCTTGCACGCCCCGCTGCATGCGCCTTCGCACGCCCCGCTGCTGCACGCGACCGCGCCGGTCGGCCTGCACGCCAGCGCCCGCGTCGCCCGTCGTCCGGTCACCACCGACGATCGGCTGTGGACGCGGCTGCGCGACGAGGCCGAGACCATGCTGGCGCGCGCCCCGGAGTTCGGCGCGCTGATCATGACGACGATCCTGGGCGCCGACGGCTTCGAGGACGCGGTGGCGCGGCGCATAGCGGCGCGGCTCGCCAATGCCGACGTGTCGGCTGCGATCCTGCGCGACGCCTTCCTGCGCGCCTATGCGGACGACCCGGCGATCGGCCGCGCGACGCGCGCCGACGTGCTCGCCGTGCTCGACCGCGACCCGGCGACGTCGCGGCTGATCGAGCCGGTGCTGTACTACAAGGGCTTCCACGCCATCCAGGGGCATCGTCTGGCGCACTGGGCGTGGACCCACGACCGCCGCGACCTCGCGCTGTGGCTGCAGAGCCGCTCCTCCGAGGTGTTCCAGACCGACATCCACCCGGCGGCGCCGTTCGGCGAGGGCATCTTCCTCGACCACGCCACCGGGCTCGTCGTCGGCGCCACCGCGGTGGTCGGCAACAACGTGTCGATCCTGCAGGCCGTGACGCTCGGCGGCACCGGCAACGAGACCGGCGACCGCCATCCCAAGATCCGCAACGGCGTGCTGATCGGCGCCGGCGCCAAGATCCTCGGCAACATCGAGATCGGCCACTGTGCCCGCATCGCCGCCGGCTCCGTGGTGCTCAAGCCGGTCCCGCCGGCGACGACGGTCGCGGGCGTGCCGGCCAAGGTGGTCGGCACCGCCGGCTGTGCCGAGCCGGCCCGCAGCATGGACCAGATCCTCGGCGAGGACGCCTACGACTCGTTCGTCTACGTGATCTGATCACGAGATCCGATCAGGCGACCGACCACGCGATCGGACGCCGACGCTCGCCCCGACCTGCTCTCTCCCCCCTTGTGGGGGAGAGGGGGGTGAGCCACATGCTCCGAGCCTGCGGCTCACCCCCCTCCCTGTCCCTCCCCCACAAGGGGGGAGGGACCGCAGGAGGCGCGGCCGCCTCGATTCGTCTCTCTGCCGGAAAGAACGGTCCGCGGCGCACGCGCGGAGCATCACCGCAGCACCTGGCTGGTCGGTCCGTCCTCTGTGATCGTGCCGATCGCCGCGACGATGCGGTCGACCATCGCGGGCGATGCGATCGAGCGGGCGAGCAGCTCGCGCGGCCGCACGACGAAGGCCGACCGACGTTCCTCGAGCGGCGCCAGCGCGGTCCGGGCGGCCGCCATGTCGCCCTGTCGGGCGAGGAGCAGAGCGCGGGCCAGTACGTCGAGGTCGGAGCTGCCCGGCATGCGGTCGACCTCGATCGCCATCGCGGCGACGTCGTCCTCGAAGAACGCGGCCAGGAACATCGCCCAGGCGAGCGGCGTCGGGTTCGAGATCGTCAGGCGGCGCGCCTGCTGGAGCAGCACGCGGCCGCGCTCGACCTCGCCGGCGGCGACGAGCTGGCCGCCGACCTGCATCAGCACCCGCAGGTCGTAGGGGTTCAGCCCCAGCGCCCGGTCGCCATGGGCGAGGCCCCGCTCCAGATGGCCGCGCGCCACCTGGATGTGCATCAGCGTGTAGTGGGCGCGCGCGCTGTTCGGCGCGAGCTCGACGGCGCGCCGCGCCAGCGCCAGCGCAGTCGGCAGGCTGTTCGGACCGCCATTGCCGAACACGTGGTCGCGATAATGCAGCCGCGCGAGCAGCACGTGTCCGAGCGCGAAGCTCGGGTCGTCGCGGATCGCCGCCTCCAGGCAGTCGCGGGTGCTCTTGCGGCGCTGCGGGTCGAAATAGCGGGCGAGCTCGGCGGCGACCAGGGTGCACTGATAGGCCGAGGGCGGGCCGTCCTCGGCGAGCTTGCGGCGCTCGGCCGCCGGGATGATGCCGAAGGGCTGGAGCAGCACGCTCGTGACGAAAGCGACGAGCGGTTCGATGGCTTTGCCCCGCCCGTCGTCGCCCGAATCGACCGCGACCTCGTCGTGCCAGACGACGCGATGTTCGGGCATGGCGAGCAGGCGGACGCTGAGGAAGCTCTGGCCCGTGGCGGCGCGAACCAGCTTCGGCACCAGGAGGTAATCGAGATCGGCGCTCGCCTGTGCAAGAGCCGGCATCGCGGCCGGCGCGGCCACAACGGCGATGTCCTCGAACCGCGCCAGCGCGTTGGTGAGCCGGGCGTGCAGCGCGTCCGGCGCGACCGCCGGGTCGCCGGGGGCACCGACGACCGCGACCGGCTCGACCGCGAGCCAAGGCTCGCCGGTGCGTCGCCGGGCCGGCCGGGCCGGGCGGGTCGCGGCGACCGACTCCTCCGCCGCGCTCAGCACGCGGTAGACGTTCCAGTGATCGATCACCAGCACGTCGAACAGGCCGTAGGCGACGACCCCCAGAAGGGCAAGCCAGGCCGGCGTGACCCGGAACCGGGACAGTAGCCGCGAGTGTGGGCGCGGCGGCGACAGCGGCTCGGCCGCAGGGGCGGCCTCGGGTGATG
Source organism: Rhodoplanes elegans (assembly GCF_016653355.1). Lineage (GTDB taxonomy): Bacteria > Pseudomonadota > Alphaproteobacteria > Rhizobiales > Xanthobacteraceae > Rhodoplanes > Rhodoplanes elegans. The sequence goes on along the minus strand of NZ_NHSK01000216.1, from coordinate 5,761 downwards.
GCTCCGGCACGGCGGGCGGCGCGTCCGCGACGGCCGGTTCGGGCGGGGCCGGTGTGGTCGGCTCCGGCGCCGTGGGCGCAAGGGGCGCCACGCGCGTGAATGTCGGCACGTAGCGCCCGCGCGGCAGGGCGATGCGAATCGGGTCGTCGCGACCCGCCTCGGCATAGTAGCGGTCGAGTTCCTGGCGCAGCCGTGCCGCCTCGGTGCGGACGATCGACTGGCTGTTGGGGTCGAAGCTCGCGTCCCGGCCGAGCGCCTCCACGGCAATCGTATACCCTTTTATGCGATCGGCGTTCCCGGCCAGTGTCTGCGCCACCACCCAGCTCAGAAAGGAGGTAATTTGTGGCGAATCCCGAAAGCGCGCCGACTCCACGACGCGCGCGAGCGCAGCAGAGATCTCGCCATCCGAAAAACGCGTCAAAGGGTCTTGCCCAAGCAAGTTTAATACATCCGAGTTAGGACGAGAAAGTCGATCGACGCAAAAAAGGGCGGCGGATCGAATGTCATCTTACAGACTCGCCGACAAGCATCTTTGAGATAACGCATGTGACTTGCAGTTGACACCTGCCCCGAGCTCAGCTCGCGGCACTTTGATGACCTCCTCGCGTACCAACGTCACGGTTCGCGGCGCGTCGTGTGACTGTCATCTGACAGCCAGCCCTGCCCGAAAGTAAGAAACCGGCAACCACGCCGGACGAACCCTCGCCCGCAGATGGATCGACGGATCGAGGGGGCGACGTGACTCACGACAAGCGCAAGCGCGCCGCGGCGCGCGACATGCGGACCCGGCGCGAAGGGACGGTGCTGTGCGTGCTGCGGGCGGACCTGCCGCGGCTGCGCGGCGTGCTCGACACCTACTCCCGCTGCATGGCCGAGATGGTGACCACCCTGTCGGGGCCGGACGTCTCGGCCGACCGGCTCGCCGTGGTCGACCGGCTTCGTCGCGACCACGACGCTGTGCTGGCCGATCTCGAGCGGCTGGTCGACCTCCTGGAGGCGTCGCCCTCCGAGGCGGGTGAGGAAGCGCCGGTGCCCGCCGGCCGGCTCGGCGCAGGGCTCGGCGAACTCCGCGGCGGCGGCTGGCGAGACTACGCCAAGCGACCGGTCGGCGCCTGGCGCCGGCGATCCGGGGCACAGACCTGAACGCGCAATGTCCGAGCGCGCCGCGGCAAGGCCGCGGCCGCGCCGGATGGAGGGTTCCATGTCGTTGTCGAACGTGAAGATTCTCTACAAGATCCTGGCCTGCTTCGGACTGCTGATGGCGGTCGTGGCCGGCGCCGTGTGGTTCACGGCGTCGCGGATGCACGAGATCGACAAGATCTACAGCGAGATGCTGGCGCGCGACGTCGCCGGGATGAAGGCCGGGCTGCGGGCCAACCAAGAAATCTTCAATTTCGGCCGGCTGACCTGGCGGATCATCGCCGAGACCGATCCGGCCGCCATGCGCAAGACCGCCCAGGAGATCGAGGTCAATCGCAACCGGTTCCGCGAGCTCGTGGCCGAGGCCGCCCGGAATCTGCCCAGCTTCGCGCGGGCCTTGAACGGCGCCCAGGATACCTTCGAGGCGATCCACGGCGATGCGGCCGTCGTCACCAAGGCGACGATGGCCAACGAGAACGAGGCCGCCCTGCGGCTCGGCATGGCCATGGCGGTGAAGACCGCCGCGCTGCGCGATGACATGCGCCGGATCACGACGGACCTCGAGCGCTCGCTCGACGAGCGTTCCGCCAAGGCCTCGGCCGAGGTGGCGGACACGATCAGGACGACCGTGATCGCGATCTCGCTCGCCGCCCTGCTGGTGCTGGCGCTCGCCTTCGCGGTCGTCCAGTTCGGCGTCGCCAAGCCGCTCGGCGTGCTGTCGCGCACCATGGAGCGGCTCGCCGGCGGCGACTTCGCGGCCGAGGTGGCCGGTGCCGAGCGCAAGGACGAGGTCGGGCTGATGGCCCGCTCGGTCGCGGTGTTCAAGGAGAACGGCATCGAGGCGCAGCGCCTGCGGCGCGAGCAGCAGGAGGCCGAGGCCCGCACGGCGGCCACCCGAAAAGCCGACATGGCCCGCATGGCGGACCAGTTCGAGACGGCGGTCGGCACCATCGTGGGCGCGGTCTCGTCGGCCGCCACCGAGCTCGAGGCCGCCGCCGGCACGCTGTCGCGCACCGCGGAGACGACGCAGGAGCGGGCCGGCGCGGTCGCCGCCGCGTCCGAGCAGGCCTCCGGCAACGTCCAGAGCGTCGCCTCGGCCACCAACGAGCTGTCGGCCTCGGTGAACGAGATCAGCCGGCAGGTGCAGGAGTCGACCCGCATCGCCTCGGAGGCGGTGCGGCAGGCCGAGAAGACCGACGCCCGCATCGGCGAGCTGTCGCAGGCCGCCGGCCGCATCGGCGACGTGGTCAAGCTGATCACGGCGATCGCCGAGCAGACCAACCTGCTGGCGCTGAACGCCACCATCGAGGCGGCCCGCGCCGGCGAGGCCGGCAAGGGGTTCGCGGTGGTCGCCCAGGAGGTCAAGGCGCTCGCCGCCCAGACCGGCAAGGCCACGGGCGACATCTCGTCCCAGATCGCCGGCATGCAGGCGGCGACCCACGACTCGGTCGCGGCCATCAAGGAGATCGGCGGCACGATCGGGCGGATCGCCGAGATCGCCTCGACCATCGCGGCGGCCGTCGAGGAGCAGGGCGCCGCGACCTCGGAGATCGCCCGCAACGTCCAGCAGGCCGCGGCCGGCACCGGCGAGGTCGCCCGCAACGTCACCGACGTCAACCACGGGGCCGAGGCGACCGGCGCGGCCTCCGCCCAGGTGCTGTCGTCGGCGCAGTCGCTGTCGAAGGACAGCAACGCACTGTCGCGCGAGCTGGCGACCTTCCTGGCGACCGTGCGGGCGGCCTGACCCGGCCGGAGTCTACGCCGACGCGGCCCGAGGCCGCGTCGGCGCCACTCGCGGAGTATCTCCGATGGCCGAGTCGGCCGCGCCGACCCCACACCGCGCCGTCTTCGTCAGCGCGTTCCTCGTCTGCGTGGTCGCCACGCTCGCGGTCGGGCTGTCGGTCTGGCAAAGCCGGACCGACGCCATTGCCCAGGCGGTGCGCGCCGACCGCAACACCGCCGTCTTCCTGACCGGCCAGATCGAGCACGCCATCCAGGAGGTCGACAACGTCGTCCGCGACTATCGCGACCTCGCCGAGATCTTCGGCGTCACGTCGGGCGAGGGCTTCGACGGGCAGTTCAGCGCCGGCGCGCTGCAGGACTGGATGGCGGCAAAGATCAAGGTCATGCCGCACACCGTCTGCATGGCGATCGCCGATGCCTCGGGCCGGGTGGTGAGCGCCTCGCGGGTGCGCCCGGCGGGCTTGCCGGGGATCGCCGACAACGATTTCTTCGAGGCGCTGCGCACCGCCGGGCGGGACGATCTGCAGGTGTCGCTGCCGACCCGGATGCGCAGCACCGGCGAGTCGGTGGTCGTGCTGGCGCGTCGAATCACCGGGCCGGACGGCGTCTTTCGCGGCGTCGTCACCGTCAGCGTCGCCACCGCCTTCTTCGACCGCCTGTATCTCACGGCCGGCTTCCTGAAGGAGCAGAGCTTCACCCTGTCGCGGCGCGACGGCACGGTGCTGCTGCGCTATCCGGCCGACGACAGGAGCGCCGGGACACGGGTTCCGGCCGGATGGCCGTGGCACGATCAGGTCGCCGCCGGCGGCGGCAGCTTCCGCTCGCCCGGACTGTTCGACGGGGTCACCCGCTGGGTGTCGGTGGCGCCGCTACCGACCCTGCCGCTGGTGATCGCCGTGACCTCGCCGGAGGCCGGGGTGCTGGCCGCCTGGCGGGCGCGCTCGACCTATGCGGCCATTGGCGCGCTGACGCTGCTCGGTTTCCTGCTCGTCCTCCTGGTCGTGCTCGCCCGCGAGCTCCGCCAGCTCGCCGCCTCCCGCCGCGTCGCCGCGGCGCGGGCGGCCTCGCTGGTCCGCACCAATGCCCGGCTCGCGGACACCAACGCCCAGTTTGCCGCGACGCTGCGGGCCATGTCGCAAGGGCTCTGCATGTTCGACGCGGCCGGCCGGCTGCGCGTCTGCAACGACGCGTTCCGCCGCATCTGGCGGCTGCCGGCCGAGCTCGGCCCCGGCTGGACCCGTGACGCCGTGCTGGCGGAGCGCAGCAGCCGGGCCAAGCGCCTCGTCTGGACCGCCGATCCGGTCGACGGGACGTCGGCGTCGGGCGCCGAGCGGGCGCCGACCGCGCTGTTCGAGCTCGCCGACGGGCGGGTGATCGCCGTGACCGAGGGGCCGACCGCCGACGGCGGCTGGCTGGAGACCCACGACGACGTCACCGACCGGCACCGCCACGAGCAGCGCATCGCCTTCCTGGCCCGCTACGATTCGCTCACCGGGCTGCCCAACCGCGCGACCTTCCTGGGTCGACTCGAGACCGCCGCGCTCGCGCTGCGGACGGAAGGCACCGCCTTCGCGGTGCTGATGATCGACCTCGATCGCTTCAAGGAGATCAACGACTCGGTCGGCCACACGGTCGGCGACGTGGTGCTGCGGCAGACCGCGTTGCGGCTCGCCCAGGCGGCGCGCGGCGACGACACGCTGGCGCGACTCGGCGGCGACGAGTTCGCCGTGATCCGCGCCGTCCGGGCGAGCGGCCGCAGCGAGGAGACGGCGGACGCGAGCGCCCGCTCGGCGCGCGAGGAGGCGGAGGAGCTGGCCCAGCGCATCGGCGCGCTGCTCGCGATTCCGCACCGGATCGACGGCGCCACCCATGTCGTCGTCGCCAGCATCGGCATCGCCGTCGCGCCGCAGGACGGCATCGACCCGACCGACCTCCTGAAGAAGGCCGACCTCGCCCTCTACCGGGCCAAGGCGGTCGCCCCCGGACGGTTCGTGCACTACGACCCGGGGATGTCGGAGGAGGTGGAGGCGCGCCGCAGGCTGGAGGTGGAGATCCGCCGCAGCCTGGAGGACGGCGACTTCCTGTTGCATTATCAGCCAGTCGTGGACGTGAGGACCGGTCGCGTCGTGGGCGTCGAGGCGCTGGTGCGCTGGCAGCATCCCGAACGCGGGCTCCTGTCGCCGCAGGCGTTCATCCCGCTCGCCGAGCAGTCGGGCCTGATCGGGCCGCTCGGCGACGTCGTGCTGCGCGCCGCCTGCGCCGAGGCGGCGGGCTGGCCCGGCGACCTCAAGGTCGCCGTCAACGTCTCGGCCGCGCAGTTCGGCAATCCCGGGCTGTTCGACGACATCGCCGGGGCGCTCGCCGCGGCCGGCCTGCCGCCGCAGCGGCTGGAGATCGAGATCACCGAGACGGTGCTGCTGGAGAACGAGGAGCGCAACGTCGCGGTGCTGCGGGCGCTCGCGAGCCTCGGCGTCGGCGTCGCGCTCGACGACTTCGGCACCGGCTACGCCTCGCTCGCCTATCTGGCGACGTTCCCGTTCAGCAAGCTCAAGATCGACCGGCGCTTCACCGGCGACATTCTGGCGAAGCGGGAGTGCGCCGCCATCGTCTGCTCGGCGGCGGCGCTCGGCCTCAGCCTCGGCCTGACCGTCGTCGCCGAGGGCGTCGAGACGGCGGCACAGCTCGAGGTGCTGCGGCTCACCGGCGTCACCCAGGCGCAGGGCTTCCTGTTCGGCGCCCCGATGCCGGCCGAGGCGATCGCCGGGCGGATCGGCAGCGAGGTGTTCGCGGGCGGTCGCGCGATGGCCGCGGCCGAGGCGTGATCCGTCATCCCGGGGCGCATCGTTCCGGAGGACGACAACCGACGTCGGAGCAAGAA
>NZ_NHSK01000215.1 GCF_016653355.1 Rhodoplanes elegans | reverse complement strand
GTCGGGGGTGGGGGGAACGGCCTCAGCCAAGCACGACGCGGTCTCCCAGGTCCGACAAACAAATCAGAACGGCCACACCCCGGCCGGCAGGCCGACGCCCAGGAGCTGATCGAACACGACGTCGAGCGCGAGGCTCGCGCCGCAGCCGAACAGAATCGCGCGCCACCACGGCTGGCCGCCCAGCACGGCGAACAGCACGCTCAGCATCACGGCGACGGTCGGCACGAAGCCGACCGGAATGAAGGTGAGCGCCGCGGCGAGCAGCGTCGCGAGGCACACCGCGGTCTTGCGGTTGACGAGAACCACGGCGGCGCCGTCGTGCTCGCGCACCGCCCGCACCGCGCAGGCGAGCCCGAGCAGAACGAGCGCGAGGCCGAGCACGAAGGGCATGAAGCCCGGCCCGGGATTGCCGACCGAGCCGCGCGGGATCGGCCAGGCGAGCACCGCCAGCGTCACCCCGCCGAGCGCGAGCGCCAGCCCGACCGCCGCATCCCCGGCCCAGCGCGGCAGACTCAGGCCCGACATGGGAGAACCCTCGCATCCAGAGCCGTCATGCCCGGCCTTGTGCCGGGCATCCACGTCTTTGCCGCAAAGGCCGGAAGACCGTGGATGGCCGGGACGAGCCCGGCCATGACGAAGGTGAGGATCCTCCTCATCACTGCGCCTTCCGCTCGATGCCGATCGCCTTGGCGACGGTGCCGAGCGCGTCGAGCTCCTTGCGGATCAGCGCGCCCGTCTCCTTGGCGCCGAGGACGCGCTGGGTGGCGCCCTGCTTCTCCATCACCTCCTTGAACTTCGGCGTGGAGGCGGCCTCCATGAAGGCCTTCTCGAGCGTGGCGAGCACGGCGGGCGGCGTCTTGGCGGGCGCGATGAGGCCCCACCAAAGCACGGTCTCCTCGGCCCCGAGCCCGATGTCGTCGAGACCGGAGGCCTGCGGCAATGCGGGGTTCTTCGCGGCCGAGGTGAGCAGCAGGCACTTCGCCTTGCCGGCCGCGGCATGCGGCAGGATCGGCGGCAGCGAGCCGCCGTAGAACGTGACGTGGCCGCCGAGGAAGTTGCGCGCCGTCTCGCCGGCGCCGCCGAACGGAACGGGGCGCACCTTGGCGCCGACCTTGGCGAAGACGCGCTCGGCGGCGAGCTGCATGGTGCCGCCGAGGCCATCATTGCCGTAGGTGAACTTGCCCGGGTTGGCCTTGATCTGGTCGATCAGCTCCTGGCCGGTGGCGGCCGGGAAGTCCGGCGCCGCGCACAGCACATAGGACGAGTAACCGATCGACATCACGCTCGCATAGGTGTCCGGCGTGTAGGCGACCGTGAGGCTGTGCGGGCTCGTCGTCAGCGGCGAGTTCCAGATGAAGCCGAGCGTGTAGCCGTCCGGCTTCGCCGCCGCGACCAGCGTGGTGCCGACCGTGCCGCCGCCGCCCGCGCGATTGTCGACGATCACCTTCTGCTTGAGGATCGGCTCGACGGCCTCGGCGATCTGGCGGGCGAAGACGTCGGTGCCGCCGCCGGGCGGGGCCGGCACGATCAGGGTGATGGGCCGGGTCGGGAACTCCTGCGCGACCGCCGCGAGCGGCACCAGGGCCGTGGTGGTCAACGCCGTGGTGGCCAGCGCGAGCGCGCCGAGCATGCCTTTGAGCATTGTTTTCTCCCTGATCATGATCTCGTCCGTCAACCCGACGCCTCGCACCGGGCTCATCTGATCTCGACGTCGTAGCTGAAGCGGTCCGCGGGCCCGTGCGAGCGCCGCCATTCGAGCGGCGCGCCGTCGAGCCCGAAGGCGGTGCGGTCGATCACCACGACCGGATCGCCGGCCGCGATGCCGAGCGCCTTGGCGACCGTCGCGGTGGCGCGGCTGAAGGCGATGCGGTCGGTGGCGCGCGCCACCGTGATGCCGATCTCGCGCTCGTAGAGCGGATAGAGCAGCCCGTCGAACTTCTCGGCCGGCAGCGTCGCGAGTGCTTGGAAGCGCGGCAGCGGCAGCGCGATCTCGTCGACGACGAGCGGCTCGCCGTCGACGAGGCGCAGGCGCTTCAGCCACAGCACCGGATCGTCGGCGGTGAGGCCGAGCGCGCGCGCCGCCTCGCGGCCCGCCGCGGCGGTGCGGCGCCCGACCAGCTTCTGGGTCGGCACCACGGGCTTGCCGCCCTTGCCGGTGTGGCGAAAGAAGCGGAACAGCGTGTTGCCGAGGTCGGCGCGGCGCACGAAGGTGCCGCGCCCCTGCTGCCGCTCGAGCAGGCCCTGCTGGACGAGCCCTTCGATCGCCTTGCGCATGGTGCCGAGCGCGACGCCGAACTCGGAGGCCAGATCGCTCTCGGCCGGAATCGCCTCGCCGGGCTTCCAGGCGCCGTCCTGGATGCGCTCGGCGAGCGCGTCCTTGAGGCGCTGGTAGATCGGCAGGCGCTGGTCGGACCCGACGGCGTCGGAAGCGGCGTGCATGGCGGCCTCGGATTGAACGTCGTGGAACGCGGTTGTTTGCGATGCGGACGGCAGGCGAAAGGGCAGCGTGGACGACGGTACGGAACGAACGTGCGGAACGGCGGGTGCGGGTCGGCGATGCGCGGCCCGAAAGGCTCTGGTCAATCGGTCCTATAGAGGAGTATAAGACCATCTGCATTCTCCTGGCAACCGAGCAATGGCCCCCTCCTCCACCGCGCCCGCCGTTCCGCACGTTCGTTCCGTA
>NZ_NHSK01000214.1 GCF_016653355.1 Rhodoplanes elegans | reverse complement strand
CACGGGGGAGGGCACGGGTGGTTCGTCACCTTCGCCGACCTCATGGGCCTGCTCGTCGCCTTCTTCGTGATGCTCTGCGCCTTCTCGACCCAGGACCAGCAGAAGCTGCAGATCGTCGCCGGCTCGATGCGCGACGCCTTCGGCGTGCAGGCCAACATCCGCTATTCCGGCATCATCGAGATTCCGGGCCTGCCGACCCGGCCGAAGCTGAAGAACGCCGCCCACATCCCGCCCGAGGAGGCCTCGGCGAGCCCGAGCCCGGATCAGCACGACCGCCAGCGCAGCTCCGGCGCGCGGCTCAAGCAGGACAAGGCCTTCGCGCTCGCCGCCGCGACGCTGCGCCAGGCCTTGCAGGACATGCCCGAGCTGACCGAGGTGTCGAAGCACATCATGATCGAGGAGACCCGCGAGGGCCTCAATGTCGAGATCGTCGACCAGGACGGCCGCTCGATGTTCCCGGAAGGATCGCGCGAGCCCTACGAGCGCACCCGCCGGCTGATCGAGCGCCTCAGCGTGCCCTTGAAGGCGACCCCGTTCCGCATCTCCATCACGGGTCACACCTCGGCGACCCGGACCCCGTTCCGGCCCGGCTTCGGCCCGTGGGAGCTGTCCGCCGACCGCGCCAACGCGGTGCGGCGCATCCTGGAGGAGGAGGGGGTGCCGACCGCCAACTTCTTCATGGTGGCCGGCAAGGCGGACACGCAGCCGTTGTTCCCGGACGACCCCTACATTGCGGCAAACCGCCGCGTCACCATTACCCTGATGCGGGAAGAGCCGCCGATGCCGCTCGACTTCGCCCCGTGACGCCGCGGTCCGCGCCGACCCGGATTGACCCCGTCGAACGGGGCCCCATCTGAGGGCGGCCGCGGTCGTTCGACTCCTGTTCCATCACCCCGCCGGCATACCCCGTCCGACTCGGAGGCGGTTGTGCCGGCGGGCCGTCGTGCTATTGGCGTGATCAGGCACGCCCGCCGGCCGCTGCGTGCGGCCTGCGGCCTGCGGCCGTGCCGCAGCGCGATGACTGGGACCAATCGGCGAGATCATGAACGAGGCGACCCGCGTCATCGCGTCGACGGACCGGACCGACCGGTCCGTGCGCCCCGGCCACCACGACTCCAGCTTCTGGGGGCTGACGCTGGGCAGCGTCGGCGTCGTCTACGGCGACATCGGCACGAGTCCCCTCTACGCCTTTCGCGAGTCGCTGCGTGCCGCCGTCGGCGACGGGCCGATCACCCAGGGCGCGGTGCTCGGCGTCCTGTCGCTGATCCTGTGGGCCCTGACCCTGGTGGTCACGGTCAAGTACGTGCTGCTGCTCCTGCGGGCCGACAACCACGGCGAGGGCGGTACCCTCTCGCTCACCGCGCTCGCCTCGCGGGCGCTCGGCCGGCGCACCATGCCGATCGTCATGCTGGGCGTCGTCGGCGCGGCGATGTTCTACGGCGACTCGGTGATCACGCCGGCCATCTCGGTCCTGTCGGCAGTGGAAGGGCTGAAGATCGTCACCCCGGCCTTCGAGCACGCCGTGCTGCCGTTGACCGTGACCATCCTGGTCATGCTGTTCGCCGTGCAGTCGCGTGGCACCGCCCGGGTCGCCGCCTTCTTCGGTCCGGTGATGGTGGTGTGGTTCGTCGCGCTCGCCGGCCTCGGCCTTCTCCACATCGCCGACGACCCGCACATCTTCGGTGCCGTCAACCCGCTGCACGGCATCTCCTTCGTGATCGACCATCCGATGATCGGTCTGGCGACGCTCGGCCTCGTCTTCCTCGCCGTCACGGGCGGCGAGGCGCTCTATGCCGACCTCGGCCATTTCGGCCCCAAGCCGATCCGCACCGCCTGGCTCGGGCTCGTCTTCCCGGCGCTGGTCATCAACTATTTCGGCCAGGGCGCCATGGTGCTGGCGCATCCGGACACGCTGGAGAACCCGTTCTACCGGATGGTGCCCGAGCCGTTCCTGCTGCCGATGGTGATTCTCGCCACCGCCGCGACCGTGATCGCCAGCCAGGCCGTGATCACCGGGGCCTACTCGATCACCCGGCAGGCGATCCAGCTCGGCCTGATCCCGCGGCTCGCCATCCGCCACACCTCCGAGATCCACTCGGGCCAGATTTACATCCCGCGCGTCAACACGGCGCTGCTCGTCGGGGTGCTGCTGCTCGTCGCGATGTTCAAGACGTCGAGCCATCTCGCCTCGGCCTACGGCATCGCCGTCACCACCACCATGGTGGTCGACGCGCTGCTCGCCTTCGTCGTGATCTGGAAGCTGTGGGGCTGGAAGCCGTGGACGGCGGCGGCCGTCATCGTGCCGTTCGTGATCATCGACGGCACCTTCTTCGTCGCCAATCTGCTCAAGCTGCTCGAGGGCGCCTGGGTGCCGCTCGTCTTCGCCGGCGTCATCGTGCTGCTCGTCGTCACCTGGCAGCGTGGCTCGCGCCTGCTCGCCGCCAAGACGCGCCATCTCGAGATCCCGCTCGAGACGCTGGTGCAGACGCTGACCAAGAAGCCGCCCCACATCGTGCCCGGCACCGCTGTGTTCCTCACCGGCGACCCCGACTCGGCGCCCACTGCGCTCCTCCACAACCTCAAGCACAACAAGGTGCTGCATCAGCACAACGTGGTGCTGACGATCGAGAGCGCCGACACGCCGCGGGTCACCGAGGAGGACCGGGTGCGCATCACCCAGCTCTCGCCCTTGTTCAGCAAGGTGGTGCTGCGCTTCGGCTTCATGGAGACGCCGAACGTGCCGAAGGCGCTGGCGATCGCCCGCAAGCAGGGCTGGCACTTCGACATCATGTCGACGTCGTTCTTCCTGTCGCGCCGCCTGCTCAAGCCGGCGGCCCAGTCCGGCATGCCGCGCTGGCAGGACAATCTGTTCATCCGCCTCGCCAAGTCGGCGAGCGACGCGACCGACTTCTTCCAGATCCCGACCGGCCGCGTCGTCGAGGTGGGGACGCAGGTGACGGTGTGACGGCGCGGGCGCGACCGTGCCCGCGCCCGCGGCCTTGAAAGTACCGCGTCCTTGCCCAAATCTGCCGGACCGGGGAGGGGCGAATCGGCGATGCGATGGCGCATCGGCGCCCCGCCGCGATGCGGCCTGGAGGATCCTCATGTTCGGACTGTTCGGGCGCAGCACCGTGCGCGATCTCAGCGCCGAGGAGGTCGCCGCCGAGCTCGCGGCCGACCGCGTGCTGCTCGTCGACGTGCGCGAGCCGGCCGAGACGGCGCGCGAGCGCATTCCGGGCGCGGTGCTGATGCCGCTCTCGGCGTTCGATCCCGCCGAGCTGCCCGATCCGGCCGGTCGGGAGGTTGTGTTCTCCTGTGCCTCCGGCATCCGCTCCGTGAAGGCGTCCGAGATGGCGCAGGCGGCCGGGCTGCCCTACAAGTCGCACCTCGCCGGCGGCATCAAGGCCTGGAAGTCGGCCGGCCTGCCGGTCGAGTCCTGACCCGAAATCCTCCGAAACGAAGTCGCCTGCGCCGCCCGATGGACGCGGCGCGCCCCCGTGCGTATGAAGGGACGAGCCGGCCGCGGGTCGCGGCGAGCCGACACGAGGAGCCGACATGCGTGCGCTGTTGCTGGGGACCGTGGTGGCCGTGACGGTGGTCGCGGGGGCGGGGCGGGCCGAGGCCGATCCGTTCGGGATCTGGTCGCCGCCGTCCTGGGCCACCTGGTATCCGTGGTGCGCCAAGCTCAACATCGGCTTCGAGCAGGTGAGCTGCGCCTACACCACCTTCGAGCAGTGCATGGCGACGGTGCGCGGCGTCGGCGGCTTCTGCGACCGCAACCTCTACCCGCCGCCGCCCGGGCCGCCGCCGCGCAAGAAGCGGCCGCGCAAGCGGTCCTGATCACCGTTCCGAGCCTGCCCCCGAGCCGACCGCGAGGTGATCCGATGCGCCCCGCCTTCGCCGCCGCCCGCCGCGTTCTCCTCGCTGCCGCGCTCGCCGCGTCGTCCGCCCTCGCCGGGGCGGGACCGGCCGCCGCGCAGGAGCGCGTCGTCAACGTCTACAACTGGTCGGACTACATCGCCCCCGACGTGGTCGAGGCGTTCTCGCGCGAGACCGGGATCAAGGTGCGCTACGACACCTTCGATTCCAACGACACGCTGGAGACCAAGCTCTTGGCCGGCAAGTCCGGCTACGACGTCGTGGTGCCGAGCGCCTTCTTCCTCGAGCGGCAGATCAAGGCCGGCGTGTTCATGCCGCTCGACAAGACGAAGCTGCCGAACCTGAAGAACGCCTGGCCCGAGATCGAGACCCGCGTCGCCACCCACGATCCCGGCAACCGCTACTCGGTGAACTATCTCTGGGGCACGGTCGGCATCGGCTACAACGTCGCGAAGGCACGCGAGATCCTCGGGTCCGACGCGGCGATCGATTCCTGGGACATCGTGTTCAAGCCGGAGAGCCTCGCCCGCTTCAAGGGCTGCGGCGTGCACATGCTCGATTCGGCCGACGACATCATGCCGGCGGCGCTGCACTGGCTCGGCCTCGATCCCAACTCCACCGATCCGAAGGATCTGGAGCGTGCCGCCGAGGTGCTGGCGAAGATCCGTCCGTCGGTGCGGAAGTTTCATTCGTCCGAGTATCTCAACGCGCTGGCGAGCGGCGAGATCTGCCTCGTCGTCGGCTTCTCGGGCGACATCATGCAGGCGAAGAAGCGCGCCGCCGAGGCGAAGAACGGCGTCGTGGTCGGCTATGCGATCCCGAGAGAAGGCGCGCAGATGTTCTTCGACCAGCTCGCCATCCCGAAGGACGCCGAGCATGTCGCCGAGGCGTACGCCTTCATCGATTATCTGATGCGCCCCGACGTGGCGGCCAAGAACGCCAGCGCCGTGTCCTATGCCAACGGCAACCTCGCCAGCCAGCCGCTGATCGACAAGGCGGTGCTCGAGGACAAGAGCATCTATCCCGAAGCCGCCGTGATGGCGCGCCTCTACACGAACAAGGCGCGTGACGCCAAGACGACGCGGCTGATGAACCGCCTGTGGACGCGGGTGAAGACCGGCCGGTGAACGGCGGGCCACCGACCCTCGGTGGTGGCCCGGAGAAGTCTCGGCCGGATCGCTAAAACTCTAACGATCGACCGAAGCCGGGATTAGGCGATTCCGGCGATGATGATCCTCGCCGTTCGTCTCGTCGTCGGGAGGAGATCATGCGTCGATCGATCGTTTCTCGCGGACGCGCCAGGTGCGTCGCGGCCGCTCTGGTGGTGCTGCTGAGCTTCGCTGCGATGTCGACGCCCGCCGAGGCCCGAAAAATCCGCTTCTCGTTCGGTGCGTCGAAGAGTGTTGCGGCCCCGGCCCCGGTGCCGGCGCCCGTCCAGACCCGACCCGCCGCGATGCGTCCGGCCGTGTATGTCGGCGTCTCGCCGCGCGCCGGCGTGGCTTCGGGCGCCGCTGGCGCGGCGCCGGTGCGGGCGGCTTCCGCGGACGGCGGCGAGCTCGCCCGCCTCGCCGGTCCCGACGCCGCGAAACCCGCCTCCGCCGGGAAGCCGCCGGTGGATGAACGGGTCGCCCGCCGCAAGGCCTGGCACGACTTCTGCCAGCCCAAGCTCTCGGCGCCCGACCGCTACGGGATCGAGCACTACGTCTACGCCCACGACGGCTGCCAGTTCGGCCGCACGGAGTGAGGACTCCGATCCGCCCTCACCCTGAGGAGCCCGCGTAGCGGGCGTCTCGAAGGGCGAGGGCGGCCTCTCGACCGCGGATGCTCGATGGCCACATGGTTCGAGACGCGCTCCTGCGGAGCGCTCCTCACCATGAGGGGACAGGCCATCCCGTTGTCGGGTGTTCTCACCGCCAGCGGCGGTGCAGCCACAGCCACTGCTCGGGGTGATCGCGCACCCATGTCTCGACCACGTCGGTGATGGCCTGCATGGTGCCCGGCACGTCGATGCGGCCCTCGGCGTCGCGCACCGGCGTCACCGCTTCGGTGATCTCGCCCGTGAAGCGTCCCTCCGGCAGCCGGATGATGCGGACGCCGTGGATCGGGCTCTCGTACTCGCGCGCCAGCATGGCGATCAGCGGGCTCACCCGGCAGCGCCGGCCGAAGAACGTCACCTCGACGCCCTTGGAGTCGTGCTGGTCGACCAGCATGCCGACGTGATGGCCGGTCTCCAGCCCGCGCGCCAGCCGCATCGGCGCGCCGAAGCCGGACGGCACCAGCGTCCCCATCAGCGGCTCGCGCATCTCGATCAGCACGTCGGCGATCGACGCCATGTTGGGCCGGCGGAACAGCGCCATCGAGCGCAGCCCCTCGATGCCGGCGACGACGGCGGGCAGCTCCCAGTTGGCGAGATGCGCCGTGAAGATGACGGCCGGCTTGTCGGCGTCGCGCAGCGCCTCGAAGCGCTTCAGCTCGCGTTCGCCATAGGTGATGAACTGGCGCTCGCCGCGGGCGCCCTGCGCGGCGATGCGGTCGAGATTGATCACCTCGACGGCGACGCGGCCGAGATTGTCCCACACGCCCGAAAGAATCTGCTCGATCTCGGCGTCGGACTTCTCCGGGAACGCGGCCTTCAGGTTGGCGCGGCCGATCCTGTGCTCGCGCAGATGCGGGCCGACGCGCCGCATCACGGCGCCCGCCTTGTCGCTCGCCGAGATGCGGTCGAGCCGGCGCAGGAGGCCGATCAGCGGCCGCACGGTGGCGCGCAGCACGCGATCGAGGCCGCGCTTGAGCACGAGGCCCGCGTGCCAGGACCAGGCTTTCAGCTTGAGCTCGAGGGGGGGCATCGGCTTTAGAACGTCACCACGACCTTGCCGAACACCTGCCGGCCGGCGAGGCGCTCGAGCCCGCGCTCGAACTCGGCGAGCGGCACGGTCGTGTCGATCACCGGCTTGAGGCCGGCCGCCATCTTGTCGAGCGACTCGGCGATGTTCTTCATCGTGGCGCCGAACGATCCGATGATGCGGTACTGCTGCTGGAACAGCTGCATCAGGTTGAACGTGACGCTGGGGCCCGACGTGGCGCCGCAGGTGACCAGCCGGCCGCCGCGCTTCAGGCACAGCAGCGAGCCGTTGAACGTGTCGGCGCCGACATGCTCGAACACCACGTCGACGCCCTTCTTCTGCGTCAGCTTGCGGGTGACGCCCTCGAAGCGGTCGGTCTTGTAGTTGATGACGTGGTCTGCGCCGAGCGCCTTCGCCTTCTCGGCCTTGGCGTCGTCGCCCACCGTCGTGATCACGGTGCAGCCGATCTGCTTGGCCATCAGGATCGCGGCCGTGCCGATGCCGGAGCCGCCGGCATGCACCAGCACGGTCTCGCCGGGCTCCAGCTTCGCATTGTCGAACAGCATGTGCTGAACGGTGGCGAAGCCGATCGGCGCGCAGGCGGCGTCGGTCGCCGACACGCCGGCCGGCACCGGGATCACGAGTCGCGCCGGCAGATTGATGAGGTCGCGGGCGAAGCCGTCGACATGGAAGCCCATGATGCCGCCGACGTTCTCGCACAGATTGTCACGGCCGGACCGGCAGGCCTTGCAGGTGCCGCAGGTCAGCGCGCCGTACATCACGACGCCCTGGCCGGGCGTGAAGGTCGTCACGTCGGCGCCGACAGCGGCGATCTCGCCTGACGCCTCGACCCCGACGACGAGCGGCATCTTGCGCTTGGCGAAGGCCATCCCGCGAAAACCCCAGACGTCGAGATAGTTCAGCGCGACGGCCTTGACCCGCACCTGCACCTCGCCGGCCGCGGGCGGTGGCGGCGGATCGATCTCGGTCAGCTCGAGCTGTTTGTCGCCGAGCAACATCAGGGCGCGCATGGGAAGAACCTCGAAGCACGGGTCGCGCCGGCGGGCGCGCGAAACAGACTCAGCGATGAACCCCGATGGCGGCCGAAAGGCCGCCGTCGACCGGCAGCACGGCGCCGGTGACGTAGGACGCGGCGGGCGACAGCAGGAACGTGACGACGCCGGCGATCTCGTCCGGCCTGGCGAACCGCCGCGCCGGAATCTGCCCTTCCATCTGGGCCCGGTACTTCTCGTAGGGCGCCATCATGGCGGTGTCGATGAAGCCGGGCGCGACGTAGTTGACGGTGACGCCGGTGCGCGCCGTCTCGATCGCCAGCGTGCGGACATAGCCGAGCAGGGCGGCCTTCGAGGCCGCATAGGCGGCGTTGCCCTGGTTGGCCTGCAGGGCCGTGATCGAGCCGATGGCGACGATGCGGCCGCACTTCGCGCGCATCATCGGGCGGGTCAGCGCGCCGACGAGGCGGGTGAACGACCAGAAGTTCACCTGCATGGCGCTCTCGGCCTTGGCCTGGTCGAGCATCATGGCGAGCGCGTCGTAGCTCTGCCCGGCATTGTGGACGAAGCCGGCGAAGGCCGGCCTCTCCTCGAGCTTCTTCGCCAGCGCCTCGACCGCGTCCTTGTCGGAGAGGTCGAGGGTCTCCACCGCGACCTTGCGGCCCGGCGCGGTCGCCGTCAGCTCGGCGATCAGCGCCTCGGCCTCGGCGGTCGCCGAGCGCACCGTGAAGGTCACGTCGTAGCCGGCCGCGACGACGGCCCGCACGATCGCGGCGCCGAGCCCGCGCCCGCCGCCGGTGACGAGGACGTGTCCGGAAGAGGTGGTCATTGTGACTCCAGTCGAACCGTTCCGGCGTCATTCCGGGCCGCGCGCCCGAGCGCGCGGACCCGGAATCCAGCCACATCCTCCGAGCGGGCCGCTGGATTCCGGGTTCGCCGCTGCGCGGCGCCCCGGAATAACCGCGAGGAGGTGTCCGCCATCACGCCGGCTCCAGGCCCATCACGAGCGTGACGTTCTGGCCGCCGAAGCCGAACGAGTTGGAGAGCGCGTGCGCGAGCTTGGCGTCGCGGGCCACGTTCGGCACCACGTCAAGCGGGATCGCCGGGTCCGGGATCTGATGATTGATGGTCGGCGGGATGCGCTGGTTCATCAGCGTCAGCAGCGTGAACACCGCCTCGACGGCGCCGGCCGCCGACAGCGTGTGGCCGACCATCGACTTGTTGGAGGAGATCGGCACCTGCACAGCGCGCTCGCCGAACACCGCGGTGACGCCGAGGCACTCCATCTTGTCGTTCTCGGGCGTCGAGGTGCCGTGCGCGTTGATGTAGTCGATGTCGGCGATGGTCAGCCCGGCATCGGCGATCGCTTGGTTCATGCAGCCGATGATCGGCTTGCCGTCGGGGCTCGTACGGGTGCGGTGGAACGAGTCGGACAGCTCGCCGCAGCCCTCGACCACGCCGAGGATTCTTGCGCCGCGCGCCTTGGCGGACTCGTAGCTCTCCAGCACCAGGGCGCCGGCGCCCTCGGCCATGACGAAGCCGTCGCGGTTCTTGGAGAACGGCTTCGCCGCCTCCTCCGGCACGTCGTTGGCGGTGGTCAGCGCCGAGAGGAGCGAGAAGCGCACCAGGCTCTCGGTGTTGACCGAGCCGTCGGTGCCGACGCACAGCGCCGCGTCGGTCTCGCCGCGGCGGATCGCCTCGACGCCGAGCTGGATGGCGCTGGCGCCGGTCGCGCAGGCGGTCGACAGCGAGATCGGCATGCCCTGGGTGCCGAACCGTTCGGCGAGATGATCGGCCACCGAGGCGAACTGGAAGCGCTCGTGATGCGCCTTGAAGCGGCCGGTCGCGGCGGCGCGCAGCATGTCGTCATAGGTGGCGTTGCCGGCGGCGCCCGCGGCGGCGGCGAGTTCGAGGCGCTGCGGCCATTCGATCTCGACCGGCGCGACGCCGAGGAACAGCGGCCCCGGGAAGCGCCCCGGCGTGCCGATGCCGGACTGGACGATCGCCTCGTCGACGGCGAGCGCGGCGAGATTCTCCGAGAGAAGCGGCGCGCTGAACGGCTCGCTCGTCACGAAGTCGACGCAGCCGGCGATGCGGGTCTTCAGCCCGTCGGTCGAAAAGCGCGTGATGGTGCGGATGCCCGACCGGCCGGCGACGAGCTTCGACCAGTTCTCGTCCCGGCCGGCGCCGAGCGAGGTGACGATCCCCATGCCCGTCACCACCACCACGGGGCGGCCGGCCTTGTCGCGCACTGCCATGTCGGGTCTCCTCACAGTGGAGCGCGGCGTCTGCACGGCTCCCGGCCTCGTCATTCCGGACGCCTCGCGGCGCGGCTGTCCGGAATCCATAACCTCCGATCGTGCTTATGGATTCCAGGCTCGCGGACCGGCGATCCGCGCCCCGAATGACGGCGTGTCTATTCCTACCGCACCGCCTCGACGAGGGCGAGGCCCTCGCCGCGCCAGTGACCGACGCCGGTCACCACCACCTGGTCGAGCGGGCCGGTGGCGGGCTGCTCGAAGCCCGACGTGTCGCACGGCGCGAACAGCCGGCCCTGGCCGAGCGCCAGCGCCGCGAGCGCGATGTTGAAGACGAATTGCGGCTCGATCGAATGGCCCGCGATGCTGCCGGTCGCCCGCACCGGCAGGCCGCGTGCTGCGAGGGCGGCGCGCTCCTGCGCCGTCGCGTCGGCCGCGCCGGTCGCGCCCGAGAGCACGGCGGCCCGGTCGGCGGTCACGGCGGGCAGGCGCTCCCACAGCCGGTCGAGCGAGGCCGTCACGGCGCCGGGGGCGTCGCGCCGGGCGCGGTCGCTGACCACCGACGAGAGCCTGGCGAGCGGCGTCGCCCCGCGCGCCTGCGCGTGGGCCTTCTCCTCGATCACCAGGAAGGCGCCGAGCGAGGCGGTGGCGAAGCCTGGCTGGCCGGCCCGGTCCCACACGGTGCGGTAGGGGCTCTTCAGCGCATGGCCGCCGAACTCGAACAGCATCAGCAGGTCCTTGCGCTCGCCGTTCTGCGAGCCGCCGACCAGCGTCACGTCGCTCTGGCCCGAGGCGATGCGGGCCTGGGCGATGCGCACCGCCTCGACGCCGGAGCCCTCCTCGCCCATGAAGGTGCGCGACGAGCCGGTGACGCCGTGCACGATCGAGATGTTGCCGGCGAGCAGGTTGGAGAGCTGGGCCAGGAACAGGGTCGGCCGCAGGTCGCTGGTGAGCCGCTCGTTGAGATAGGCGCCGGGGTTCTCGGCGCCGGCGAGGCCCGACACGATCGCGCTGTCGACCGCCCAGTCGCGCTCGCCGCCGCCGGCCGCGACGATCATGTCCATGCGGCCGAGCACGTCGGCCTTGCCCTTCAGGCCGGCCGCGTCGAGGGCGAGGCCCGCCGCGTAGGTGCCGGTGCGCTGCCACTGCTCCATCTGGCGCTGGTCGCCCTTCTTGGGGATCTGCGCGTCGAAGGAGGGCAGGGCGAGCGGGTGCACCACATAGGGCGCGAAGCTGGTCTCGTCGTAGACCGGCGTGGCGGCGTCGAACGCCTGCCAGTGCGCCGCGTCGCCTTCGCCGAGACAGGAGACGAGCCCGATGCCGGTGATCCAGGCCTCGCGGGTCGCGTCAGCCATGGGCGTTGGCCTCCAGGGGGTATCCGATGCGCCGCGCCACCTCTTCCATGTTGGTCCGGAAGTCGGGATGCGGGAACGGCACGATGCGGAACGTGATGTCGGCCTCGCACACCGCCTTGCCCTCGACCGTGACGCTCGCATGCGTCATGGCGAAGCCGGAGCCGTCGTGCTCGAGGCGGCCGGCGATGGTCAGCGCCTGCCCGGGGGTCACGAAAGTGCGCAGCTTGGCCTCCTTGACGGCGGCCAGGAAGGGCATCCGCGTGAGGCCGTTGAGGCCGAGGAGAAGCCAGCCGCAGGTCTGCGCCATGGCCTCGATCAGCAGCACCCCGGGCATCAGCGGATGGCCGGGGAAATGGCCTTCGAAGATCGTGCTCGTCTCGGGCACCTGCGCGGCGACCTCGATCGTGCGCGCGTCGAGATCGAGGGCGACGATCCGGTCGATGAGCTGGAAGTACTCGAGACGCATCGGGGGCGCTCAGGCGCCCTTGGCGGCGACGAGCTGGTCGATCCGGGTGCACAGGTTGCCGAGCACGAAGTACTGCTCGGTGGTCGCCTTGCCGTCGTTGACCTCCTGGGTCCACTGCTCGAGCGGCAGCTTGATCCCGAAGGCCTTGTCGATCGCGAAGGCGATGTCGAGGAAGTCGAGGCTGTCGATGCCGAGATCGTCGATGGCGTGGCTTTCCGGCGTGATCTTCTCGCGAGGAATGTCGCACGTTTCCGAGATGATATTGGCGACGGTATCGAACGTCGAGGACATCGGTGACTCTCTGAATGCCGTGAACCTGCCCGGCACGCGCGCATGCGCATGCCCCCCAAACGGCGGCGATGGGTCGCTCTTTCGTTCCGGTCCGTATAGCCAGAACCCCGCGGGAGCGCAATGCGCGCCGCCTTCTGTCCCCCGCTGGGTCGCAATGCCTTGCGGCGCCGGCCGAATCGAACCGGCGGTCCGGTCCGTCGAACGCCCGTTTCGGGGCGCCTCGAAGCTGCCGCCGTCACGGGCCCGGCGGCAGCTTGGGAACGGGGACTTGCACCGGCACAGGCACCGGCGTGCAGCCCGGCCGCCCCGACAGCACGCAGTCCTGGTTCTTGCGCTGGTCCGCCATGGTGACGGCGATCCACAGGCCGCCGGCGATCAGCATCGCCAGCACGGCGAGGCCGGCCAGATTGGCCACCATCCGGTCGCGATAGTCGTCCGCCGGCTCGTCGGCGGCGTGGCCGGCCGCGTCCGCGCGCAGGTCGGAGGCGGTTTGGCCGCCGCGCACCGGACCGTGGTGCTGCGGCTGATGATGATGGAAATCGGGGCGGACCACCTCGGCACCCGGCAACGCGGCCGGCCGGTCGGCCGGAGCGTGCGGGCGCGGCACGAACCGGATCACCCGGCCACCCGCCGTGTCGGGGGCGCCGTCCGGGTGCGGCTCGGCGCCGGCGGGCCGTCGCCCGTCGCCTCCGATTCGCCCCCGTGTGGGTCCGCCCGCCATGCTGGTCCGGTCCTGCATGCTGAGAGAACGTGGGACGGGCATCCGGCCCGCGCCGTGCCGGGCACCCGACTCCGGCGCGAGGATTCTAGCACCGACCTGCGCCGGGGCCACGCGCCGCGCGTCGGAGATCGCGTCAAGCCTACGTCAACACCTCTTCGGTCATAACCAAGGCCCCGCTCCCCGCACCGCAGGCGTCCCCGATGCGCTCCCTCGTCACGGTCCTGGTCACGGTCCTGGCCGCCCTCGTTTGTCTCGTCTGGCCGGCCGCGGCGCAGAGCTGGCGGGCCGGCACCATCGAGATCGCGAGCGCGTGGGCCCGCGCCACGCCGCCGGGCGCCAGCGTGACGGCCGGCTACATGCGAATCACCAATCACGGCCTCGATCCCGACCGGCTGGTGAGCATCCGCTCGGCCGCCGCCGGCAGCGTCGAGGTCCAGGAGCTGTCGCTCGACGACAACGTCATGCGGCTGCGCACCCTCGCCCGCGGGCTGCCGATCGGGCCCGGCGAGACCATCGACCTGAAGCCGGGCTATCCCTGGCAGGCCGTGTTCGCGAGCCTCTCCGGCCAGCTCCGCCCGGGCGACCGGCTGCCGGCGACGCTGGTGTTCGAGAAGGCCGGCGCCGTCGAGGTCGAGCTCGTCGTCCAGCCGATCGGCACCGGGATGCGCCGCGCCAGCGCCGGCGGCGGCTGAGCCGAGCCGGCGGCCCGGAGCGAGCCGTCTCGACCGGCGCACGACACCTTTGGTTAAGGGACTTCGGCTATTCGGTGAGACTCCGGGATTGCGATCGTGTGTCCAACCGGGGGGATGATGACGAGCCAGCCGAGCGAGACGGGAACCCACGACGCGGGCGGGCGGACGCCGGCCGGCAGGGTCGGGGTCGCCGAGGCGTTGCGCGAGACCTGGCTGGAGCTGTGGTACCAGCCCAAGATCGACCTGCGGAAGAAATGCCTGGCGGGCGCCGAGGCGCTCGCCCGCATCCGCCATCCCGAGCTGGGCGTGCTGCTGCCCGGGCGCTTCCTGCCCGGCATCGACGAGGACAGCCTGCTCGACCTGTCAGAATACGCCCTGATCTCGGCGCTCGCCGACTGGTCGGTGTTCCGCGCCGCCGGCTTCAACCTGCGCCTCGCCATCAACGTGCCCGTGCACGTGCTGGGCCGCCTGCCGATCGCCGAGATCGTCGCGGCGCATCGCCCCGACAGCCCGGACTGGCCGGGCCTGATGGTCGAGGTCACCGAGGACCAGATCGTCCGCGACATGCGCCGCGCCCAGGCGATCGCCGACGCGCTGCGCGATTCGAACATCATGGTGTCGATCGACGACTTCGGCGCCGGCTATTCGTCCTTCTCCAGCCTGCGCGAGCTCGCTTTCGCCGAGCTGAAGCTGAACCACAGCTTCGTCAAGGACTGCGCCACCGACGCCACCAATGCGGCGATCTGCCAGACTGCCATCGACCTCGCGCACCGCTTCGGCAGCGTCGCGGTCGCCGAGGGCATCGAGAGCGTCGCCGACCTGCAGGCGCTCCAGATCATGGGCTGCGACTACGGCCAGGGCGTGCTGCTCGCCCCGCCGATGCCGAAGGACCGCTTCCTCGGCCTGCTCCAGCAGCGCACCGCGCGCCCGTCGTCACCGACGACGAGCGGCGACGCCGCGAGCCCGCCGGCCGCCGCCGCGGGCTGATCAGATCGTCGGCTCCGTGAACGGCAGCGGCTCGCCTTCCGGCACCGGAACCCGGAACACGTCGAGCGTCATCGCGACCAGCGCGTAGTAGCCGAGGATGCCGGCGAGCTCGACCATGCCGGCGTCGCCGAACAGTTTGTGGACTCGCGCATAGGTGCGGTCGGAGACGCGCTTCTTGGCGTAGAGCTCGGTGACGAAGGCGTGGACGGCCTTCTCGTCGGCACGCGCGCGCGCCGGCGTCCGGCCGGCCTTCAGGTCGGCGATGGTCGCCGGCTTCACGCCCGCCTTGGCGGCGATCGGCGCGTGGACGTGCCATTCGTAATGGGCGCGCCAGAACCGCGCCGTGACCAGGATCGCGAACTCCGACAGCCGCGGCGGTATCGAAGTGCCGAACCGGCAATGGGCGCCGAGCGCCTGTGCCAGCGCCCCGAAGGCCGGCGCGTGCATGAACACGCCGAACGGCCCGCGCAGACTCAAACCGGCGCCGCGCGGCCCCGCCCGCATCGCGGCGAGCAGCTCCGCCTGGGCCGGCGCCAGCGTCGCCTCGTCGAGATCGGGCAGCCGATAGGCGGGCGGAGCGGCCTTCTTCGACGCGGCCTTCTTGACCGCGGTTTTCTCGAGCCTGGATTTGCTCGGCGTGGCCTTGCCCGGCGCGGCCGGCCTGCTCGCGGCCGCGGGCTTTCGCGCGGCACGGGCCGCGGCGGGACGGGGCGCGGTGGGACGAGCCGTGGCGGGACGAGACGGACGTGGCATGGGGATCTCCGGACGGCGCGGCGGGACGGCGCCGGCCACGCAGCGTTGGCCGATTCCGCGGCGCGTGACAACGTCCGGGCGGTCGCCGCCGTCGCGCGCGGCGGCGGTCGTTAAAATTGTCCGCACCGGCTGAACCGGGACGAAAAACCTCTGTGCCATGGTGCCTTCCGTGGGTGTGGCACAGGGGAACGAGTGATGGGCGCGGCCGTGATCGCGATCGTCGTGTGGGTGGCGGCGGTGCTGAACGGCATCGGCGAGCCGAGCGAGGACGCCATGCGCCGCGCCGTCGCGAGCACCCTGTCGGACCAGGTCCGTGCCGTCGTCGACTTCGTCGCCGAGACCGAGGGCACGGTCGGAGTCGTCCGCATCCGCCGCGCCGGCACGGCGCTGTTCGAGGTTCGCGGCTTCCGCAAGCAGGACTGTACCCGCCGGCCCGACGGCGACTACGACTGCGGCTTCTCGGTCGAGCTTCGCACCGTCGCCGGACCGCTGCAGCACAGCGGTCGCGGCCGCTTCCGCGCCGGGCCGCGCGGCTTCGTCTACTCGGACGCGGCTTGACCGCGGCCGGTCGGACGCGCCGCGAGGATCCGTCTTGGGGGAAGGCGTGCCAAGCCGACCCGGCGCATGATATAGAACGAAGGGGGCAGGTCGCGTCTGACGGACGCGGACCGGGTGCCGTCGGCGCGAGGGACGGAGCAGCAGGACAGACCATGAAGGCCGCCCTGGTGTTCGCCGGTCCCGCAGCTGCCACGGCGACGTTCCGGCCGTATCGCTCGCGCGCCTTCCTGACGGCGCTCGCCGAGGCCGGCATCGCCCCCGTCGTGATCGACCTCGACCTCGTGGCCGAGCGGCGCTTCGCCGACGTGCCGGCCGAGCTGCCGGGGCTCGTCACATACAGAAATCACGTCGACCGGCTGGCCCTGATCGTCGCCCAGGAGGGCGCCGCGCTGGTGCAGACCTTCGGGGCGACCGCCGAGCTCGCCCCGGTGTGGCACGAGGCGGCGCGGGCGGCGCGGCCGCTCGTCCATTTCGTCTCCTCGGCCGGCACCGTCGCCGAGGCGCCGAGTGGCCGGCCGCGCCGGCTCGGCGATCTCGTCGGCCGCGCCCGCGGCGTCGCCGGCTGGCGCGTGCGGCACGCCTCGCGCCACGTCGCCGCCGTGGTCGGCTCCAATCGCGCCGACATGGGCCGTCACTTCCGCCAGGGCTTCTTCGCCCGGGCGCGCTTCTCGCTGGTGGCGCCGCCGGTCGCCGCGCCGGTGCCGATCGCGCCGGCCGCCGAGGGGCGCACGCCGCGTAGCGTCCCGGTGCTCGGCGTCTTCGATCCGGAGGCGGGGTCCGCGACGCTCGCGCTGCTGAGCCGGGCCGTCGCGCTCACCGGCCACAGCGATCTCTTCCGCCTGCATGTCGCGCCGGCGGCGTTCGCCCGGGACGGCGTTCTGCCGCCCGGGGCGACCGTGGTGGACACGGACGATCCCGTCGCTTTCGTGCGCGACATCGACGTGCTGGTGGCGCCGTGCGCCGACGACCGCGCCGGAGTCGCGGTCCTGGCGGCGCTGGCGGCGCGCAAGAGCGTCGTCGTTCCGGACACCGGCGCGCTCGCCGAGCTCGTCGACTACGGACGCCGCGGCGTGCTGTTCCCGGCGGACAGCGCCTATCACCTCGCGATGGCCATCAACGTGATGACGGAGGCCTGGACCAACCGACCGTTCTCGTTCGAGGGCGTGGAGGAGGCGATCGACCGGGCCGCCCCGGAGGCGGTGGCACGGGTGTTCGCCGACGCCTGGCGGCGGCTCGCCTGAGATGAGCGCGATCGATCCCAGCTTCGGCGTGATCGTGATCGGGCGCGGCGACCCGCGGCTCGCCGCCGCGACGCTCGCGGCGACGCGGGCGTGGCGGCACCCGCCGGCCCGCGCCGTGCTGGCCGTGCCGAAAGGCCGGGAGCACGCCTTCGCGGCGGTCGCGACCGCGGCGTCGGCCAGGATCGTCGCGACGGCGGAGTCCGATCTGCTGGCCGATGCGGTCGCGATGCTGGCCGCCGACGTGGACGTCGTGGTGGCGACCCCGGAGGGCGTCGTGCTCGACGCCGCCTGGCTCGCGCTGCTGCGCGATCACGTGATCCTCTACGAGGACTCGATCGCCGGCGTCGATTTCGTCCCCCGGGTCGTGAAGATCGCGACCGAGGCGGCGGGCGCCGATCTCGCCGTCTCCGATCGCCCGCACGAGCCCGCGCTCGTCTCCTGGCTGCGCGGATCGATCCGGCCCCGCAGCCTGCTCGGCGCGGTCTTTTGGGGCCGCCCGGGGACGCTGCGCCAGATCGACCTCGACACCGCGGGCGAGGGTGGCGACGCGGTCAGCTTCCTGCTCGCGCTGGATCAGCTCCGGCGACGGGGCCGCACCACGGTCGGCTTCACCCGGCACGCCCGCCATGCCCGCCTGCTGCCGGAGCGGCGAACCGGCTTCGACAGCGGCTACGGGCTCTACCGGAGGCTCGAGCAGCTCGCGGAGGCGCGCCGCGCCGCGGCGGCGGTCGGCAATGCCGCGCCGAGCCATCTCGACCTCGCGGTCGAGCGGCTGCGCCTCGGCCTCGAGCTGGCGCTCCGTTCTGTCCTCGGCACCGGCGGCCGCCACAACGCCGCGACCTTCCTGAACGGCGTGCGCGCCGCCCGCCGCGACGCGGTCGCGGTCCGCCGCACCGTGGTGCGGGATCTGCGCGAGCTGCGCTGATCGCCGGCGTCGCCTGCGGCGCCGCTCAGCAGCTGTAGACGCCCTGCAGATGCATCAGCCGCTCCTGCAGCCGCATCTCGCGGATCACCTCGCCGTGGTGCCAGACGAGCTCGGCGAGCAGATCGGCGCGCGACACGAGGTCGACGACGCGGCCCTCGGAATCGACCACGGCGACGTGGTCGGGAGCCGCGCGGTCGGGCGCCGCGGAGGCGAGCTGCGCGAGCGCCTCCGGCACCGTGGTGTCGAGGCCGACCACCGGGACGGTCTCGAGGCACGCGACGGCCGCGAGCGACTGGGGCGTCGCCTCCGGCAGACGGGCCGCCGCCGCCGCGATGCCGCGGTGGGAGACGACGCCGGCGAAGGCGCCGCCGCGCATCACCACCACGGCCGCGACGCCGTCCCGGTTCGCCAGGCGGGCCGCGTCGGCGAGGCTCGCGTCGGCCGGCAGCACCGCCACGACCGGACGGCGCAGCGCGACGAGGCGCCGCATGGTGCGGAACGGACGGTCGAGGCCGATGCCGGGGCTCATGGGCTCGCCGTCTCCGATCCGATCAGCGCCAGCGTGAGGGGATCGCGCTCGCCGCCGCACCAGCGCGCGAGCGCGCGAGCGAACACAGGCTCGTCCGGCGCGGCGCGTTCGAACAGCGTCATCGACGAGCGGAACTTCAGATCGTCGGGCGAGCCGAAGATCGCGTGCAGGGACGGCGCGGCGGCGCCGAGCACTGCCTGCGTCGCGGCGACCAGCCGGGGGCCGAGCAGCGGATGCGCCATGTAGGCCCGCGCCTCGGCGAGCGAGCCGATGCCGTAGAGCTGCGCCGTCGGCGAGCGGCCGAGGCCGCGATGCTGCGGAAACACGAACCACATCCAGTGGCTGCGCTTGCGTCCCGCGGTCAGCTCGGCGAGCGCCGTGTCGAACACCGCAGCCTGTGCCGCGACGAAGCGGGCGAGGTCATACGGATCGTCGCTCATGCGGACGGCGAGGGGCGTGAGTCGGGTCGGGCGAGCCGGGCCGCGAGGCGACGCATCACGGCCGCGAGCGCGAGGCCGGCGAGCACCCCGAGCGTGTCGACGACGAAGTCCGACCAGCGGGCGTGACGGCCGGGCGCCAGCGTCTGGATCAGCTCGACCGCCCCGGTGAAGACGATCGCCGCGACCGCCTGCAGGACGATTCGACGCGGCACGGCGAGCCCGAAGGCGAGCCCGAACAGCAGGAAGATCGCGCTGTGCTCGACGCCCTGCGACGACACCACGGGCCGTAGGCCGGGCGGCACCACCGACAGGACCACGATGGCGAGGCCGGTCAGCACCGCGCCGGCGCGCCCCAGCACCTCCAGGACGCGCAGCGGCCACGGGCGGCCTTGGTCCACCAGGGCGTCCGTCATCGCGCGGCCGGGACGGCGTTGGCGATTCGCGCGAAGCGACAGCCGATCGCGCGCGGCGCCGGCCCGGTCTGGATGATGTCGAGGGTCATGAGTCGCGTGTGTCGGGTCGGTCTCGCCGGGGTGGTCACGCCGTGTCCTGTGTTGTCGTTCGGCGCGGCGCGATCGAGCCACCTCGAGCCGTCGCCGGAAGGCGACGGTGATAGCCGCGTTCTCCCGGAACCTCCATTCTCGTGCTCGTCACGAGATCGTGTGCCTCGTGCCGACCACGGCCACGCCCCCGCGACACCACTGGACGGCCGCCCGGGCAGGGCGGCCGTCGCCGGCCAGCCGCAGGCCCGGCCGGCTCAGGATTTCGGCGGTGCCACCTTGGTCCACCGCTCGTCGGGATCGAAGGTCCGCAGGCGCGGTGCGATCGTCCCGGTGCTGCGGCCGAGGTCGGCCTCGTAGACGGTGCCGTCGTGGCCGACCGCGAAGGTCTTCACCCCGGAGACGCCGTAGCGGGCCGGATAGGCCAGCACGGCGAAGCCGCCGATCAGCCGGCCCTTGGCGACGTAGTCGTAGGCGCCGCCCGGCGCCTTCGGCCCCTGCGCCGTCAGCATGCGGAAGACGTAGCCGTGATAGGGCTTGCCGCGGCCGCCGGCGTCGTAGCCCTGGCGCTCGGCATCGGCCACCAGCGGACCGAGCGGGCTCTGCGGCTCGCCCTGCTTGGTCGGCCAGTGGAGCCCGTCCGTCTTGCCTGCGGTCGAGCGGAACCGGCGGGCGTACTCGGCCGCCGCACCGGCGCGGTGACGAAGGGCCGCGTACTCGCGCTGGGCGTCGACGATCGCCCGCAGGGTCTGGATGGTGTCGAGCTCGTTGCGGCCGATCAGCCGGTTGAGCACCTCCTCGCGGCCGGCGGCGGCATCGAAACGCCACTTGCCGTCGCCCGCCTTGCCGGCGCTCTTCACCAGCGGGAACGGGAAGCGGAAGCCGTCGTCGCCGACGGTCAGCACCGCCTTGGCGTCGCCCTCCGGCACGACGGCGGACTTCTTGGCGTAGGCGTCGACGAAACGCGCGACCCGGGCCCGGTCGAGCACCGGATCGCCGGAGACGATCCAGCTCCGCACGCCGGGGCCGAGGATCGCGACCACGGCCTTGTGGTCCTTGGCCTTGGCGGCCTCGTAGAGCGCCTGGGCGGCGTCCTGCGGGCTGGCGAAGCCGCGCGGCTGGGGTGGCGCCGCGCTGGCGGCGAGCGGCGCGAGCAGAAGCACGGCGAGCGCGACGAGCGCGGCCGGTGCGAGCGACCGGACGAGACGCGCAAAGCCGCTCCGGGGAGCGGTGGCGGGCGGCATGGTGGTCGGCATCGTGGATTCCTGGACTGACGGATGTTCGAGCGACATGCGGGTGGGCGACCTCATCGCCGTCCCCCCCGGAAGCCGCCACCGCCGCGGAAGCCGCCGCCGCCGCCCCGGAACTCTCCACCACCTCTGAA
>NZ_NHSK01000213.1 GCF_016653355.1 Rhodoplanes elegans | reverse complement strand
CGCGGCGCGTCCGCCCGACTCGCGCGGCGAGGCGCGCGGCGAGCCGGCCGACGCCGATTTCGGCGCCCGCGGCGGCGTGCGGCCCTATCTCGACGACCACGACTATCGCGAGTCCGGCGGCGGCCGCCCGTTCCCGCTGCAGCCGGAGACGCTGCCGGCGCGCGCCGGCGACGATCTCGGCGGCCCAATCAAGACGCCGCTCGGCGGCAAGCTCCTCAAGGGCGCGCTCGCCGGGCTCGCCTTGCTGGTCGTCGTCGGCCTCGGCTGGTGGCTGTGGCCGAGCGTGGCGGGCCTCTTCGGTCCGTCCGAGCAGGTCGCCACCGCCCCGGCCCCGAGCGCGCCCGCCGAGTCCAACCGCTCCGGCAAGATCACCGACCGGGTCGGATCGCAGCAGGCGCCGGGCGCCGGCCTGCGGCCCCAGCAGGCGCAGCCGGCCGTCGCCCAGCGCGTCGTCCTCTACGAGGAGGACCCGGCCGATCCGGGCGGCAAGCGCTATGTCGGCACCGCCGTGTGGCGCACCGAGACGATCGTCGCCGCCCCCGGCCAGGCGCCCGACATGGTGGTGCGGGCCGACATCGAGATCCCCGAGCGCAACACCTCGGTGCGCTTCTCGCTGCGCCGGAACACCGATCGCTCGCTGCCGGCGAGCCACACCATCGAGATCATGTTCACGCTGCCGCCCGACTTCCCCAACGGCGGCATCTCGAACATCCCCGGCATCCTGATGAAGCAGGCCGAGCAGACGCGCGGCGTCCCGCTCGCCGGCCTCGCCGTCAAGGTGACGACCAACTTCTTCCTGATCGGCCTGTCGTCGAGCGAGACCGACATGCAGCGCAACATCCAGCTCCTCAAGGAGCGGGCGTGGTTCGACGTGCCGATCGTCTACGGCAACAACCGCCGCGCCATCATGGCGATCGAGAAGGGCACCCCGGGCGAGCGCGCCTTCGCCGAGGCCTTCGCGGCCTGGGGGGAATGACGGTAGGGCGCGCCACGTGAGGCGCTCGAGGTGGAGCGGGCGGCACGCCCGGCTTCTCGCCTCGTCCTGAGGAGCCGCCGAAGGCGGCGTCTCGAAGGACGCGGCCCGGCCCGTATCGAACTCGCAACGGCGCTTCAGCCGACACGACTCGGCCACATGGTTCGAGACGGCCGCTGCGCGGCCTCCTCACCATGAGGGCGACGTCACGAGGTTCGCGTCTGCCGTTCAATCCAGCGCGATGCCGGCGCCTCGCTTCACCTCTCCCCAGCGGGGAGAGGTCGGGGTTCGCGCCGAAGGCGCGAAGCCCGGGTGAGGGGGTGCCGCCCTCTCGACAAAAGCAATCGGCGTCGGCACCCCCTCACCCCCGCCCTCTCCCCGCCGGGGAGAGGGAGCAACGCCGCACGCGCCGCGGCGTCAGAGGATGCCCGCGCCACCGTCCTGATGCGCCGACCCACGGAGCGGCGTCGTGATCCTCAATCCAGCGCGATGCCGGCGGCCTTGATGACCTCGGCCCAGCGGGCGCGGTCGGTCTCGACGAGAGCTTTCAGCACCTCGGGCGGGCCGCCCATCGGGGTTTGCCCTTGCGTCTCCATCGCCTTGAGGACGTCGGGGCGCTTCAAGACCTCGTTGGCGCGGGCGTTGAGCGTCTTCACCACGTCGGCCGGCGTGCCGGCCGGGGCGAACATGGCCCACCAGTTGTCGACGTCGACATCCTTGATGCCCTGCTCGGCGAAGGTGGCGAGGTCGGGGGCGATCGGGTTGCGGGCCGTGCCCATCAGGGCGAGCACGTCGACGCGGCCCTGCTTGGCGAGCTCGAGCGCCGCGTTGACCTGCATGAACATCGCCGAGATGTGCCCGCCGGCGAGATCCGTGACGGCCGGTGCGAGGCCGCGATAGGGCACGTGGACGAGCTCGATGCCGGCGCGCCGGCGGAACAGCTCCATGCACAGATGATGCGGCGTGCCGATGCCGGGCGAGCCGTAGTTGATCGGATCCTTGGCGGCCTTCGCCTTGGCGACGAAGGCGGCGAGCGTCTTGGTCCCGAGCCCGGCGTTGACGACCAGCGCGAAGTTCGCCGTCACCAGCGCGGCGACCGGCTCGAAGCTCTTCACCGGGTCGTATTGCAGCGACTTGAACAGGCTCGGATTCATCACGATCGTGTTGGCCGTGACCAGGAGCGTGGTGCCGTCCGGCGTCGCCCGCGCGACGCTGAGCGTGCCGAGATTGCCGCTGGCGCCGACCCGGTTCTCGACGATCATGGTGCGGTCCATCGCCTTGTGCAGATGCTCGGTGAGCAGCCGGGCGAACAGATCCGGGGCGCTGCCCGCCGTGTAGGGCACCACCACCGTGATGGTCGGGCCGCCTTGCGCCGCGGCCGGCGCGCCGCCGAAGCCGGCGACCGCGAGGCCCGAGAGAGCGAGGCTGTTGAAGCGGCGCCGCGAGAGGTGAGTCATGACGGGGTCTCCTTTTTTCGGGGCGATGTCGCGCCGAGGCGCGACGTGCTTCGGTTCCGATGTCGCGCCGGCGCGCGACGTGATCAGGTCGCTTCAGGTCGTCGCGGTGGTGATTCCATAGAGCCGGGCCGCATTGCCGGCGAGGATCGCGGACTTCTCGGCGTCGGTCAGGAACTCGGCCGACGAGATGAACTCGGTCGGCCGCGGATCGCCGACCGGATAGTCGGAGCCGAGCAGCACGCGGTCCGCGCCCACCGTCTCGATCAGGATCTCCAGCGCGCGGGGATCGTAGACGCAGGAATCGTAGTGCAGCATGCGCAGATAGTCGGTCGGCGGCTTCGTCATGTTGCGGCGCGTCGCCGGCTTCTCGATGTAGTTGCGCGTCACCCGCCCCGTGTAGAACGGCATGTAGCCGCCGCCATGCGAGATGCAGATGCGGAGATCCGGGAACGCGTCGAGCACGCCCTCGTAGAACAGCGAGGCGATCGCGAAGGTCTCCTCGATCGACTGGCCGAGGCTGTTCCACATCATGTAGGGGGCGAGCCGCGGGTCCGGATTGCCGGAGGGGTGCACGTAGACGACGGCGCCGAGCGCTTCCGCCTTCGCCCAGAACGGCCGCAGCGACGGATCGCCGATCTCCTTGTCGCGCACGCGCGACGAGATCTGCACGCCCTTCAGGCCGAGCGTCGCGACGCAACGTTCCAGTTCGGCGACGGCCAGATCCGGCGCGTGCAGCGGCACCCCGCCGAGGCCGGCGAAGCGATGCGGTGCGCTTTTCACGATCTCCGCGATCGCGTCGTTGTTGCGCTTTTCGATCGCGAGGCTCTCCTCGGGCGCGGCGAACCAGCTGCACTGATGCACGAGGCTCGCGCTCAGAACCTGCACGGCGACGCCGGTGCGGTCCATCGCGGCGAGGCGCTCGCTCACGTCGGCCATGCGACGCGCGATGTCGTCGTTGCGGGCGACGACCGCGGCCTTTTGGTCGGGCGAGAGGGAGGGGTCGGCCTCGGCGCGCGCGAAAAGGCTGTGCGGCTTGGTCTCCGCATAGACGGACGGCACGATGACATGCGCATGCACGTCGATCGCGAAGGGGCGCGAGGCCGGGGTCGGCTGGCTGTCTGTCATGTCTGTCAGAAATGTCCCGCGGTGAGGCCGGTGATCACGTGGTGTCACATCCAGTCGATCAGATTCGGCAGTCATTCCGGGGCAGCGCACTCGGGTCGGCGCTTTGCGCCGCCCGAGCACAGGCTCCGCGCCGAACCCGGACTCCAGCCGAACGTTCCGAGCTTGCCGCTGGGTTCCGGGTTCGCGGCTTTGCCGCGCCCCGGAATGACCGGAAGCAGATCGACCGGCCCGTATCAGTCGCGCGAGTCTAGGCGCGAGCGGACGCGCCGCTCAAGCCGGACGAGGCGGGACTAGGTCTTCGGTGGGCGCATGCGCGCGCGTTTCGCGCAGAAGCCGGAGCGCCGGCGTGCCGACGATGATGAATCTCGCTGTGGGGCAGGCACTTCTGGCGATGCGGCAGAGGCCTGTCGGAAGCTCTCGGCAGCGCGGTATAAGCCGCTCCAATAGGGAGCAAACAAATCACTATTTTACGCGGCGCCGGCCCCCGCCTAGCCTGACCCGCGCAGCGGCGTGCGCGGATCGCCGACGGCGATTTGGAGCGACCCCCGCTGACGTCGCTCCGTGCGCCGCTCATTCCCGCGTAAGCGGGAATCCAGAGCCGAACAACGTGTCGCCCCTGGGTCCCCGCCTTCGCGGGGACGAGCGGAATCGGTCTCATACCTCCGTGCGATTAAACCGACCTGTCTCCGCCCTCACCCTGAGGAGGCTGCGAAGCAGCCGTCTCGAAGGGCGAGGGCGGCCTCTGCATCGGGGCCGCATGGTTCGAGACGCGGCCTGCGGCCGCTCCTCACCATGAGGGGAGTCGATCTGATCGCGCGTCGGTGTTGTTCATCAGATCCGTAAGCTGCCCCGACCACGGCGGCGCGGCCACGCGCCATCGGCAACGAGCCGCTGCTCACGAGCAGCCGATCACCTTGAACTCGACGCGGCGGTCGAGTGCGTCGGTCGCGTCGTCGCGGCCGGTGCCGACGATCGTCTCACGTGAGCCGGCACCGCGTGCGACGATCCGGGTGCCGAGGCCGCGCGAGGCGCCGTCGAGGCGGCCCCGGATCGTCTCGGCCCGCAGGGCGGAAAGCCGGTCGTTGACGGCGGCCGGACCGGTCGGGCTCGAATGGCCGACGATCTCCAGGCAGGCGTCGCCGGCGGCGGCCCGCGTCGCGATCCGCGACAGCCACATCGGATAGGCGCGCGCCT
Organism: Rhodoplanes elegans; assembly: GCF_016653355.1. GTDB lineage: Bacteria > Pseudomonadota > Alphaproteobacteria > Rhizobiales > Xanthobacteraceae > Rhodoplanes > Rhodoplanes elegans. The sequence goes on along the minus strand of NZ_NHSK01000213.1, from coordinate 52,399 downwards.
CGCGGCCGCGGACGAACTCCGGCGTGCCGGGGCGGAACAGGATTTTTACCGCGAGATCGCGCTGGCGCAGGCCGTGGTCGACCAGCCGCGCGAAGGCCTCCTCGGCGTCGGTCTTGCGGCCGAGCTTGTCGAGCGTGACGTAGATCCCGTTGAGCACGCGCAGCTGCTCGCCGTCGGGGAGCGCAGCGGCGCGGCGATACAGCGCCAGCGCCTCCTTGTAGCGCCTGGCCGCATAGGCGGCGTTCGCCTCCGCGACGAGGGCGGCGACCGGCAGTTGCGCCACATAGGCGGGCCGCAGCGCCTCGCCGGGCCTGGTCTCGGCGCAGCTCTCCAGATACGCCGCCGTCGCGGCGTCGCGCCGCCAGGCCGGGCTGTCGGCCTCGGCGGGAAGCGGCGAGGCGTTCACGTCGGAGGCGACGGCCGGCGCCTGCGCCTTGGCGACCACCTGGCTGGTGGCCGTGTCGGCGAGCGTGAACCACACCCGGTAGGCGTCCGGCGTCTGCGCGCTCGCCGCCTGCCCGCCGCCCTGCTCGGCGTTCTGGCCGGCTGCGCCGGCCTGGACGGCCGACAGCGTGCCGATCAGCAGGAGCGGCTTTCGCGACAGCGCCTCCGGCGTGAACGGCACGATGCGGATGTGCGGATAGGCCTTGGCGATCTCGGCCGCCCGGCGGCCCGCCTCGGCGGCCGCCACGGTGTGCAGCCCGGTCTTGCCGTCGAGCAGCGGATCGACCACCACCTCCACCACGGACCCGTCCTTCGGCCGCGCGATCTTGTCGAACAGGGCGCGCGTGATGGTCGTCACGGCGTCGCCGAGCCGCAGCGGCTTGGCGGCCTGCGCCGGCGTGGTGGGGGCCGAGGAGGTCGTCGGGGCCGAGGAGGCGCCGGTGGCGGCGCCCGTCGCCGCGTCGCCCGCGGACGGTCGGCTGCCGGCCGGTGCCCCGGTCTGGGCGTGCAACGCCCCGACGTCGAGGCCGATCACGGCGACCGCCGCCGCGATGCCGATCCACGCCGCCCGTCCGAACCCGTCCGTCATCGTCGTCCCCGTTTCCGCCTCACCCGCGGCCCGATTGTCGTGCGGGCGCGAGGGCCGGTCAAACCGACGGCCCGCGTGTGTAGTGGCGGCGGGCGCACGATCGTTCGAACGCAGGACGCGCGACAGATGCGCCAGGACCCGACCGTTCAGCCGGATCGCGTCGTCAGTGTCGTGAGCGGAATCAGAGGATCGTCGGGATGGTGCCAGGGGCGGAATCGCAGAAAACGCATAGCTCGTTGAGAGAGCAGCCGAATCGGAGTTCGGTTTAGGTCGATACCCCAGGCACCTACCCCCACATTTTTTCAGTACGGTGGTTCGGGTCACGCCCAATCAGCACAAGGTCGTTCAAGAGCACATCCTGGCCCGGCGAGAGGCCGTGGAGTGGGAGAGGGGTGCGTACCCCGATGGAAGGTGCAAACGAAATCTCGCGCGCTCAAAGAAGGCGGGCAACCGCCGGCCAGTTCGTAGAGAGCTTCGTCGGACACTCAAAAGATAATTGCCAGCCGCGACAGCGAAGGCGCGGCTGGCTCGAATGCTCGCAAGTGGCGTCCAACAATTCGGTGGAGCTATCTCGCGCTCCGAAGCTTGCCAGAGCCGCTGCAGCGCGGGCAGGTCTTGCCATCCTTCTCACCCTTGCCCTTACAGTCCGGGCACGTTTCGAGTTCGATCTTTGGTTTGATCTTTTCAATGCGCCCTTCGAAACTCATGGTCTCCTCCAAAAGTAGAGCGAAGCAGGAAATCCACCCAGAGAAGATTGCTCAGGGCGAGAACGCATTCGAGCATGAAGTTGCGTGCGCACGTAAAAATTGTGGATAAGATCGTGGTTAGGCCGGCGACCCGCAAACGCTGTGTGAGCAATGTTCAAATGGTGGAAACGTCGAACAGAGCGCAGGCGACAAGCAGCCTCCGATGCCTCAGGGCTGATCGCTGCATTTGGGGCTGACCCCTATTACGTCGCTCGGGAGCGAGCTCGTGAAGAACGACACTGCGGGCAGGTGCTCGATGCGAACCGAGCAGCCGGTCACTGGGATCGCGTGCGGCGGGGGATCGGGCGCCGTCAATCAATGTGCAATTCCATGAGCTACGTAGACCTGCGGGTGGGGAAGGTGGCACGATGCGGAAATTTCCCGGTGAATCCGAGTGTCCCGACCAGCCTTCGGACTTCCCCCCACTCATGGGGCATCCTATGCTTACGAGGCGAAATAATAACAACCGTTGGTGGTAGAAGACAAGTCAGGAAATAACCAGCCTGTGGCGGGGAGCGGGAATGAACGTTGCCGTCAAAGCCGTAAAGCACGCGGCGCCGGGGCCGTATTTAGGTTTTGCGCTGCAGCCTGTTAGGCTCTGTTTTCACCTGTTGACGTGCCCCAAGGGTGCGGCTGTATCGCTAGAGCATTTCGACGATATCGCGATACATCACGCCGACGGGGCGGTGACGCTTGAGCAAACAAAGAGTGCACTAAAGCAGAACCCTCTCGCTGACTGGTCAGAAGATCTTTGGAAGACCATCGCGAATTGGCTCTGTGGTATTGCCGAAGGGCAAATCGACCCTAACAAATCTAGTTTCCAGATCTACGTGACCCCGCCGCACCAAGGCGGGTGGGCGAAGGCACTAAATGACGCTGCATCGACTGAGGACGTTGCTTCCCTCGTCAAGGCGATTGAGACAAAGTACGCTAAGCTTAAGAAGCCGAAGAGTTGCGACGCATTTCTTCAATGCTTCCTCAATACTTCACGCGAAGTGCGTGCGACGGTGGTCGCGAGGTTAAAGATTCTGAGTGAAGACGAGGATCCGGTTAATCCGTTGCGCGCCCTCATCAATACAGCCGTTGTGCCGGAATTGGTCGACGTGCTCTGCAATTCCGCAATCGGCATGGCAAAGGAACAGGCCGATCGCCTTATCCGAGAGGGTAAACCAGCGATTATTTTCGGAGACACCTTCAAGGCTGAGTTCAGGGCGTTTGTTCAGAAGGTGAACATCCCAAGTCTGCTTACTTCCTTTACCCCCGCGCCTCACGATGATGAGATCGCGGCTGTTTTATCGTTACGTCCAATCTTCATCCGTCAGCTTGAAATAATTAATGCTGCCGAAGATGATCGCGTGCGCGCTGTAGGCGATTATTTGAGAGCTTCTGCCGATAAATCGGCCTGGGCTGACTCAGGACTGGTCTTTGCGGGAAGTCTCTCAGAATGGGATGAGCATCTCGTATCGAGGCACGCTCTGATATGCGGCGAAGTGGCGGATCTCCACGCCGATCGTGATGCAGCAGTTTGTGGCCGCTTGACCTATCGACGTTGTGCTCAGCTCCAGGCGCCTTTGGACGGACGTGCGGTTCCGGGACATTTTGTGCATGGCTGTTTTAACGAATTAGCTAACGACATGCGGCTTGGGTGGCATCCAAACTACAGACTGCTCTTGAATGAGGACGAAGGATGAGTCCTCGTTTAACCGAAGTCGAGATTGTGCAGAACCCTGCACTTGGCGCCTATGCAATATGGCGTTTTGGAACCGGTATCAGGAGGATGCCGGTCGCCCGGCGATTCTACCGCTCGCCTTTCTTGTTCTCCCTCTAGTCCTTCACAGACCAACCCTTGAACTGATCGGTTCTACCAGAAAAGCGTCCGGCCTCGCTCTTTTTGCTGCCAAGCTGGGTGAGGATCGTGAGAATCTTCTAGCGGTGCACGAACGTGCCTTGGCGTTGCGATGGCTGACGCTGCAATCCATTGCCATGGGGGTGAGCCGCCAGTTGCTAACGCTAGATTATGATGCGGTCACTCTCCGAGCGAATGCTGCCGTTCCAAACATGCGTAAGCCAATCGTGCCGGAACGGATTCGGGGCCTCGCGGGCGCTGCCGAGAAGGTTGGGGACTGGTTCGCAAAAGTTCCGTTGGCCCAAGTGGCCTCAACTCTCGCCGTGGAGTTCTGATGTATTTCCAGCTCCGAAAACTTATTCTTTGGCCGCGCATTGAAGCTGCGCCGCGTATTCTGATGTTCAAGCCGGGTATAGTAAATGTAATCAGCGGCGCGTCAAAGACGGGTAAATCCGCCGTCATCCCAATCATCGATTATTGCCTCGGCTCGGATAAGTGCGCGATTCCGGTCGGGGTAATTCGGGAGAATTGCAGTTGGTTCGGAATTGTCGTCGACACTCTGGAAGGCCAAAAGCTCTTAGCCCGGCGCGAGCCGGGCGAGCAGCAGAGCACCGGCGACATGGTACTGGTCGAAGCGGCTGAGGTCATGGTGCCTGACCGGATCGCAGAAAAGACGACCAACGTAGATGCAGTGAAGGGCGTTCTCAACCGTTTAGCGGGCTTGAGCAGCCTTGAGTTTGAGCCCAATTCAGACAATGGGTTCAAATCCCGTCCCGGCTTTCGCGATTTGATGGCATTCACCTTTCAGCCTCAGAATATCATCGCGAATCCGGATGTGCTGTTCTTCAAGGCGGACACAACCGAGCATCGCGAAAAGCTGAAGACAATTTTTCCGTATGTGTTGGGGGCTGTTACGGCCGCGGTTTTGCAAGCCCGTTTTGAATTGGATCGCCTTAACCGTAATTTGCGGCGGAAAGAAAGCGATCTGCGTACGATCGTCTCGGCGACTACAGCGTGGCAGCTTGAAACGCAGGGTTGGTTACGAGAAGCGGTCGAGATCGGGTTACTGCCGCCTGATCAAACGATTCCTGCGGACTGGCCGAGCATCATTGATCTGCTCCGCCAGGTGGTGGCGAGTCACGCGCGAAATGCTCGACCTACACTTGCCGGCATCGATCCGATCTTGAGCCGGTTGGAGACCCTGCGCACCGAGGAAGGAAACACGGCACGGGAACTTACGATACACCGCCAGCGCCTAAATGAGTTGCGGCGGTTGCGCGAGAGCAGCGAGGCGTATGGTGGTGCAATGCTGATACAGCGAGATCGGCTCGCTCTCGCTAAATGGCTACGGGATATCGTTGAAAGGGAAGTAGAAGATCCGATCGTCAATATTGGGCGCGGTGGTCGCGAGCAGTTGCTAACCCTGTGCGACAATCTCAACGTCGTCGAGGTGAAACTCAGAACACATCCGACTGTCTCAGACACGCTCGACCGGGAAACGCTTCGACAGCGAACCGGTGCTGAGCGTGTTCTCGAACGGCTCAATCAAGTACGAACTGAAATTGCGCGGTTAGAGCGTGACTCTGATACAGCGCGGGAAGCTGCTGATCACTTCGATCGCACCGAACGATTTTTAGGGCGCTTAGAGCAGGCGATCCAGCTTTATGAACGTGCTGATCAGTCATCAACGCTGCGCGAGGAGATCGCTCAGATCCAAGCCGAAATATTGGCTCTACAGCGGGTCATTTCGGAAGCAGAGATTCGCAGGAAGCTCCGCAATGCCCTGGATCGTATTGAGTACATGGCGAGCCATTGTGTACCACAGCTTGACGCAGAGTGGCCGGATGCGCCGGTTCGGCTAAGTATTGAAGACCTGACTGTAAAGGTTGTTCGAGGGAGTCGCGATGATTATCTGTGGGAAATTGGCAGCGGGGCGAATTGGCTTGCATACCACATCGCGATAACGCTCGCGTTGCAGAAATATTTTCTGGCTGAGCCGCATCATCCCGTACCAGGGCTGCTCATATACGATCAACCTAGCCAAGTCTATTTTCCCAAACGGATGGCGCAGGATGAGTCGCCAGAGATTGCCATTTGGCGCGATCAAGATGTTATTGCGGTGCGGAAGGTGTTTTCTTTGTTAAGCGCAGAAGCTCGCATAGCTAAAGGGCGCCTTCAGATTATCGTGCTGGATCACGCAGGTGAGGATGTTTGGGGCGGATTAGACGGCGTTGAAGTCATCGAAGAATGGCGCGGGCGCGCGCTCGTGCCATCAGAATGGATCCCTCGTCCAAATCCTGCCGGTTAACGCGCGCCTATCTCTCTCGGCGGACGGCATGCTATGCCTATCGGTCAGCCCGGCGATGCGACTGAACTCCTGTGCTGAGCATGTATCATTTTGTGGGGCTAAAATTCGGTCAGGCGTGCAAACTCAACGAGGTGCATCGGTATTCCAGTTTCCTCAGCATGCTTTTGAGTCGTTTCAAGAGCGCCGAAATAGCTCACTTTCCAACTCACGCGATCTAGGTCGATGTGCCGCATTATCTCGGAGAAATATGGATGGTCAACATTTGATAGAGAATGGCCCATTACGTAGATATGCTCGGTCTTGGCAAGCTCCGTGAAGAAGGTATCATTTGCGGCAATAATCTGCGCTGTTGGCTTGAATGTGTCTCGGAAGTAGCCATCGATAATTCTTTGTCCTTCGACTACTCGCGTGTCGGCGGCCTCTGGGTCTGCATGGAAGCGGTACGGGTCGGAATCGGACTCCGGCTCCCAGCCGTGGCCGAGAACAAGATGCGCATTTGGATCCGTGCCCGCACCGTGGATATGAAGGATCCGGCTTTCTGGCACTCCGTATAAGAGTTGCAATGTCGCTGTATAATTGAAATTAAGGAACTTGGCTGATGGATCTATTGGGAGTCGAATTGCTTCAATGTCAGACTTCGACGGAATGGCGAGTTGGCGAATCCACTCTTGGAAGCGTGCTTGCAACTTCACCGACACGGCTTCAACGGCTTGACTCATTTCGTATTGATAGTCGTGATTATAGGAATCGCTCCATTCCTCATCGCCGTAGCCTACGAGGAAAGTCGACGCGTTGTCTGTCAGCTTATCCACATCAAAATACGCCAACCGTTCCTCGAACTCCGCCCAGAACCCGTCGTCCATCTCGAAGTAACGCACTACGAAGTCGTAGGTCCTCCGGTCGTTGATCCTCACGTAGTCACCGAAGGCGCGATAGGACGACTTTATTCCATGATGAAGGTCGAACCCGTTCCCGATGATGTACAGCTTGTCGGACATGGTTGGCTCTGTTCATGTGCGCCAAGAGCGAGCGTCGGATAAGTACCGCACAGACTCGACGTCTCACAATGGACGATTGGGATTTGACAGAGTGTTTGAGCGGTCTAGGGCCTCTCGTCAACAAACTGCCGAGTAGAAGTCGAGGTGAGGGCTGTCGTGGCGTTGGTGACAGCCTGGGAGAACTCCGCTCGGGCTTCGTCAGGGATGGTCGCGGTGAATTCGGTCTGCATGGCTATGTCCGCTACTGCGAGACCGTTGAAGTGCCGGCGTTTATGAACGCGCGCGTTTTCGGGCCGAAGAACCCTGAAGCTGGGGCGATGCCATTTGCGGCCTGGAACTTCGCCAAGGCGCGACGGGTGGCGGGGCCGAAGGTGGTCGTCTCGTTCCCGGGAGAGCCGTTGCCGGAGGCGGCGACCGTGAAGCCTGCCGCGTTCAGGAACTGCTGGAGGGCGCGGACGTCTTCTCCGGTGGCATTGTGTTCCAGATCGCGGGTGAAGTTCGCTCCCGGTAGGGGAGAAGGGGACGCGCTCACCGTCTCGCTCGAAGCAGTTGTCGTCGCACATGCGGGGCGGAGGACGCTGTTGACGTAGGAGCGGGTGGCTTCGCCGAAGAACCCGGTGAACTTCACCAGGTTGATGGCGAGCGCATTCGCTTCCTGGAAGTGGATGAGGGCAGCCTCGGTCTTGGCGCCGTATTCGCCAGTCTCGTGGCCAGGGGAGCCGTCGCCAGTTGCCGCGATCTCGAATCCATGCGTGTTGAGGAACACCTGTAGGCGTCGGACGTCGTCACCCTTCGCGCCGCGGCCGAGATTCCGCGTGAAGGTCGCTCCATTGGATGTGCACGTGGTTGGGGTGACCGTGTCTGTCGCCGGTGCTGCGACCGACGCAGCCGCGGGCCTCGTCGTGGATGCCGATGAACTGGCAGTCTGGGGTGATCCCGATGAAGCCGGTATAGATCCCGCGATGGGGCCATTGCCTCCGCTGCTTCCACCGCCACCACCACCGCCTCCACCTCCGGCGGACCCGGACGAGCACGCGCTCGTCGTGAAGCTCGCGTCACTGCCGTATCCGATCCCGTTGGTGCTCGTGGCGTATGCCGCGAAGTGGTAGGTGGTGTTGCAGGTGAGACCAGTGAGCGCAACCGTGAACGCGCCGGTCGAGAACGGCCCGGCGCTATCCGTCGTAGTTGCGCCGTAGCTTGCGGTCGTGCCGTACACGAACCCGCGGACGGAGGGGCTTGTCGTCCCCACATCGGTAATCGTCCCGTTCAGCGTGGCGGTGGCCTGGTCGATCGACGACGCGGCTTGGGTCGTCACGATCGGCGCAGCACCCGCGTACGATCCGGCACCGTACCCGCCGGAACCGTACGTCCCGGCAAATGCAAAGAGCGGAGCAACGAGCGCCCCGAGAACGAGCGGAAGAACCGCGCTACGCCACCTTCCCACCATAAGTGCTGTTGCCGTACGCGTGAGCGTCGGCCGTCTTGAGAAGGCTTGTGCCGCTTTTGAGTCCTGCGAATAAACCGCCGAAGAGCACGGCAGCGAGAGCCAGGCCGCCGACCTTCAAGAATTCTCCTCTCGTATAGAGCGTGTCTTCGTTCATATCGGCTATTCGATGATGCTAGTCCCTCGATTATATACGCGCCGCGCGATGGCGAGCGCGGTTATGCACAGCACGAACGCAGGGATCGTCACGAGGAGAAGCGTGAACACGTCGGTTGTAGGGGTGAGGACAGCGAGCGCGACCAGGAGCACCAGGAAGATCTGCTTCCACTTCCCCGCGAGGAGCGCCGGGTTGAGGAGGCGCACGTATGCGAGCCCGACAATCACGACCGGGAGTTCAAGGACAACGAACGACACGAGGAGCTGCAAGAGTACGAAGGACAGGTAGCTGTCGGCCGTGAGCATGAGCGTCGTTCCGGGGACGGTGAAGCTCGACAGGACCCGGATCGAGACGGGGACGAGGTAGAAGTAGGTCGCCGCGGCAGCGCCGAGCGCGAGGAGGAACGAGACACCAACGAGCCCGTAGAGAAACGATCGCTTTCCACGCGGTAGCGCCGCCCCGACGAACCGCGCGAGGAGTGCCAGGAGGAGCGGCAAGGACAGGAAGAGTGCCCCGAGGAAGGCAACCTTCATCTGGAAGAGGAACGGCCCCAGGGGCGACAGGAACACCAATCCGCCTGGAGAATCCGCTAGCAGAGCTGAGATGAGCGGCCGGCTGCCCCACGAGAAAATCGCTATCGAGGTGGAGATGAAGAAGCCGCCGGCAACAAGAACGCCGGTGCGCAGCGCACTTACGTGATCCCAGAACGGCAAGCGTCCATCATCCATCAGCCTCTCTTCGACTTCGCTGTATCCTTCTCATCGGGCTTGAGGCCGTCAGTGAAGCCGGACTTCAATTCCTGGAAGGAGCGGCCAATGCTACGCGCCATGTCCGGCAACTTGTCTTTGCCGAAGAATAAGAGGAGCACGAAGATGATGAGTAAGAGTTCTGGGGCGCCGAGGCCAAAGAGTTCCATATGCCGACATTCTACCGTGCACCTGCCTTCACGCAATGGTGCGGCGGGTGCTGATCCGGGAGGCGTTTAGAAGTCGGCACCGGCCCAGGCTTATTTCCGAATGTTTCTCACGAGTGATGAACACAGGCGCCGCACTCGCGTAGATTGACTCCCGGGCAGGCTGTGGTGAAAGGCGCAGGTGTCCTATGTCCGGTTCCCGCCGACCACGACATCTGCGGCCCTGGTCTCTCAGATCAGGGCTTTTTCTTTCTTGGTGACAGGTGTGGCCGGCAGATTGAAACCGTCGGGATCGATGCGGCTACTGTGAAGAGCCCTTCGGACCTCACAGTAGCTTTCCTGTGAAAAGAGGAAGAAGGAAAGCGGCGGGGCGGTGCAGCGGCGGTAGACTGCGAGCCGTCCGCTGACGCTCGTTCACGTACCCGCATGATTGCCCACATCACCCGCCGCGAGATGTACGACCTCGTCTGGGCGGAGCCGCTCGACACCGTTGCCGGCAAGCTCGGCATCTCATCGTGGCACTTGAAGGATTTGTGTACCCGACATCGCGTACCGGTTCCGGCACCGGCCTATTGGCGCGACAAGGCGACCGGGAAGGACCCGCGGAAGACGATCTTTGCCTCGTCCGACGACCCCACGGTCGAACTCATCAGCCTCGATCCAAACAGCCCGACGGACTCCGTTGTGGAGCAGCGCCTCGAACGAGCGCGCGCGGCACCGATCGCGCTCCGCCATGTGGTGAAGCCGCGCGTGGCGAACCCGCGGACCATCGAGTGGAGTCCGGTCGAGAAGCCCCACAAGGTCGTGGCGCTCACTGCACATAGCCTCCGACGAGCCAAGCCGGATCACGATGGCATCGTCGAGATCAGCGGCGAGGGGCTCCTCACGCTGCGACTGGGGGCGGATTCGATAGAACGTGTAATTTTCATCCTCGACTCTGTGGTACGGGGGCTAGAGACGCGGGGTATGACCTGCACCGTCGCCGGGCATTCAGGCGAGATCGCCCGTCACCGACGACGTTACGGACAGGCTCAGGTCGAGGTGCACCGCGGCGCAGACAAGGTGCCCTTTCTCCTCACCGAGTCGATCAAGCGGCAAAAGCACGAGCCGACCGTCGCCGAGTTGAAGGCGGAAGAGCGGTACCGGCTCGCACGCCAGCGGAACTGGTCGCTTCCGTACGAGCGGCAGTATCCGGAGTTCGACTACATTCCGACCGGCGAACTGGCCATCTCGGTCGAGGCGTATAGCAGGGACCAGCGACGGCGAAACTGGCGAGACAACTCAAGGGCCACTCTTGAATCGCGAATCAAGGACATCATCGAGGATCTTGACGGGTGGGTCGAGTCCGCGAGGGTTGGACGGCTTGAGCGTGAGCGGAGCCATCGCGTCTGGCAGCGAGCCGAGGAGAACCGGAAGCGAGCCGAGGAGCGGAAGAAGCGGGAGACAGCACGCGACAATCTGGTCGATGAGATTGTCGAGCTCGGGCAGAAGGCGGAACAGCTCCGCTCCTGGATCGCTTGGGCAGGGGATATCGAGGACGCCGAGACCCGGCGCATGTTGAGCTGGGCGCGCGAGCGCCTCAGTGAGATTGAACGTGCGCTCGATCCGGCGTCGTTCGGTGACTGGCTGCGGGAGCACAAGCTGTTCCCGGAAATCGATCCATTCGCGTCGCTGCCCGAAGACCCCGATCTGGATACGCCATCTTCGCAGGACAGTTTGCCCGCGTGACTTAGCAACTGCATGCTCGGCGCCGGGAGCCGATCATCGACTGAGGACCCGCTATCCACCTATCTGGAGGATGAGGTACCAATAGTCAGTGCCCGCGGCCGGCGCTCCGGCCACTCGATTATGCCCGGACACATCAGATCGAAGTCGTAGCGGGCCTCTACGCCCGGGCAATTTCGCCCGTCACAGGAGCGCTCGCCGGTTTCGAGGTCGACCCAATGCTGCGAAGAGTCTTCTACGGGATGTGCCGCTGGAGAGTACCGAAGCAGCTTCCCGTTGTTGGTCCGAACCAGCTTTTCTGCGCAATTGGCTTCGGCCCAGTGCGTCCGACCGCCTTCGCTCTGAAGCTTGCGGTTGGCGCACCCGGGATCTGGCTTCGTGCGGACGTGGATATCCCACGAACAGAAGGCCTTGGCGTCCTGCTTCGTGACCTTACCCTCGATGCGCACATACGACGGGCCTATGCGCGTGAGCCTGTGAATTGTCACGGGGATGCACAATCCGCAATCCGCAATCTTCATTCCGTTCGGGCGACTCGTCGTTCCACGCTCCGAACCGCAGTGCAGCTGCCGCGCAACGGTGTCAGCGAGATTGCGCGCAATCTGCTCCGCACCCTGCCGTAACGCGGGGACCCGCGCGATCGAGCACGCGGTGTCATCGGCTATTCTCATTACCAGGAACTCATGACGATCGACGTCTTTCCCCGTGACGTGATCCTCCTCGCTCCGCCACGTCTGCAGGATGGCGGCGTATGGACGTCCTCCCTCAGTCCGCCATTCGAGCGCGTCTCCGTACCAACGATCTGTTCCTCCTCGCCACTCCAGAGTCTCGTCGATTGTGAGCCACTTTCCGCGCAGTGAGAAACCAACCGCGACGAGGATGCCCTCTTCGGAAAAGCGCGCCTCATAGCCGTTTGGGCCGCGGCATTTCATCGAAGCAAAGTCGTCGGTCACCCTGATCTTGCACGCCTCGCCCTCTAACTTCGTATAAGTGCTTTCAGCAGCTCTGGCACCGACCACGCCGAGTGTCGCGCCTGCGAAAAAGGCTGCTCCGGCCAATACAATTCGAATGCCGCACGAGCATAGATCAATAATGCATCCGCTCATCGCCGTCTCCGTGAACTACAATAACCACGCCGGAGGTTGAACCGTACGGTGTCGCAATCAAACGGATTTCGTGTGGATGGAATCGACAAAATTTGACGGATTGCGCTCGACCGAATTGTTTGAACATCCGAGCCGCACGCCGGGGCAGGGAAGAGACATCCGCGTCTCAGGAGTCGCGAAGCGCCTGAGGCAGAGGGGCAGGAGATGAATTCTCGCGGCGATTAGGCCGAAAGCGCGATCACGTCTTCCATTCGGATGAGCGCTGAGATGCGCTCGGCGCTCATTTTCCAGGATGCGGGTAGCGATTCGATCTGTCCTGCCCCGGCAGCGCGCGGTCCACGCGTGTAATCTTCCCACAATATGGTGTCGCCGCGCCCTCCGGCCGCTGCTTTGAGGCGTTCCGCAACCTCGCGCGGCCACGCAAGGTAGATTCTCGGCATCTCATCTTCACGGACGTCCTTAAATTGCACGAGGCAAAGAATGGTACGCGGTCGATGTCGCCTAAGCCACAGGTCAGCTGCCGCATAGTAATTGGCGTTTCTGATCCTCGATAATTGCGTCTGGGTAAGTCCCCAGCCACCGTCTTTGCTGCCTTTTACCGAAATCTTCAGCGTCCGGTCGTTATTCGCTATGATGAGATCGTATTCAGGCTGATTAGCACCGTATTGAACGGAGACATCATATCCGTAGCGAGCGAACTGCGCCGCGGCGATTGCTTCGGCGGCCGTAGCAACGTGCCAATTCGTTTTCATCGCGAGTAATCCCGGGCGAAGGCGGTCGAACTCAATACGCCAGATGGAACTACAAACTGCTCCACAACACCAAGCGATCAGACCCAGAGGGAGCGGTTTGCGATTTGATCAAAGCGCTACCGGAGCCCGAATTGGGCTTTTGAAACAAGCGCGCCGTTCTGAAACATCGCGTTCATATTCCCACCGAAGATGCCCTCTCCGCTCCAACCCACCATGACCGTACTGTGGCCGGCTAGATCCACGCGCGACATTTCCGTTCCTGGGCATCCGATGATGCGGGACGCTTCCGGGTAGCTCATGCCCTCCCTTAGTGAGAGAAAGTGATCAAGCGTCGCCTTACACGGCCTGACGGGTTCTGGTGCGGGCGGCCGAGCTGGCTCAGCGGTCGGCGACCCGGCCGCACGCACTGACTGCTGTGTGCCGGGCCTGTCGGGCATGGTGAAAAACAGTCCGACAATAAAGACACAAATGAAAACGAGAACTGCGATTGCGGGAATTCGGAGACGGTCAAATCCCGAGTTCCCCGACTCATCTCCAGCGCGGTCGGGTTGAGAAAATTGGTCGAGTGCCGATTTGGACAGAGTGCTGGACTGGCATTCGAGGCGTTCGATCAACGATGCGTTGTCGGTGCGGACCAATGTCGGCAATCGAAAGAAATCACTGAGCAACCAAATTCCGAGTGCGGCGAGCAAAAACGCACCAATTCCGGCGAAAAGCGTCATCCATCCGGTGATAGTCAAGCCGAGCTGAAGAAAGCCGGTGCCGGGCCGCTTGACGTAGAACCGATGAGCGCCGAACCCGCCGAAAAGGATCAATAGAAAATATGCGACCGCTACAGATCTTTTATTTGCGTCGAACAGCAAGAGCGCGCGCGCATCAGTGCTAATGCCTGAGCGAGGCGAGAAATCATGAATGCCCATGGCGCTCCCCCTCGAAGCACCCGGTAGTCGGCGCCGGCCGCCTGGAGTTCACGCTCGCCAATGTAGCCTAGAGAAGTAGCAAGAGGGTAAAGCGGGGACGCAAACTCGCTAGCAGGGGAGGCTGGCGCGAATTCGCAATATCCCGAACGGCTCCAATCTCAACCAAGATGCTGATCAATCGAACCCATGGTACGGCCTTGGGAGCAGGCGTGTCGGAGGGATCCCCGACGGGATCGAATTGTCGAATCGTCACCGCTTCGCGTGCTGTTCGAAGCCGCTTTCGGGAATGCACGCCGCCACAAATATGCGACCGAACTCGGTCAGCATCATCTTGCTCTCTCGGCGAACGCCGGTCTGTACGTTCGGCGATCCGAAGATGGGGGTCTGCTTTTCGACGGGCCACGCCACTAAACTCAATGAGTCGAGGTGCGAGTACATGACCTCGATCATTTCCGGGACGTAAAGCTCCTCTTTTGGCAACTCACTTTTAATGATTGCGCGATTGAAGAACTTATTTTGCGCTTTATCGAAGTCCAGTGAATCAATAATCTCGAAAGATCTATCCTTTAGCCGGTAGAGAATCCATGCCTCGTCACGGCTGAGCTGAGAGATGATGTACGCAAATGCGGGATGGATACTCGCGTTCTTTTCCTTATCCATTGCTTTCGTGAGAATCTCTTCATAAAGCGTCCAGAGGGGACTGCTTTCGTCGATGTACCGCATTCTTTCGAGTGCAGGTCCCACGACTTCGGCGGGCGGCTCTATGCGCCTGTCTGCGGGGACTCGCTCCCCAATTCGCTTCACCATCGGCTCAAGTCGGTCCTGCAGTGCGGCGGCCAGCTGCAGCGGAGCGAGCAGAAGACGGGCCGTCTTTACGGCATCCGTCCCGAGCTTGCCGACCTCCTTAGCGGGGCCAGAAAGCATGTCGTCATAAACTTTTCCGATGGTCTCTTTTGGAATAAGTTTTCCGAGTTGCTCAAGGTCAGGGCACATTGCGATTCTCCCCGTTTCAGAGACTATACCTCTGCGGCTGCGATCCGACACGTAGATTTCGGGATTTTGAAGAAGGAGAACGTCGCCGCGAGCGGCGGCTCGAATATCCCGAACGGATCACCCTTCCGCTCTCGACCGAGATGCTGGCCGATCTCGACCGTGTTGAGCGAGCCGGGGAGATGCGAGTCGAGGTGATCCGCGAGGCGATCGGCCGGGAAGTCAAAGGCCGAAATCGAGGAAGGGTCTGAGGCGCAGAGTCGGCCACCGTCGAGGTCCGAGTATCGGATGGTCAAAGCAACGCCTGCAACACTGGCTGCGCTACGGCGGCTATAGCAGCATGGCCAGCCTCGTTCGGGTGAGTTCCATCCGTGGTCAGCGACGCTGTAAACCGTGCGGGCGTTGCTCCATCAGATACCGCGGCTTCAATATCAAATACTGGCCGGCCTAACCCAAGCAAGGTATCACGAAATGCCAGACGATATCCATCCGCCGTAGTATTCCATGCCGCTGCGGTGTTCACGCATGGAGTCCAAAGCACGGCAGGTTTCGTGGTGCCGTCAATCGCTGCCAGGGCGGAGGTCAATCGAGTGGCTTCAGTGGCGATTGTAGATGAAGACGGCGCGCCATCATTTGGCGAGAAGGCGCTGTAAACATATATGTCCGAATGGCATTCGGCGGCAATGAAATCTTGAAGGCGGGTTAAAAATGTTGCGGTCGTTGACGATGACATTCCGTTATTGACGTAACCAATAACGGTTCCCGGATTTGCAGAGCGAAGCGCCGAGACGGACTGCCATAACCATCCGTTTCCGAAATTTCCCAATCCAGCATTAACTGCACCTTCCGTTATGCTGTCGCCGTGGCCCGATATTGTAATCGCTCGCTGTCGCACCTTGTACTCAAAACCCATTAACAGCGGATTCGTGTAGCCGACCCCGGGCATAGATGTAAAGTTGCCAGATGCGAAATTGCCGGCATTTCGGTACATATATAGGAAACGACCATTGTTGATGCCGGAAGTGGCGGACCATGGCATGAAGTTGTAATTGCCGAGAGAGAAGTCGCCGGCTGGCAGATAGAGTCGGACCATCACAACAGGTAATGTCTCGCCATCGATTCGGTCGAGTGTGGTAAGCGGGATCCAGTCCGACCAAGAGATCGTCGGTCTGTCGGTTGCGCCCGCGGCTATGGTAACCGATGTAGCGCCACCCCACGTGATCGGCACCCATGTTCCGCTCGACGGAGTGTATCGTTCGGCGCCGGATCCGAGCTTGTTTGAAACCGCCACAGCCCCGGCGCTGACCGTCATTGGGTTTATATTGACGTTCAACAGCTTGAATCGAAAAGCATGAGCAGTCGCCTCGACTGTAAACGTTTGGTGATAAGTATAGGCGACTGCCGCAGAGCCCGTTGACTGCTTTGCGCCCCACTGGTTGCCGACAATGTACTCGCGTTCACCCTGGGCTGCGGTGATGGCGGCCACGCCCCGCAGCATACTTAGGAGATGAGCGTGCTAGCCCCGGTAACGACGCGCTGCTTTCCGTTGGCTTCGAGGAGATACGCCACGTCGCCGTCGGAGAGGGAGACGTTGGTGGAGCCAGGCCCGTCAATGATGACGGTGCCACCGCTATCATTCACGATCTCGACGCCGTAGCCATTGCCGAGCGTGCCGACCGAGGGGACTGTGATCGTGATCGCCGCGGTCGCGACGATGCGCTTGCCTTCGTAGGTGGTGCCGAGCGTGAAGCTCGTGGCTGCGGTCGTCTCCAGGATTTTGCCGCCGACGTTGTTGCCGGCGGCGTCGTGACCGACGCCCAGATATGCATTCAGGACATCCCCCCAGCTTCCGCTATCGCTCCCCGGTGTCGGCAGTCGTGCCATATGCCGGGCATTGTACCGCGGCGCTGGCGGGGGATTCATGATGGGGTGGGGATAACGGCGAGTGTCGCTATATAATTCTACCGGAAGTCTGTATTCTGTCATGCGTTTTACGGTGGCACAGGCCGCCGATTATCCACCGGGGGACAGGCAATGGCTCGTCACGTCTTCTTCAGCTTCCATTTTGCAAATGACTTTTGGCGTACGCAGCAGGTGCGAAATATAAACGCTCTCGACGGACAAACACTTGCAAATCCCAACGATTGGGAAGCGATAAAGAAGAAGGGCGATGCGGCGATTGAAAAGTGGATCGCAGATCAGATGCATGGGAAGAGCTGCGTTGTCGTGCTCGTCGGCGCTGAAACCGCGAGCCGGCAGTGGGTCATGTACGAGATTAAGAAAGCGTGGGGCGATGAAAAAGGTGTTCTTGGTATCCGCATTAACGGATTGCTGGATCAGAATGGGAAGTCGTCAACTGCTGGAGTAAACCCATTTTCTAAATTGACGATCGGCAACAAATCATTCGCTGATGTTGCGCCGTTGAAAGTGCCGGCAGGCGCCGACAGCAAGGCGATTTATGCTTCGATTTCCAAGAATATTGAATCGTGGATTGAGGAGGCAATTAAAATTAGGGCGGACAATTAGGCGAAGCTCACTCGAACAACACGGTGACGAAGTTGGGCATATACGGGATCGGTGTTCTCGGGAGTGTAACCGACCAGCAGCGCCTGACGCTGCAAGCCACTCTTCGAGGGATGCTCGACGATTTCGGCCTGGTCATCGGAACGGACGTCGTCGTATATGACGGCGCGAGCGTCAACGGGCGCGAAAGGCGGGCCGCGTTCGCTGCAGCGTACTTTGGTGGTGTGCCGCACACCGACCTTCCGGCCGTGCGCGATCTTATCAGCACGAATTCACCGATCATACCGATACTGGATCCTCCTCAAGATTTCACGACGAACATCCCGGAGATCCTGCACGCGTCAAATGGTCTTCGTTGTCGGCCAGATGATCCGGAGCTTGAGGAGCTGGCTTGTGCGTTGCTTGAATGCGTCGGCCTTCTGAGGCGTCAGCGCCGCGTGTTTATCAGCTACAGGCGTATCGAGTCACGGGCTGCTGCGATGCAGCTCCACGATTTAACCGCAGCCCGCGGATTTGACGTATTTCTCGACACTCACGATATACGGCCGGGAGATCCGTTCCAGGATGTTCTCTGGCACCGACTTTGCGATTCTGATGTCGTCGTTATGCTGGATACTCCGGCGTATTTCGATAGCAGGTGGACCCGACAAGAAATTGGGCGCGCTCGCGCGAAAGATATTCAGGTGCTTCGCGTTGTGTGGCCTGGCCATACGCCGAGCAGGCTGACAGACATGGCCGAGACGATCCACCTCGATGCGGACGCTCTCAGCGGGCCGTCTGGCCCGATAAGAGATGAGGTGGCCGATAAAATTGTTCTCGCGGTTGAGCATCTACGAAGCCGCAGCATCGCGTCGCGGTATCTATCCATAACCGGTCGGCTTCGCGCGGACGTCGAAAAAATCGGAGCAAAGATAGAGGGAATCGGGGCGCACCGCGCGATCTGCGTGCGTCTTCCAGACGATCAAAGAATATGGGCGTACCCCGTCGTTGGAATTCCAACTGCGGAAGTTTTCTACGACATTGCCGACAAGGCTCGGCGCGCGGAGCAACTAGGCGCGCCGGTCATCGTTTATGACCACATCGGAATTCGGGAGTCCTGGAACGCGCATCTTAAATGGCTAGACGAAAATATCGCAACGGTGAAGGCAATCAAAGTCTCCGAAGCGGGATGGACGCTCGCAGCGTGGGAGAGCTAAAATGCCTAGTGCGATTTTTTTGTCTGCCAGCGTGCCTGATCCGAAACGAAGCCCGAAATTTGCTGAAACGGCCGACACAGTCGCGATCAACGCTGCAGTTTCGGCACTGGTGTATGTAACCTTGGGGCGCCGTCTTCTGGTATGGGGTGGGCACCCCGCCATCACGCCAATGATTTGCGTAGTTGCGGAAGATATAGGGGTTGATTACGGCAGTTGGGTCAAGCTCTATCAGTCCCTATATTTCAAGGATGAGTTTCCAGAGGATAACGCTCGATTCCAGAATGTCAGCTACGTCGATGAAGTTCCGGGCGATCGCGAAGGCAGCCTTCGGCGCATGCGCGAGAAAATGTTCTCGGATTTTAAATTCTCGGCCGCTGTATTTATCGGAGGCATGCAGGGAATAATCGACGAGTATGAACTATTCAAACGGCTGCAGCCGGATGCCTGCGTTTTCTCGGTCGCATCGACAGGGGGAGCCGCGCTTGGCCTGCCGGTACCGAATGGAGAGATTGGACGGGACTTGGCCGCCAACCTCGACTATGTAGCCGTCTTCCATCGAAGTCTTGGGATTTCGGTTCGAGAGGAACGTTTCCGTCGTCCTGATGAACAGCCGGCGAGGACGGAGGATCGTTTCTGGCGACCGTCGGAAAAGCGTTAGCTTATTACCGGATATCATGCGCTTCTTCGGTGCACGATTGCTTCAATCCGGTCCGCTCGTATCGAATCGCTGTAGGGTGATCCTCCGTCTTGGGTCGTATCGGAGAGTCGAATGGCAGCCATCAATCTGAAGAGCATGGACGTGGAAGAGCTTCTCGCGCTGCGGGGCGAGATTGACGAGGCGCTCGCGGAGCGCGCGGACGATCTGCGCAAGCAACTCGCGCGCCTCGGCCAGAGCGTTGGCGGCCGGCCGGCAAAGGGCGCAGGCAGGGGCGCGAGCGCGCTCAAAGGCGTGAAGGTGCCCCCGCGGTATGTCGGCCCGAACGGCGAGACGTGGGCCGGCCGCGGTGCCCGGCCGAAGTGGCTCGCGGCGCTGCTCGACGAGGGGCACTCGATCGAGGAGTTCGCCGTCGGGGAAGCGGCAGAGGAGGAGCGGCGCGTCGCCGCCGCGGCCGTGCCGGTCGCGAAGAAGCGTGGACGGGCCGTGGCAAAGAAGCCGGGGCGCAAGAACGGCTGAACCGACGGCTCAGGTGCCCGGCGTCTATTGAGGCGCCGGGCCGAGTGGCGGCGGGGTCCGGTGCAAAAACGTGATCGTGACAAACGCGCCGATCCACGATCCGGCCGCCGCGAACAGCACGTAGACCCAATTATTCGTGTAGCTGATGACCGCGAAGGACGAGAGCAGGTACCACACGCTGCTCCACGTCGCCGCCGGCATTCTGCGGCGCGCCACAACCGCGGCCGTGAACATGACGTAGGCAGCGTCGGTCGTGGCGGTAGCGACCATGACGCCGACCGCGACGAGGGGATCAATCTGAAACGACCACATGAGGGTGGTTCTCCGAGATGTGGAATGCCGGGCCTCGCGAGGGGCGAACAAGAAGAAAGCGTACCATTGGCGGTACGCTTTCGCGAAGGGCACTTACCGGTTACCCGGAGAGGCGATACGGTGCATCGCGTCTCGCAATCTCCCGGATGATCTCGCGCGCGATCATGAGCGCGACGCTGACCTCGCTCGAATACGGCCCCTTCTCGGCGTGCTTTTCGCCGAAGCGGGATGTTCGCGCGAAGTACCATCCCCTGCCGCGGCGCTCGACGGTGAAGTCCGCGAGCGCATAGACTCGTCGTGCGTTGCCGTGCATCTCAGTACTCCGCGGCAAGCATGATGGTCATGACGCGGGTGGTCTGCGACGGATCGCTCGGATCCTCACTGCCGTAGATCATCGCGAGATCGTAGTAGTCGATCTTGGCGAAGAGCTTCCGCCCTTGGATCTCGAAGTCGAGGAAGTCGTGCTCGCCATGCGGGTCGTTGTCGGCGTCGAACTCGTCGAAGGTTTTGACACGCTCGATCGCCTCGCGCCGCACAGCCTCGGGCAGAGATTGGAATCCGACGGTGAGCATGACGCGGCCGCCTTCGAACGTCCTCCGGAAGGCGTCGTTCAGCTCGCGGATGCGCTCGGTCTTCAGGGTATGTGAAAGAACGCTCATGGAACTCTCCGTCCTGCTGGCCGGAACCCACTCTCGGGTGCCGGCGGACGGGACGGAGGCGCTGCGCTCATTGTAGCGCAGCGACGCGGGTGTCAGGGAAAGAGGGCCAGCTCTAGTTCGCCGGCCGATCGGAAGAGGAGGCCATCCATGCCGATGCCCTCGGCCGCAGCGACATTCCGCGGGTTGTCGTCGATCATGACTGCCTGGTGCGGCTCGGCACATAGGGCGGCCAGGATCGCCCGGAATGCCTGGGCGTCCGGCTTCGCGTGTCCAATCTCGCTCGATACGACGATCGAATCGAACAGCTTCTCTAGTTTGTGGTTCCGCAACATCTCCCGGACGAACGCGGACGGCGCATTCGTCAGCAGCCCGAGCTTGCGGCTCGGTCGCAGTCGCTGGACGAGGGCCACTACGTCCGCGTGGATGGTTAGAAGCCCAATCCAATCCAGCTCGACGAGCGCGGGCGGTCGGTGCGACCTTTTCCCAAGCTCCGCAAAGAGAGTCTCCTGGGAAATCCGACCATGGTCGGCTGCCACGAAGAGCGTCCGGACGATCTCTGCGGCTTCCGCCTCAGGGAACGTCTGCGCAAGCCACTGGTGTCCGACATCCGGGCACAAGACGCCGAAACAATCGAAGACGACAGCTTCATAGCGCATGGGCGCCTCCGCTGAGACCTCGGGCCGCATACGAAGAGGCGGCCGGATCGCGCGAGACAGGATTCGATCAAAAAAATGCGGGCGAACTCGGATACCGAGTCGCCCGCGGGATGTCGTCCCATGCACCCCCGTGACACGAGACGTCTCCGAAAACACCATCGGCCGTTGCGACCGGTTCCGCCTTGATGTGGATCAGGCAGAATCGGGGGATTCGTCTTCCCGTGGCCGCTCGCCGGTGAGCGAGCGGAGAAAGTCGGCGGCCTGGCTCGCCTTGCTCGCCGCGGTGACGATGGCGCGAGGATCGTCTTTTAGCAGCGATATCCACGAGTCGATGTACGAGGCGTGCCGTAGCTCGCCATTCACGCCGAGATGGGCGCAGAGGAACGCCGACGTCAACTCGGCGATCAATTCCTCAGCCGCGTACGCCCGGGAGCCGAAGCGGTGGCGCAGGTCTCGATTGAGGCGAGTGACGAATCCGCTCCAGTGACCGAGCTCGTGCAGCCCGGTCGCGAAGTAGCTCTCGATCGTGGTGAACGCCGAGCGCGGCGGCAGCTGGATGAGATCAAGCGACGGGACGAAGCATGCGACACTCCCACCATGGCGAATGTCCGCCCCGGTCGCGTCGATGAAGCGCTGCACGTCACTATCGATGGAAGGCGGGACTTCCTCCGGCGCTGCGATTTTCGCCGGAAGCCCATCGATCTGGGCGACGTTGAAGACGCAGTAGTTCCGCAGCATGCTGATCCGCTTCTCTTCGTCCTCCTCCGTGATGGTGAGCTTGCGGGTGAAGACGATGTGGGTGCCTCGCTCGCCCTTGCGGACGTTCGCATTCAGGGCACGCGCCTGGCGAAAGGTCATCCATGCCGGGTCGGGATATCCGGCCCGTTTGGCTGCGGCCCAGAGGATCGGGATGTTGATGCCGCTGTAGGTGCGACCTGTCGCGATGTTAGCGGGGAGCAGTCCGAGGCTCGTACGCCGTTTCGTTCGCCACGGCTGCACCCACGCGGGGACGCCCTTCTCCAGATCCTCGATGATGCTGCGGGTCACGCTTTCGTAGAGTGCGGCCATCTGCATGACAGCCTCCTACGCGAAATACGCGAGCACGATCGCGCTCGCGACGGTGTTGCGTCCGCAAGCCTCACACCGGGCACTATCCGCGTCGCGGTCCGTCCGGGTCGTGTGCGAGCAACCAAACTCGGTGCAGATGGCGGGCACGGTGGCAGCTTCGGTGCACGCTTCGAGCATCTCCTCGACGGATGCATACTCGGCCGCTCTGGCGAGCGTTCTCAGCTTTCGGTGTCGTTGGTCGTGTGAAAGATCACGCATGTGACACTCCGTTCCGCGGGGCCGACATCCGAAGTGGGTGCCGGCGGACGGGACGGAGGACCTGCTCTGATTTTACCGCACGGCCTCACTTCGCACGCATTTCGAAGCGCCTGTGGGGGTACGGGTGGGGAGAAGTCAGATGAATGCAGAGTGGGGCGTTCGAGCGCTGGGGATTTCGCTTCTTGTTTCAGCGGCGGTTCTGACGGCGTCTGTCTTTGCGCTGTCTCACGCCATCGCAGTCCAATCACCACACGAGCAGCAGACTGCACACGCCACTGCGCGCTGATCGAAAGAAAGAGCCCCGCTTGTGGCGAGGCTCGACGTCAAAACGGTCGCACTGGTGGGAGCGCGGAAGCCTATGCAGTAGCACTCCCGGGGCATGTCTCCAGACGTAGCCCATGGGCGGCGCTTGCGATGCTCAAGCGGTTCTCCGCCCGCGTCATGATGGCTGGCGATCGGCTGAACGTCAGTCGTTGAGGATCGTGCTCGTGCGCTCGTGCGGTTCGCACTCCGGCGCGATGTCCTCGCTCTCTTCCGGTGAGATGTGACGCGCTCCGCAGTTCGGGCAATCGTCGTCGCACGTCGCGTCCCAATCGTCCGACCAGGTGCAATCGCACGTGGGGCAGCGGTAGTGATTACGGAACCGCGCCATGGCCTGCTCCTCAGATGAGGCCGGCGAGCACGAATGCGCTCGCGACCGAGTTCTTGGCGCACGCCTCGCACCATCCGCGATCCTGATCCGGCTCCATCTCGGTCGTGTACGAGCAGTCGGGATCGGTGCAGATCGCCGGGGCGATGCTATCCGTGACGCGGTCTTGCAGCATCGTATCGACGCTGGTGTATCCGGCACTCTCAGCGAGCGCCTGCAATTTCGCGGCCTTCGCATCCTGTGAAAGAACACTCATGTATTCCTCCGTCGCGCTAGTCGACATCTGAGGCGGATGCCGACGTGCGGGACGGAGGCGCTGAACAAATTGTACCGCGGCGGACGCGAGATGACCGGCCGCGACATGTCGCGAAATGCCGCGGCTTGCCGCACCGGGTGCGACAGGCCTCGACAAGCGGCGACAGATGGCGGGGTAGCCAAGGTACTGTCCGTGAAATGCCGAAATGTGCCGCCATCAGCCTCGGGGAAGCGGGAAAGCGGCCGATCACGTTTTGGTGCGGCGTTCGTGCACGGGCGCACGCAGCGGCACATGGCGCACCATCGCGAACGGTTTCATCACTCCGTGGCCATGGCAATCAGTCCGGCATGGATTGGTATCGCGTCATCAAAACCATTCGCGGCCGCCGCTACGTCTACCTACAGAAGACGTGGCGCGCCGGCGCGCGCGTGCGTTGTCAGTCGCGGTACATGGGCCCTGCGTCGCTCCGAGCGGTCGGCTATCACGGCACGTTCGCACAGTTCAAGCGGTTCGATCGTGCCGAGTGCGGATCGAACACCGGCGCGAACGATGCCTGCGAGGGGTTCTTCTTCGCCTCGAACCGGCGCGTGGCGATCTCGTACGCCTCCGCCGAGCTCGCTGCAGAACGCGGGCTCGACGCGACCATCGCAAAGATCGAGCATCGGCTCTCGGAGGTGTTCGGAACCGATTGGTACGACGTCGCGATCGCACTGGATGAGGGAGAATACGACGACGATCCGGCGCGGAAGAATCTGGCGCAAACGTACCTCGGGCGGCTGAAGCGCGCGCAAACGCGGTTCCATAATTTGCGTGAGCGAGGAATATTCCAGGAGTTACGGCCGTCGAAGCGCGGCGATGTGAAGCGCCAGCGGATCGTAATGGAGCGACCCTACTACTACGACATGGAGCGCCACCGATACGATCCGATCAGTTATGAGGAGGCGATCGACGGCGCCCGTGCGAAGGGTCATGACGGCGTGGTCATCAAGAACACGTACGACGGCTACAGCTACGCGATGCTGATGCACCCAACCGAGGATGATCTGACCGACGTCTACATTGTCTTCGATGAACGCCAAATCCAAGATGCGGCATAGAGAAGCCGCCCAAAGAATGGGCGGCTGCGGAGCAATCGCTCCGTCAAAAGTACACGCGGTCGCACTGGAGTTCGTCCTGCAATGCGGCAAGCATTTCCCACTGCTGCGCGGTGATCCCTTCCGTGAGAAAGCAGACCACGTTCTCCAACCCGGCTTGATGGGCGGTGAGGACTTCGAGTGGTTCGCGGACGAGGTGAAGCTCTCCGGACGTCGCCCGATTCGCGTTGAAGATCACCCCCTCGGGTTGAAAATTGTTGGGGAAGGTGAGCTCCGGCTGCTGATCGCCGAGCGCCCGGCCGCAGTAGGCGAGCAAGGTGCCCGCGCGATCGTGGATGGGGATGGCGAGCCGGCCGCGCATGATGCCCTTGCCGGCATATCCCGCCCCGAACTCCTTCGCGGTCTCCGGCGAGATGCCGAGGGCCTGCACCCCTTCATGCTCGGCGAGAAGATAGTCGAGCGGCCGCAAGGCCGCTGTTCCCGGGGGCTGTTGGGGGGCTGGAACTGTTCCGGGAACGGTACCGTTCCGCGTGCGGGGAACTTGTACCGTTCCGGTGCGCTCCGCGAGGAAGGCGGCCGCCTCCTTGGGAGGGCATTGCCGCACGTGGGCAACGAGGGCGATCTGGTCTCCTCCTTCGCGCTTGGCGAAGCAGTAGAAGCCCTTGGGAGGGGTGACCACGAGCGTACGGTCGTTGCCGGCGTGAACCGGGCAACAGCCGCGGTATTGGTGCCCGTGCTTCTTGAGCGTGAGACCCAGAACCTGGATCACCTGGTCGAATCCGACCTTCGCTTTCAACTCCTGGAAGTCAACGAACGAGGGCATCTGTGCCTCCTTTCTCCTATGAACATTGTCTCATGGGAGAGGGGAGGCAGCGGTCGGCCGGATGCTACGATGTGGACAGAAGTGAGTGCAGGCGGAGGCGCGGGACGGCCACCAATCACGCTCGGCCGCCTGCACTCAGGGCAGGAGAAAGCGAGAGACGAATGGTGGACGTATCGCGCGCACTGCCGGCGCGCTCGCGGCAGCGGGAAGTCCGGCGGCCGAAGTACCTCGCCCGCGCCAAGGTCGGATCGGGATGGCAGACGATCGGCGCAGCGTGGGAGCTGCGCAACGGCGAGGAAGGACTCTCGGTCAAGCTCAACAGCATCCCCGTGGGAGCGTGGGAGGGACAGTTCGTCCTCATCCCTCCGCTCCAGAACGGGGAAGCACCCGATCCTGAAGAGTAGCGGTCGGGCGGAAGTACGGGGCGGCAGCTAAGCCGCCCCGGTCTTTTGCGTGCACGTGCGAGCCGTGTGGCCTTCGGTGTCGCAGATCGAGCAGCGCATTTTGCGCGGTTCCCGCGCGGCGCCGGATAGCAGCACGGCGAGTTCCGCATCGATCTCCTCGCGTTTGCCGATGAGGTCTTTGACGCGGGCGATCTTGTCGTCGAGTGTCATTCGCATCACCTCCCTTCGATTGTGTCGAGGTTGATTGGAGGGAAGCCAGCCCGCTGCCAAGGGTCGGTCAGCATGTGGCCGGTCGGTGGAGCAAGCCGCTCCGGAGCCGTGAAGCTCGGGACGTGCTTGAAGAGGAAGTTGGGCGAGCCCTTGCCGCCCGTGAGCTTCAGCAGCAGCGCGATCATCGACGTCATCCGCCGTTCGGTCGTGGTGACGAAGGGAATGAAGAAGGTGCTCACGCCGAAGTGCGACTCGTACGTGCGGGCCTTAACGACGGAGAGGTAGTCCTCGAACTTTCCACGGATCGACGACCGCTCAAGGTCGGCGGCATCGACGGGCTCGGTGCCGGTGTCCGCCTCGAACCCCGGAAAGAACCGGAAGGCGGACTTCGGCGAACCGGCATACTCGATGATAAACGGCTCCCAGTCGGGGACAATCGAGCTGCCGCGCGGAAGCGGGATCGAAGCGGCGGGACTGCCGGTCTCGGCCTTGATTCGGTTCCAATCGATGAGACGAAGATCCGGAGATCCGGCGATCCCGATGTGGATGGACGCCGCGATCATCGACTCCATGAGCTGGTGGGGAAACGGGCTCGCGCGCCGGTGAGCAAGGGCATGACCGCGCTCCCGCAAGAGTGCCTTGGCCTGGGTGCCGTTCGCGTAGACCAGGTAACGATAGTTCGCGTTGGCGCATCTCCGCTGGCCGTCGGGGCGGCTGAGATAAAAATTCGGGGGCGACCACAGAAGATTGAAGCGGGAGCGGAGTGCGGCGAGATTGCCCCCGATGAGGGCGTGAACGTAATCGAGTGGCAGCACGCCGAAGCGGTCGAGCACGGCGAACGCCTCGATATCTCTGGGATGAATGCGAGCTTCCTTCTTCTCGCCGTTCTTGCCGAGAAGAGGGGCGGGCTTCCATCGCGATCTATAGTGACGGGTCGTGAGTGTTTCCATGCATGGTGGAATACGCTCAATAATGCTTTGGTCAACGTAACCAATACTGCGGAACGCGCAGCTATGTGGCGCTATGCAAAGCAATGCGCTCCGAGAAATATTTTACCATTTTCCCACGGACGCATCCGGAGCCTTGGCACTCTCCGATGCCGGCGCCGGTTCCGGGGCGGCGGGCTTACTATCGGACGCCTCTGCAGTCGCGGCGAGCGCCTCTGGCGTTTCGCGAGTGACGGGTAGCTCGTCGGCCCGATACGCATATCGCGCCCGGATGCTGGCGATCAGGTCAGCGTGGCGATGTGCCGTCAGTCGCGGCTGCGCTTCGAGCGTTCCGAAGGGGACTTCGAGACGGATGGCGCAGCTCGTGTGGTTCCGGACGTAACAGGCGAACTCAGTAGATCGCGGCTTCTTGTGCATCGACCGGATGAAATCACCGGTCGAATTCATGTCGGGTGCGAGGGCGCGGGCGTCTCTGTCCGAAATCCCACCGGCAAGCTTGATGCTGGTGTTCGCGGCGATCGACGAGCGCAGAGCCGGGGTGAGCTGGTCGAGGTGCTGGTGAGCGAGCACGACGCCGACGTTCATTTTGCGGGCCTGCTCCAGGAGGGTCTGGATGTTCTCGTCGAAGTACTCCTGGGCCTCGTCGATGATGAGGTAGCAAGGCGGGCGTTCGGGGGTGGCGACGCGCTCGAATGCCGCCCGGATGGCGAGCGCGATGGCATACCGGCCGAAGAGCGCAGAGGCGTCCGATTTGAGCAATGACTTGCTCGTGTTGATGAGGACGATACGACGGTTCTGGATCGCCTCGAACATGTCGAGCTTGTTCACCTTCGAGGAGAACATGCGATCAAAGCTCGGGACGCTGAGGACGGAGTACAGGCGGCGGGCGATCTGCTGTTTCAGGTCAGCGTACTTCTTCGTGAAGAACTGGTTCTCGAAGTAGGCCTGGGACGTACGGTCGAGACGCCTGATGTGAGGTTCAAAGCGGCTCTGCTGGATGGTCGCCGCGGACTCTTCCATCAGTTCTCGCAACGTGTGAATGGTCGCTCCTTCGACGGAGAGAATAAGGCGGGTTACGAAGGCGAAGGCGGTGCTCTGCCGCGATGTCATTTCCGCTGCAATCGCGGCAAAGATGTAATTGTAGAGTTCGATCACGCTCGCTTCGATCTGCTCTCGGTGCAGGCGCGAGTACCCGGAAAGCCGCCCGTTCGCCGCGTCGAACATGTTGAGGGCTGGCGGATGCTCGATGTCTTCCGGATCGATGAGGACGACCCGATCGGTTATAGCGCTCCCGAAATCGCGGGTATGGATGGTGTTCAGCATCTCGCCCTGGCTGTCTATGACGATGAGGGCGGGCTGCGTGTCGCCTCGGAGGTCACTCAGGATCAAGTGCTGCAGCAGCTGCGTTTTGCCATGGCCCGATCCGCCGATGATGTGGGTGTGCTCCATGCGAACCCGCTCGGGGATCACGAACGGAACCGGCGTGAGGAACAGGTCGAGTAGCGGAGTGCCGTTGAGATAGGTCTGCGCGAGCTCTTCCGGCGAGAGGTCCGAATCGTCGGCCGTCAGCAGCGGCTTCTTGGGCTCGGTGCCAGGCGGAATGCCTGAAGCGGCCCAAACATTGTCTGCGAGCTGGTTGCGGAGCTTCGTGAGAATTCCTGCGTCGCCGATCGCCGGGTCGGCAAGTGCGTTGGTGAGAGCGGCAATCAGAGCGCCCGGCTCCGGCAGGAGCACGACCAGCGGAACAAGGAACGACGCCTTCGCCGCTGGCAGGGGAGGCAGATCCTTGATGATGCCCGCGATAAGGTTACCGAGAACGAGGTAGAGCTTCTCAATGACCTTGTCCTGGTTGGCGAGGAAGTGTTCCTTGGCGCGAAGGAACCGGGCAAGGTCGGTCTGTTCCTTCATCGAGAGCCGGGCGTTCGGCCAGTCGATATCCGGGAAGCTGAAGATCACTTCTTCGTCGACGATGATCGCCCGCTGGCAACGTTCGAGTGCCTGTCCGATCGCGGGACTGGACGGAAGGGATACGACCTTTCCGACGCCGTCGATGACGATCGAATGGAACCGCTCAGCGGCGTCGGACTGAGAGAAGACGCTCGCCTGATATGTGGCCTGTACACGACGATACAGTTCAATCGTACCAGCGAGGTCGCGCGCTGCCTCGTCGGTGAAGCGGCGAAGAAAGGGCGTATACACCGGGTGGTCAGATTTCAACGATCTCCTCCCGGCCGTCGAACGTGGACGCCAGCGAAAGGTACTTCTTGATGAACTCGGCGGATTCGCAGATCGCGTTCTCCGCTTCAATGAGTTCGCCAAGGCTCTTGCATTCGATATGGACGCCCTTGATCAGGCTCTCGATGGTGATCCGCAAGGCGAGGGCCATCATCGTCGCGCTCGCGGATGCGCGAGCGAGGCGGTACAGGCTCTTTCCAATGCTGTTGACCGGCTTGTCGCTACGAAGACCGGCGAACCCCTCATCCCGGACGCCTTTCAGGTGTTCGGTGAGCGCCTCGGAACTCGCCGTGCGAGCCTTGCTGTCGTAGACGATGATGCTGCCGAGACGATATTTTCGTACGAGTTCCAGGTCGGCGCGCGGGAGCGACACGCGCGCATCCACCGTGAATATCACCGCGCCCAATACAGAGGAGCGTTGTGAGCGTTTCAGCTTGAGCTGGATCGTTTCGACCGATGAGGCGGACGGGATCTCGGGAACCGGAGGAGGCGCGCCGTCGCCGGCAGAAATCGTGGCGGGGAGGGCGGCAATGGCGCCGGGGTTTTCGGGAATGGATAACTCGAGATTTTCGGTGGAGGCTTCTAGTTCGATCGGGACAGCGGGGGACGAAGAATCATCGAAGGTGTTTTCGGTCGTGTCTTCGAGCGCCGCCGCGGCGGGAGGTTCGGACAATGGCGTGAGAGGTTCCCCCTGAGCCACGGGGCTGGCCACGGTGCGTGCCTGCGTACTCGGGACGTGTTCGTCCGGCTGAAGAAGAGGAGTCGACGCTCCGAAAATGGCAGCTGCATCGGTGCTCTTTTTGGACGTTGGAGCGGCGAGTTCGGCGTCCGATGGTTCCGCTTGGGAAAACGACAGGGTCGGATGGTGGTCGACCAGCCAACCTCCCGCGAAAGCTACGCCGCAGAGCGCGAGCGACCAGGTCACCAGCTGGGGCATGTCCGCCGCCGGTGTCGTGATGTAGGCCGAGAACATGGCTTTCGCGAGAAGGGTGAACACCGCAGCGAGCGCGGCAGGAATCTCCCAGTCGAACGAATGATCGTGAGCGGCGTATTCCGATGCGAAGAACTTCCCGATCAGAATCAGTGTCATCGGGATGGGGAATATGGCGGCAAAATAAATGACAAAACGGGCGCGTTCGGACGTCGGCAATTCCGGGCCCGGTATCGAGAATATCCACGACGCTGCTATTGGTGTTGCCACCACGAAGGCAACAATGCTCGGTCGCAGATAGTGACCGACCGCCTCCGGTCGGCAGGTCCGGATTACGTAAAGGAGGATGGGCACCGATAACACTACGCCGGCGTTCCCGATGAGCACGAGAAGGATGGCATCGAAAGTTCGCCAGAGTTCTGCGGACGGAAGCGGCATGTCGTCGGGCCCAAGCGTCGGGTAAATACAGCCGGTAGTGCGGGCTCGCGTCAAGGTCGCGGCGGGGAAAGTCACCACTTAAGCTTAGTATTCTTGCGGCGTGGCGGCTGAGCAAATTTCAAGAACCGTGAGATACGTTCTTCTACGGATGATCGTGCGCGGGCCCGCGTCGCGCGACTGAACGCGATGACTTCAACAGAGAGATCGAGGTCTGGGTCGGGAAGCGGGTGCGTTCGTAATGTCACCGGCCTGCTCGGACTGCCGGAAATCATAAACTTTCCCATGGCCCGGAAATTTGGCAGCCCCTGGAGCGTATCGGGGTTTGGCCAGCCGAGATGCTTTGCGATGAACGGCGCATCCTCGGCGCCGACGCGAAACGACACAAACGATGCGGCATTCGCGAGAACGGATTTGCGGAGAAGTTCGGGGACCTGGCCGAGGAACTGGTTACTCAAGCAGAGCGTCAGCCCGTACTTTCTCGCTTCCGAGAGAATGAGGCTGATGCTCGCGGTGGGGAAGTTCTGGAACTCGTCGACGTACAGATGAAAGATCCGGCGTTCCGACTCCGCGATAACACTACGCGAGATCGCCGCCTGTGCGATGGCGGAGATGAGCAGGCTGCCGAGGAACGCAGCGTTGCCCTCGCCGAGCACACCCTTCGACAAGTTGGCGACGAGGATCCGCCCTTCGTCCATCGTCTTGCGTAGGTCGATGAGATTCGGCGACTGGCAGAGCACGTTCCGGACGGCCGGATGTGCGAGAGCGCGTTCGACCTTGTTGAGCACAGGATCGATGCGCTGGTCGAGGTTGCGATCGGCCCAGTATGGAAACTCTTCGCGCCAGAAATGTGAGGTCAGAGGATTGCGCGATTGCTTGACGACCGAGTCGCGGAAGCCCTCCTCGGTGAGGATGCGGACAATACCGAGGAGGTCGGAACCTTCGGTGTCGAGCAGCGCGCGGACGCTGTGGAGCAGCAGGCGTTCAAGGCTCGGGCCCCAGCTCTCA
Organism: Rhodoplanes elegans; assembly: GCF_016653355.1. Taxonomy (GTDB): domain Bacteria; phylum Pseudomonadota; class Alphaproteobacteria; order Rhizobiales; family Xanthobacteraceae; genus Rhodoplanes; species Rhodoplanes elegans. Next base: position 20,623 of record NZ_NHSK01000213.1, on the reverse strand, counting down.
TGCTGCCAGAGATGCTTGAACGCTAACACTACATTGTCCGCCACGGTGTCGCGTTGGTCTTCGGCGACATCCTGGAGAACATTGAACCCGACGGGGCGGTCGAGATCGGCCGGATTGAAATAGGTGACGTGCTTGACCCGCTTCGCGGGAACGTATGAAAGCGCCTTCTCTGCATCCTGGCCATGGGGGTCGATGAAGGAGAGCCCGTGGCCGTTGGCCATGTCCTGGCGGATCAGGTTCACCAGGAAAGTAGATTTGCCGGTGCCTGTCGCGCCGAGCACATACAGATGGCGCCGCCGGTCATCCTGCGAAATAGCGAAGACCTCTTTGTGCAGAGTCTCCCCGAGAACGAGCGGCGTCTGATGCATGGTCAAAGAGGAGCCCCGAGTGAGGCACCTCGGTTGCGATGCGCTCGGAGCAAAACACCGAGCACAGGTCCGAAGCGGTAACACTACAATCCGAAAGGGGATCGTGCGTCACGGCGACCCAAAATCTGCCGAGTTTCGTTCGCCGGTCTAGTCGGGGCTCGATCTGGCCACGCTGTGGCCAAAAGAACTGCCCATCCCTCATTATATCGCGGCCGCGGCAGCCCGAGCGCCGGAATCGAAAAATCGCGCGACGGCGAATCGAGAAATTTCGATTTGGCGACTTTTCAAACATTGCAGCTCGACGAACTCGGGAAAACGACGAAATGCCCGCAGCATCGCGAGCGCGATCGGCGATCTCGCGACCGCGATGCTGGAGGGGAACAATGGAACGGTCGCCGGTAGGGAAGGGAACGGCTCCCGTCCTGGGAAATCGCTCCGCCCACTGTTCCGTCGTTGGCTCGCAGAGCCACGACTTCCCTAGCTTGCCCCTGGGAATGTGTGTCCCCCTCAGAAGCGGAGAGCCGATCCGAACGTCAGTGAGGTCGATTGTATCGGCTCGCAGCGATAGGGGGACACACATTCCCAGGGGCAAGCTAGGGAAGTCGTGGCTTAGAGCCCGACGGACAGTGGTGCGGAAAGGTAGGAAATATGGGCTGAATCGCCGATTTCGTGCGATTTCGGCCTATGTGAACAGGAAACAGTGGCGTTCACACAGACGTTCGCAGTGCTTTTCGTGGCTCATTCCGATCGTCTGCCGCGGCGGAACTGAGGGGACTGCATGTCATTTAAGAGCGGCGGTGTTGACAGATTCCATGCTTCGTGGCGCGGTATAGTTCGCCGAGGACAACCACGCTCACAGGCTCTCCAAATGTCGGTCGGGGGCGACTGCACCAAATCGGCGGAGGCGTGACGTGTGGCGTACGTTGCGAACGACGATCGCATCGTCGCAGGTATTGTAAAATATGACGTAGCGATAGGGGAGGACGGGGAGCACTCGAACCCCGGGAACGTCGGTCTCGATCGCGAGTAGGGGAAATTCGCTGAGCCTTCGCATGGCGGCTTGAATGGCCGCACTTACGTGAGCGGCGGCTGTGACGTTGTCCTTTTCGATTGAGGTGATGATCTTGTCGATTTCGGCGAGGGCCGTTTCCGTGTAGCGAAGCTTCATGCTCGGCCAAGGTTGAAGCGCTCGAAGGTCGCCTTGATATCCTGATCAGAAGCAAAGCGACCGGCCTCAACATCGGCCTGACTGCGGTTGAGAGCGGCGCGGTCCTCATCGTCAACGTGGTAGACCGCGCTGTAGCGGTTCTCGATGTCCGTCATCACGCGGATCAGTTCTTCCTGAGCCGCCGCCGGCCACTCGGCCGTTCGTTCGAGAAGGTTTCGGATCTGCACCTCGGTCATATGCGGGAATTGTAAAGCAGCTGCAGAAATCCGCAATGAAGGCCGCAAAACTTGACATCTCGGCCGCTGCATGTCGCAAAATAGATATTGTGCGACACCATGCGGGTGGAGTTTTGTCAATCGTCCCCCGTTCGTGGTGTCGGGGGTGAATTACGCCCTGAACTGTAACGACCAAAAAATTAGGGCTTCGGCGGAGTCGGAGCGGAATGTCGCCTCACGCTGTATGGGCTGCTGATCGCGCTGCCAGTGGCAATCGGTGCGTTGTGGATCGGTCGTCTCCGTCTTCCTTGGAAACACACTTCCCTGTGTTGAATATATAAGAAGATATTAGAGAGCCGGGCTCATTCCGAGATGGCCTGCAACAGAGCCATTTCTCGGCATCCCGAGTGCAATTATCTCGGGTCAGAACCCACACTTTCTCGTGTCAGAACCCACACTCTCTCGGGTCAAAACCCACAACCTGGGGCGCCAAAATACGGCTCTGTTGAGCCGGTCTCGTGTCAGAACCCACACCTCATCGATCGGCGACCCACCGCTCGAAAGAAGCGATTCTGTCGCTGTATCGCTGGGCCGTCGCGTCGGCACGCTTGAATTCGAACATCATCTTCTGGAGGGAACCGCTGAGGCCGGCCGTCCCCTTCCGGGCGATCTCTTCGACTTCCAGCTGCTCTTGCGGGGTGAGAGTTGCGAAGATCGCATTCGCCCGTTTTCGGCGGTAACTCTCGTATGCGTACTGTTGCCGTTCTGCGTCGTCCTTTTCCCGGCGTGCCGCCTCCCGGGCGGCAGCGGCCTTGTCCGTGGCTTGGCGCGCCTTGTACGGAGCGATGTACTGCCTGAGGCCGCCAAGGGTCTGTACATCGAAGCGGGTCGCCGCTGCCGCGGCGAGGGCAAAATCAAGGAAGCGTGGGGCATCGTCGAACGGAATTTCTGCGAGGATGTCCTTTGCCGTCTCTACGTCCTTCGAATTGACGTATGCGATCGAGGCGGCGGGCTGCCCTGTGCGTTTTTCCGCGAAGAGGTACGCGAGTTTCAGGGGTTCCCCGACCTCCTTCTGCTGGGGCTCGAACTGGGCCTCCACGCGGCCCGCCTGCTGCCGGCGGTAGAAGCGAGCATAGTCCTCAAAGAACGTGGTTCCTGGGCGAAAACTGACGACCCAGCCGCCTTGCGATTTGCTCTTGGCCTTCGCGAGCGTAAACGAAGCGAGGACTCCTTCCTCAACGAGTTGGGTGAGGTGCGTGCCGATTTGACGGCGAATATCGGATTCGTACCGGAGGACAGTAAGCCCACCGAGCCACTCTGCGCAGATGTCGTCGTATCGCTTGACGAACTCCAGGTGGCTCCCATTGGCGCCCGTGTACAGGTTTGCGAAGTGAAAAAAGATGCGCATGTACAGCGCCTGGCCGACCGTCCCAAGCCGCTGCATGAGCGCGTGGTTCAAGCAAGTGAAGTGCTCGTCCTCCAGGGAGCGGACAATCGGTGCTGCGAGCGTGATGGTGCATGCCTCGATCGGATCGCTCGGAAACTCCCGGCGTTCGATGAGGATCTCCGGGAAGACGGTGAACGAGTGCTCCTGAAATGTGCCCCCTGGCTTTTTGAAATGCGTTTTGACGAAGGTGTAGTGGATCTCATGGAGGGCGCGTGCGAGTTGCTCGCTGTCGCGGCCGCCCCAATCCTTGCGGCCGATGAGCCGGCCGATTTCCCGCTTGGTGAAGTGGATTTCTGATCGAACCGGTTTACCGTAGTCGGAGTGCTTCTTGATCAGGGCGACGAAGATTTTGTGTGCGAGTGGTCCTGGCTGGCCGAGCTTGGGATCGGGGCGGATCACGATGTGCTTGTCGACGATGCCGCTGTTGAGTTCGATTTCGGCTGTGCGCGTCACGGCGCTCTTTTGGTCGTGGCAGAACAGAGCACCGGCGATCCTCAGGAGCGTGCTCTCCAGGTAGAGTTTCGAGCTTTCGATGCTCGCTGGCTTATCCGATCCCGTTGCCTTCCGTTCCATACGTACCGCTCATTATAGCGGCATCAACGGGTTGCTCGGTGCGAGTGTGTGGACAGGTCAGTATGCCGGAGGAGAAGGCGGGTCGATCGGACGCAGCGGGTCAGTCGGCCGGTTCAGCTCTGATGCGCCGAGCAATGGGAGCAGCGGCGACAGCAGTCGGTGCAAGCTTCCCACGAGCACATTCGTTTCCCTGTTGCGCTCGGTCAGCTCTTTGATCTGGGTGTCCTTTGTGATGATCTGCCCACGTAGAAATTCGTTCTCACGCTCGATTGCCTTCACGTAGCGCTCTTCTGCTGCGACAGGCTGCGACAGGTCGGGCTTTGTCGGCGCTGGTCGCTGCTCGTCCTGCTCGATTTCATTACTGCGACCAGTCGCGACATGTCGCGACTGGTCGGGGCTTGTCGTGAACTCTTGTCGGGGCTTGTCGCTCGGCTCTGGAGCGGCGACAGAGGGGGCGACAGGCTGCGACATGTCGTGGCCTGTCGTGACCGGTCGCACCTCCTCAATGTACGCGATGTGTTTTGCGACCGACTCGGGATCTATGAGGTACTTCTCACCAAACGGGGTCTCGATGCGGCGGCAGTCGAGATGTCCCTTTGCACAATAGCGCTGAATGCTACGGGGAGTGCGCGGATGACCGGCGTGCTCGTAGCGGGCGAGCGCGTCCTCGATCGTGAGAGTGAAGTCGCTGTCCGAGCGGAAGGTGGGTTGTCGTTGGGTGTCGTCGCTGGTCGCGACATGTCGCGACTGGTCGGGGCTTGTCGCCGCATCCTGTCGCAGGTTGTCGTCGCTCATGCCTTGATGATAGCGCGGCGCAACCAAGCGTGGCCGGCTTATCCCCAAAGCGCTTGATAGGGAAGGAATCCGGGTGGTCGTCGTGGTGTAGAAGTGGCGGGGCTGGCGATGTGATTTCGTTCAACGAAAATCTGATCTAGCCATCGACGCACTGTTGGCAGATGCCGTATTGGCCCGCACCAGACGTAAACATCTCGAATGGTTGTCCACAGTGGATGCAGCGGGGTCGCGTATCGCGTCCTGACAATCCAAGCCGTGCCAGTCGCTCGTTCCGCTCACGCATCCATTCTTGCTTTCGCTGAGCCGCGGCTTCTGCATCGACCTGCGCCCATTTCCAGTCGTCATCAGCCACGGGAGCCTCCGTCCGGCGGATCATAAGGTTCGAACTGGAGGAACGCTGCATCGAGCGGGGAAAGAACCGCTGCTGAATTGGGAAGCCCCGGGTTGGACCCCGGGGCTCCACCCAATCAAGAAGGAGATGCGTTGGCGCGTGAAGCGACACGCTCGTCTATCCATGCTTCCACTTCATCGGCGACCCACGCGACTCTGCAGGCACCCAGCCGTACCCGCAGGGGGAATGAGCCGGCGACTTCGAGCCGCGCAATGTGCGCGAACGAGTAGGGCACGCCATAGATCGATTTCAATTCCTTCTTCGATACCAGTTTCCGTGTCATCGGACACTCCCTCGTGAGAGGGAGCATCGCGATGCTCGCCAGGAACCAGCTAGCGGGCAGGAATGACAATACACCTCCCGCTATGCGGGTAAAAGGCGTTCTCTGCGCTTCGGTGAATCTTTTGCGTCGGGACGGTCGCCTGAAAGCGACCCATACTCGGATTGAGAGCGCATCAGTTCCAACAAGTGAGATTATTTCCGCGATCTGAAATCGTCGAGCAGATCGGCCCACGCCTGCATCAGCTTCACGCGCTCCGGCCAGTAGGTGGCGCGTCTTGACGCAGCGTCACATGCATCAGTCAACGAATTGGAACTTCAAACGGACTCACGGAGAGAGACCTCTCGGTGATAGGGTGTCGAATACAGGCCTGCCATTCATAGGCGGAAATGTCCCGTGGTGTTGAACTCAGAGATCACCCATGAAAAGGATCACCCTCTTTACGACAGTCGCTTTCAGTATTGGATTCACAGTAGGTGTTGCTGCGTTGGAGGTGACATTGATGATGCAGCAACGTTTGTTCGAGCGACCTAACGGGGAATCGTACTCCTTCGATAGAGGGTACGACGACACTAGCTACAGTGGACATTGGGATACGTTTACAAAGTTGACGGCTGTGCAGCCTTCGGAGATGCGTGCGACATTGCGGCTTTTGGTGTCAGCGGTCCGGGGCTTGCCAACAGAAGACCTGATCATCCTTAAGACCACAGAAGGAGATGTTTGTGGCGACAAGGAACTCATTGATTGTCGTGGAGTCCGCCCCCAGGTGGTAAAACAGTATGTTGAGGTGGCTTTGAATGAGCGGGCAAAGAGGGAGGCGAATGCGATCGCATCGCGGCAGATGATCGTTACTATGTTCTCAGCAACAGGCACTGTGTTGTCATTCATTGTTGCTGTTGTGGCTCTCGCCAAGAGGGGGCATTGACATAAAGATCGGGTGTATTATACTATAAATACTCGTGCATTTTGTGTAGTCAATGAATAGTCGTTGGCTACTGAAACGCGCGAGGTGCGGCAATGTGCACGGGACAGTCCTCGACTGGGGCAGCATGGAATTCATGGAAGTCGGACGTCGCTCTAGGCCTTTCGGCTGGGGCGCTTATGTTGTCATTTCTGAATTTCGTTCTTCTTATCGTCGGATGAGAGGGTCGAATTCGTGCCGTTTGAGGGCCTCCTTCTAGGGGCCCTTTTTATATGGAACGAGCAGTGCTGTTGAGAATATTGTCATTTGAGCGCAAGTCATCGAGCAGATCGGCCCAGGCTTGCATGAGCTTCACGCGCTCGGGCCAGTAGGTGGCGCGGTTATAGATCCGCCGGATGACGTTTTCGTCCTGGTGACCGAGCGCGGCCTCGATCACATCCGGATCGAAGCCGCGGGCGTTCAAGATCGTGCTCGCGGACGAACGAAAGCCGTGGGCGGTCATCTCGTCCTTCTCGTAGCCCATGCGGCGGAGCGCCGAATTCATCGCATTCTCCGACAGCGGGCGTCGGTTGGAGCGGATCGACGGGAAGACGAGTTCGCCGTGGTCGGAGAGCGGCCAGATGTCTCGGAGGACTGCAATCGCCTGCCGCGAGAGCGGAACGTCGTGAGGGCGGCGCATCTTCATCCGTTCGCCGGGAATGCGCCATCGCGCTTTCTCAAAGTCGATCTCCTCGCGGCGAGTGCCACGCACCTCCCCGGGTCGCGCGCAGGTGAGGGCAGTGAACTTCAGCGCCGCCGTGAGGGTCGGCCAGCCGTCATATTCGTCGATGGACTTCATCAGCGCCCCGAGGTGCTTCTCGTCGACGATCGCGGGACGATGCTGAACCTTCGGCGGCTGGAGGGCTCCCTTCAGGGGAAGGGTCGGATCGGCCTCGGCGCGCAGCGTTACGATGGCGAGGCGGAATACGCTGCCGATTGCGCCGCGGAGCCGTCGGGCGCTTTCGCGCCGGCCGCTCTTTTCGACCCGGCGGAGCACGTCGAGGATTTCGGCGGGTTTGATGTCGGCGATCGGACGGTTGGCGAGCGGGGCGGCAAGGTCCTGAAGCAGCCATCGCAGCTTCTTGACTGTCATCGAAGCCGCCTCGTTCGCCTCTTTGTTCGCAATGTACTCCTCGGCCACGATCCCGAACGTGTTGCGGGTGGCGGCCTCGGCCGCGAGCCGATCCTGCTTCTTTTGGATTGAAGGATCGGTTCCGTCGAGCAGGAGGCGTTTTGCATCGTCGCGGCGGCGCCGGGCTTCCGCCAATTGCAGCAGCGGGTACGGCCCGAAGGAGAGGAGCTTCTCGCGGCCGAGATAGCGGTACTTCAGCCGCCACAGCTTGCCGCCGCTCGGGCTAACAACGAGGTATAGCCCGCCGCCATCGGAGAGCTTGAACGGCTTGTCGCGGGGCTTCGCGGCACGGATCGCGGCGTCGGTCAGCGACATGGGGGTATCGCCTCGCGCTGGGGGTATCGATGACTCCGATTCTACCCCCAAAATTCTGAGTAGCAATGTTCGCGCATGAGTCGCCATGCGCACGGAAGGAGCGCGCAACTCACTGATTGCAGGGCATTTTTGAGGATTTATGGAGAGCTATGCGCAGGGGTAATGGTGCCCAGGGGCGGAATCGAACCACCGACACCGTGATTTTCAGTCACGTGCTCTACCAACTGAGCTACCTGGGCGTGCCCGCGAAAAGCGCGATGCCGGAGCAGAACCCCGAGGCATCGGCGAGCGGGGGGGTTATAGAGGCTCACTGGGCGGATGGCAAGCCGACCGCGACGGGATTGCGACAGGCGTTTTTGCTCGCCCGCGGCCGAGGTACGCACCCCGTCACGCCGGCAGGTCGGCGCCCGTGCGGGCGTCGCTGACGGTCCGTGGTTCGGGGCCCGCCGCCGGTGCGCCCGCAGTGGTACCGGTCCGCACGGCCGGCGCCGGCGCCGTTTCGGCCGGCGCCTGGAGGATCGTCAGGGCGCGCGGCACGATGCCGTAATGCAGCGGCACGGCGGCGCGGACGAGCTCGCCGTCGGTCGCCGTCCAGGCGCGGCGGCGGACGTGGGAGATCGTCACCTCGCGGGCCGTGACGCTGCGGATGCCGGGATTGTCGCGCCATGCACCGGTGAGCAGGTCGGCGCCGGCGCGGGCGAGGCCGAGCGTGCTCGCGTCCTCGGCGATGTGGACCTCGAGCAGCCCCTCGTCGAGCCGCGGACGCCGCCAGTCCGGCCCGAAACGGTTGTTGGTGACCAGCACGGCATAGGCGTCGACGATCTCGCGGCGCCCGTCGAGCGCCACCTCGAAGCGGAACCGGCCGCTGCGGCGCAGCGCCTTGAGGGCCGCCCAGGCGACCCCGAGGAAGCGCCCGAGGGGGTGGCCGCGGGTCTCCTCGCGGGCGCGCGCCATCTGGCTGAAGAAGCCGATGCCGGACAGCGAGTGGAACGGGCGGCCGTCGAGCGTCGCGAGGTCGATGTCGGCCGGCGTCGCCGCCTGCAGGGCCGCCACGGCGGCGTCGATGCCGGCCGGCATGCCGAGGTCGCGGGCGAGCAGGTTCATGGTGCCGAAGGGCAGCACCCCCAGCACCTTGCCGGTGCCGGCGAGCGACCGGGCGGCGAGGTTGACGCTGCCGTCGCCGCCGCCGACCACAAGGGCGTCGTGCGACGCGCGGGCGGCCTCGGCAATGGCGGCCGGCATCGCCTTGGGCGCGACCAGATGGATGTCGACCTGGCGGCCGCCCTCGCCGAGCGCGGCCAGCGCCGCCGTCACGGTGTCGGCCCCGCAGTCGACGACGGTGCCGGCACGGGCGTTGAGCAGGACGAGAATGCGGCGCATGGCGGTTCCGGCGATGATCGTGTTTCGGCCCGGCGCACCGGCGCCACGCAGGCGCCGGCGGCAGAGCACATCCGAGCCTCAACGCGGTACCGCGGCCGTGGTTCGCGTCGGCGCAGCCGCCGGTCGCGCGGCGGTCGGCCGCAGGCCGGACCTGCGGCGGCCGGGCTCGCGTGCCGACCCCGGCGCCGTTATCAGGGGCGGACGACGAGGAGAATCGGATGAGCCCGGCCGACGCGCACGTGTACAAGATCTGCCCCGCCGCCCTGTGGCGCGAGGCCGAATCGAGCGGCGTGTTCAAGGGCGCGCCGGTCGACCTCGCCGACGGATACATCCATTTCTCGACCGCGGCCCAGCTCGCCGAGACGGCCCGCAAGCATTTCTCCGGGCAGCGCGACCTGGTGCTGGTCACGGTCGCCACCGCGGCGCTCGGCCAGGCGCTGCGCTTCGAGCCGTCGCGCGGCGGCGATCTCTTCCCGCATCTCTACGGCCCGCTGCCGCTGAGCGCCGTGACGGCCGTGGCGCCGCTGGAGACCGGGCCGGACGGCGGCGTCCGCATCCCCGCGCTCGGCTGACCGGCCGCCGCCTCGCCGCCCTGCGAGGGGGCGCGACAAGGAGCGCGACGGTTCTCCTGAACCTCCGGTCGCGAGGCCGCGACCAAGAGCCGGGACGGCCGTGTCGCGTCTCGCCGGCGAGACGCCCGGCCACGCGGCCTGCGCCGCCTCCGTTCGAGGGGGAGCTTCCATGCCCGACATCGTCCGCCGGCGCCTCGTCGCCGGCCTCGCCGCCGCGGCCGCGGCGCCCGTGATCGCCGGCCCGGCCGCCGCCCAGAGCGCGACCGACGTCCGCGCGACCGACATCCGCACCGAGACCCGCACGCCCGATCCGGGCACGCTGCACGCCCAGGCCAAGCTTCCGGAGACGTCGATGACCACGCTGTTCAAGATCGTCACCGTCAAGGACGAGATCGTCATCGGCCTCTCCGACGCCGAGCTCGATGCGCTGGGCGGGCGCGACGCCGGTGCGGTGGCGCGCGCGCTGAAGACCCGCGGCGAGCTCACCGCCTGGCAGTACGCGGTGCGCAAGGCGGCGACCGGCGAGCTGGAGCAGGCGCCGCGTCAGAAGGTCGGGCTCTTGGCCCACGAGTCGCTGCGCGTCGAGCCCTATCCGACGCCGCTCGCGGTGCGCTCGCACGACTGACGCACACCGCACCGCACCGGCCGCCGCGATCGCGACGCGGGATCGTACCGCGTGACCGCGACGTCCGCGTCATTGCGCGGCGAGATCGGACGGATGGGTGGCGAGCGGCGTCACCGCGATGCGCATGTAGGGAAACAGCGGCAGGTCCTGCAGGATCCGGTGCAGCTCGTCGTTCCCCGCCACGTCGAAGATCGAGTAGTTGCTGTACTCCCCGACGACGCGCCAGATGTGGCGCCAGCGGCCGTCGCGCTGCAGGGCGAGCGCGTAGTCCTTCTCACGCGCCTTGATCCGAGCAAACTCCTCCGGGTCCATGTCGCGCGGCGGCGTCACGTCCATGCGGACCAGATAGAGCATCGGCCTTCTCCCTCGTGCGCCGTGGCCTGGTGAGCCGCGGCTTCGTGAGCCGTGGCGGCTCGGCTTCGTGTCGCGTCGCGCCCGCCGACGCGGGTCGATCGTGTCGCGCGGCCGCGGCGACGCCGCTCTAGCAACATCGCAGGGTCGTTTCAACGTCGCTCCGGCCGTGAGAGCCGCGGCGCCGGAGCCCATTGTTCAGTCTTTCGAGACAATGGCGGAGGCGCCGAAACAATCGACGCCGCAAGGGTTTCCGGCACCCGGGTCGCGTTGACAGGCGAGCCGGGCTTCACCTACAGACCGTGGGCGGACCTCGTTTCCTGATCGATCGCCGCGGGGCCATGATGGTCTCGCCGGGCGACCGGACCGGCGCTGCGGCGCCGTCCCGCCCGCTCGATCGCCGCTCGCCGCACTGTCCTCGATCGTCAACGCCTGAGGGTGTCTCATGTCCCTGCTCAAGCGCCTGTCTCTGATCGTCGCCGTGATCGCCGCCGCCTCCACGGCCGCCGCCTCCACCGCCGTGCGGGCGCAGGACTTCCCGTCCGGCCAGATGCGCCTGATCGTGCCGTTCGCGGCGGGCGGGGCCGCCGACATCATCGGCCGCGCGATCGCCGAGAAGCTCGGCGCCCTCTACGGCCGCACCATCATCGTCGAGAACATGCCGGGCGCCGGCTCGAACATCGGCATCACGGCGGCCGTCCGGGCGCAGCCCGACGGGCACACGCTCGTGCTCGCCTCCGTCGCGGTCGCGGCGAACGTGGCGCTGTTCAAGTCGCTGCCGTTCGACCCGCTCAAGGATCTGGCACCGCTGACGCTCGCGCTCGAGACTCCCAACGTGGTGATCGTGCCGGCGATCTCCGACGTGAAGACGATTCCCGATCTGCTCGCGCATGTGAAGAAGGGCTCGTCCAGCTATGCCTCGGCCGGGATCGGCTCGTCGCTGCATCTCGCGGCCGAGCTGTTCAAGCAGCAGGCCGGCGTCGACATCACGCATGTGCCGTATCGCGGCAGCAGCCCGGCGCTGACCGATCTGATCACGGGGCGCATCGACGTGATGTTCGACAACGCCTCGACGGCCCTGCCGCAGGTGCAGGGCGGCAAGGTGCGGGCCATCGCGGTGACCACGAAGGACCGGATCGCCCAGCTCCCCGACGTGCCGACCGTGGCGGAGAGCGGCCTTCCGGGCTACGAGATGAGCAACTGGTGGGCCGTCTACGTGACGGCAAAGACGCCGCCCGCCGTGGTCGCCAAGCTGTCGGCCGATCTGCGCAAGGCGCTCGCCGATCCGGATCTCGCCAAGCGCTTCGACGACGTGAGCGGCCGCATCGTCGCGTCGTCGGCCGAGGAACTCGCCGCGCACACGGCGCGCGAGGTGAAGAAGTGGGAGCGCGTCGTCGAGACGGCGGGGATTCGCGCCAGCCAGTGAGCCGAGACCACGAGACGGTCTGGGGGATGAGCATGGACCTGGGCGATCTGCGGGCGTTCGTCGCGGTGGCGGAGGAGCAGCATTTCGGGCGCGCCGCCGAGCGCCTCGGCATCTCGCTCGCCCAGGTGTCGCAGCGCGTCCGGCGCCTGGAGGAGACGCTGAAGGCGGAGCTGCTGTTCCGCACCACCCGCTCGGTGGTGGTCACCCGGACCGGCGAGGAGCTCCTGGCCGAGGGCCGGGTGCTGCTGGCGCAGGTCGCCCGCCTGGAGGAGCAGGTCCGCCATCTCGGGTCCGGCAAGGACGGTCCGCTGCGCCTCGGCGCGGTCGGCTCGGTCAGCCAGACGCTGCTGCCCCGCATGGTCGGGATCGTCGAGCGGGCGATGCCCGGCGTGCGGCTCAAGATCACGGCCGGCATGTTCACCTCGGCCCAGGAGCGCGCCCTGCTGGACCGCGAGATCGACCTCGCGCTGCTGCGGCTTCCGATGCGGGCCGCGGGCCTCGCCTACCGGGTGGTCGGCCGCGACCCGCTGGTGCTGGTGATCGCCGCCGGCCACCGGCTCGCCGGACGTGATCAGATCCGGCTCGAGGATCTGTGCGACGAGCCCTTCGTGACCTTTCCGGAGGCCTCCGGCTCGGTGGTGCGCGACGCCGTGCTGACCCAGTGCGCCAAGGCCGGCTTCGTCCCGACCGGCCTCGTCGAGGTCGGCGACACGGGCACCATGCTGGGCCTGGTGGCCGCCGGCCTCGGCGTCGCCCTGGTGCCGCGCTCGGCCCAGGGCCTGGCGAAGGATCAGCTGCAGTCCGGGATCAGGTTCGTCGATCTCGGCATGACCGAGTACATCGACATCGCGCTCGCCTGGCGGGCGCAGAGCAACTCGCCGCTGGTGCGCCGCGCGCTGTGCGCCCTCGACGAGGCCGACCTGTTCATCGGCGCGACCCGATATCCCGAGAGTGACGCATGAAGATCACCAAGGTCGAGGCGATCCCGTTCTCGATTCCCTACACGCGGCCGCTCGCCTTCGCGTCCGGCGAGGTGCATGTCGCCGAGCACGTGCTGGTGCGGGTGCACGGCGAGGACGGCGTGGTCGGCCATGCCGAGGCGCCGCCCCGGCCGTTCACCTATGGCGAGACGCAGGGCGGCATCCGGGCCGTGATCGACACGATCTTCGCGCCGCAGATCGTCGGGCTCGACGTGCTCGACCGCGAGAAGATCCACGCCCGGCTCGACCGCACGGTCGGCAACCCCTGCGCCAAGGGGGCGCTCGACATCGCGATCTGGGACGTCGTCGGCAAGGTTCTCGGCCGGCCCGTCACGTCGCTGCTCGGCGGCTACACGGACCGCATGCGGGTCAGCCACATGGTCGGCTTCGACGATCCGGACCGCACCGTCGCGCTTGCGCAGCGCATCCACGAGACCTACGGAATCACCACCTTCAAGATCAAGGTCGGGCGGCGTCCCATCGCGCGCGACGTCGCGGTCTGCCGCGCGCTGCGAGCGCATTTCGGCGATGCCGTCGATCTCTACATCGACGGCAACCGCGGCTGGAGCGCGGCCGAGGCGGCGCGCGCGCTGCGCGCCATGGACGACCTCGATCTCCTGATGGCCGAGGAGCTGAACCCGGCCGACGACGTGCTCGGGCGCCGCTGGCTGGTCGGCCGCACGGCGATTCCGTTCTTCGCCGACGAATCGGTGTCGCGCCCGGCCGAGGCGGCGCGCGCCCTGCTCGACGGATCGGCGACGGCGATCTCGATCAAGACGGCGCGCACCGGCTTCACCGGCTCGCAGCGGGTCCTGTTCCTGTGCGAGGCACTCGGCGTCGACACCTATATCGGCAACCAGATCGACGGTCAGGTCGGCACCATGGCGTCGCTGGTGTTCGGCGCCGCCTACAAGGGGACGGCGGAGCGGGCCGGCGAGCTGTCGAACTTCCTCGACATGAGCGACGACCTTCTGGCGGAGCCGTTGCGGATCGAGGGGGGCGAGCTGAGGGTGCGCGACCTTCCCGGCACCGGCGTCGTCATCGACGAGGACAAGCTGTCGCGCTACCGCACCGACCGGTGAGTCGCGCCCGGACGCTCCGGGGCGGCCGTGCCGGGCCGCCATGCGTCGCGCCGCCGATCCGGCCCTGTCCGTCCCCCATCGAAATCGCGCTATGATGGTCCTCCGTCGCCGGCCGGACGCGGCGACGTGCGTTTCGACGAGGACATCATGGACGCGACCGTGCAGCAGAATGCCGACTTCTCGGAGGAGGAGCGCGACGCCGTCTATCGCTGCATCGCCACGCGGCGCGACGTGCGCGGCCAATTCCTGCCCGATCCGATTCCCGACGACGTGCTGGCGCGCCTGCTCGACGCCGCCCATCACGCCCCGTCGGTCGGCTTCATGCAGCCGTGGGACTTCATCGTGGTGCGCGACCCGGCGGTGAAGCGGAAGGTGCACGCCGCCTTCGCCACCGCGCACGACGAGGCGGCCGACATGTTCGACGGCGGCCGCGCCGCGACCTACCGCAAGCTCAAGCTCGAAGGGATTCTCGGGGCGCCGGTCGGCCTGTGCATCACCTGCGACCGCGAGCGCACCGGCCCGGTCGTCATCGGCCGCACCCATCAGCCCGAGATGGATCTCTACAGCGCCGTGTGCGCCGTGCAGACGCTGTGGCTCGCCGCGCGGGCCGAGAATCTCGGGCTCGGCTGGGTGTCGATCGTCCGCTACGACGATCTGCGCGCCGCGCTAGGCATTCCGCCGCGCATCCAGCCCGTCGCCTATCTGTGCATCGGCAAGGTCTCGCATTTCTACGAGAGGCCGGAGCTCGAGACCGCCGGCTGGCTGCCCCGCCTGCCGCTGCGCGACCTCGTCTGGTTCGACGGCTGGCACCAGCGCCGCGGCGACGAGGGTTTGCTCGACCAGCTCGGGTGAGGCGACCGCGATTGCTGGAATCCCGCCTCCAACCGTCACCCTGAGGTGCTCGGGCGAAGCCCGAGCCTCGAAGGGCGACGGCCCGGGCCGCATCCTTCGAGGCTCGCCTCCGGCGAGCGCCTCAGGATGACGGGTCGAGTTCCAGGTCGACCGGCGCGTCGCGCCGCGCCCGGGACACGGAGCGGAGCTGCGTTCGCTGGCGGATCCGCACCCTGGTCCCTACATCCCGGGCGTCGACGATCGGCGGCCATGTACGGCCGGCGACACCCCCAGCGCACTGCAGACAGGACGACACGGACCATGGCGATCAAGGACATTCTGCCCGGCACGATGGGCTTCGGGGCGGCGCCCCTCGGCAACATGTTCCGTGACATTCCCGAGGCCGAGGCGCTGGCGACCGTCGAGGCGGCCTGGAGCGACGGCATCCGCTACTACGACACCGCGCCGTTCTACGGCGCCGGCCTGGCGGAGATCCGCCTCGGCGAGGCGCTCGCCGGCAAGCCGCGCGGCGCGTTCGTGATCAGCACCAAGGTCGGCCGCGTGGTCCTCGACGAGGTCGAGGTCGCCGCCCGCGATCAGGGCGAGAAGGCCGGCGTGTTCGCGCATGGCCGGCCGAACCGCGTGGTCAACGACTACACGGCGGACGGCACGCTGCGCTCGATCGAAGGCAGCCTGAAGCGGCTGCGCACCGACCATGTCGAGATCGCCTTCGTCCATGACGTGGCGCAGGACTTCTATCGCGACGAGTGGCTCGCCGTGTTCGACACGGCCCGCACGGGCGCGTTCCGGGCGCTCGATCGCCTGCGCGACGAGGGCGTGATCAAGGGCTGGGGCATCGGCGTCAACCGGGTCGAGGCGGTCGAGCTGCTGCTCGGGCTGCAGGAGCCGCGCCCGGACGTCTGTCTGCTCGCCGGGCGCTACACGCTGCTCGACCATTCGCGCGCGCTGCAGCGCGTGATGCCGACGGCAGCGGAGCGCGGCGTCGGCATCGTGGTCGGCGGTCCCTACAGCTCGGGCGCGCTGGTCGGCGGCCCGAACTTCGAATACGCGCCGGCGCGCCCCGCCATCCTGGAGAAGGTGGCGCGCATCAAGGCGATCGCCGACCGCCACGGCGTCTCGATGAAGGCGGCCGGGCTGCAGTTCTCGCTCGCCCACCCGGCCGTCGTGGCGGTGATCCCGGGCGCCAGCCGGCCGAGCCGCATCGCCGAGGACCGCGCCGCGCTCGCCGAAAAGGTGCCGGCCGACTTCTGGCGCGCGCTGCGCGAGGCGAAGCTCGTCGACCCCGCCGCACCGCTGCCGATCGATTGATCGGGGCCGGCATTTCGACGGACGTCTCTCCACCCTCACCCTGAGGAGCGAACCGAAGGTTCGCGTCTCGAAGGGCGAGGGTGGCCTCCGCGTGGGGCCGCATGGTTCGAGACGCGGCCTGCGGCCGCTCCTCACCATGAGGGGAGAGGTGCGATGCGCGATCGACGAGGCGGGTGTTCTCAGCGAATACGGCGAGCACGGCGCGGCTCCCTCTCCCCGGCGGGGAGAGGGCTGGGGTGAGGGGGGCCCGACGCCGATTTGTTTGATCGAGAGGGCGGCACCCCCTCACCCGGAGCTCGCGCTGGCGCGCGAGCCCCGACCTCTCCCCGCTGGGGAGAGGTGAAGCGAGGCGCCGGTCGTGAGCACGACGAAACGCGTCATCTGATAAGCAAACGGGGCGGCCCGTGGGCCGCCCCGTCGCATTCCGTGGTCGGTGAGCCGACGCAGAGGGGGCGGTTACTCGCCGGCCTCGCGCGGCTGCTCGTCCTTGTGCCCCTCGGCCTTCTGCTTGGCCTCGAGGTCCTCGCCGGTCTCCTGGTCGACGACCCGCATCGACAGGCGGACCTTGCCGCGCTCGTCGAAGCCGAGCAGCTTCACCTTCACCTTGTCGCCTTCCTTGACGACCTCGTTGACCTTCTGCACCCGCCGCGAGGCGAGCTGGCTGATGTGGACGAGACCGTCCTTGGAGCCGAAGAAGTTCACGAAGGCGCCGAAGTCCATCACCTTGACGACCGTGCCCTCGTAGATCTGGCCGACCTCGGGCTCGGAGGCGATCGACTTGATCCAGTTGATCGCGGCGCGGATCGACTCGCCGCTGGCCGAGGCGACCTTGACGGTGCCGTCGTCCTGGATGTCGATCTTGGCGCCGGTCTTCTCGACGATCTCGCGGATCACCTTGCCGCCCGAGCCGATCACCTCGCGGATCTTGTCCACGGGAATCGAGAACATCTCGATGCGCGGCGCATGCTCGCCGAGCTGGTCGCGGGCCGAGGTGAGCGCCTTCGACATCTCGCCGAGGATGTGCAGGCGGCCGTCCTTGGCCTGGGTCAGGGCGACCCGCATGATCTCCTCGGTGATGCCGGCGATCTTGATGTCCATCTGCAGCGAGGTGACGCCCTTCTCGGTGCCGGCCACCTTGAAGTCCATGTCGCCGAGATGGTCCTCGTCGCCGAGGATGTCGGAGAGCACCGCGAAGCGCTCGCCCTCGAGGATCAGGCCCATGGCGATGCCGGCGGTCGGCGCGCGCAGCGGCACGCCGGCGTCCATCAGCGCGAGCGAGGTGCCGCACACGGTCGCCATCGAGGACGAGCCGTTCGACTCGGTGATCTCCGAGACGACCCGGATCGTGTAGGGGAACTCGTGCTTGAGCGGCAGCATCGGACGGATGGCGCGCCAGGCGAGCTTGCCGTGGCCGATCTCGCGCCGGCCCGGCGAGCCGATGCGGCCCGTCTCGCCCACCGAGAAGGGCGGGAAGTTGTAGTGCAGCATGAAGGTTTCCTTGTAGGTCCCCTCCAGCGCGTCGATGAACTGCTCGTCCTCGCCGGTGCCCAGCGTGGCGACGACCAGGGCCTGCGTCTCGCCGCGGGTGAACAGCGCCGAGCCGTGGGTGCGCGGCAGCACGCCGACCTCGGCGACGATCGGGCGCACCGTCCGCACGTCACGGCCGTCGATGCGGCGGCCGGTGTCGAGGATGTTCCAGCGGACGATCTTGCCCTCGAGCTCCTTGAACACGCCCTTGACGCGCAGCTCGTCCCAGCGCGGCGTCTCCCCTTCGGGGAAGAAGTGCGCCTTCATCTTGGCCTTGGCGGCGTCGACCGCCTTGTAGCGCTCCTGCTTCTGCGGGATCGCATAAGCGGCGCGCAGATCCTGCTCGACGACCGCGAGCATCTCCTTCTCGATCTCGGAGTTGTCCTCGGTGACGAGGTCACGCGGCTCCTTGGCGCACTTCTCGGCGAGCCGGATGATCGCCTCGATGACCGGCTGGAAGTGGCGGTGGCCGAACATCACGGCGCCGAGCATCACCTCCTCGGGGAGCTCCTTCGCCTCGGACTCGACCATCAGCACGGCGTCCTGGGTGCCGGCGACGACGAGGTCGAGCTGGCTCTCGGTCATCTCGTCGAGCTGCGGGTTGAGGACGAACTCGCCGTTGATGAAGCTGACGCGCGCCGCGCCGATCGGGCCCATGAACGGGATGCCCGAGATGGTGAGGGCCGCGGAGGCGGCGACCATCGCGACGATGTCGGGATCGTTCTCCAGGTCGTGCGACAGGGTCGTCACGATCACCTGGGTGTCGTTGCGCCAGCCGTCGGCGAACAGCGGACGGATCGGGCGGTCGATCAGGCGCGACGTGAGCGTCTCCTTCTCGCTCGGCCGGCCCTCGCGCTTGAAGAAGCCGCCCGGGATGCGGCCCGCCGCGTAGGTCTTCTCCTGATAGTTGACGGTCAGCGGCATGAAGTCGATGCCGGGGCGCGGCGTCTTCTCGGCCACCACGGTGGCGAGAACCGTGGTCTCGCCGTAGGTGGCGAGCACGGCGCCGTCGGCCTGACGGGCGATGCGGCCGGTCTCCAGCACGAGCTTGCGGCCGGCCCAGTCGATCTCCACGCTATGCTTGTCGAACATCTTGGTCTTCTCTCATGGTTTGGGGGATGCCTCGGACAGCCATGAGCAAGACGGCGAGAGGCTGCCGCGCGCGCCCGAAGGCGCGACCCGCGACAGCGTCCGGCGATCCTGCCATGGCGATCTCCAGCGTTCGCCGGGCGGCCTCGCCCGGCTCGGTCGGCGGCGACGGGCCGCCGCATTCGGCACGGCGTCTCGGACCTGTCCGGTTCCGGTCATCGGAGCCCGGACATCCGGACCCGGACCGTTTCGGTCCGGACCGTTCGGTCCCGCCGCCGGAGCGCCACTCCGACCGAATTCGCTGCGCTCCGGACCTTTCGGTCGCCTCCCGCCCGCATGGTCCCGCAGGCCGGGACCGGGGCGGCATCGGTGCGGCGACCTGCGCCGCATCGTCTCGCGGGGCGGGCCTCGGCCGTCGGCGGGATCGGCCCGCCGACGGATCGGCCCGCGAAAAAGGCTCAGCGACGGATGCCGAGCTTCTCGATGATCGCCTTGTAGCGGCTCTCTTCGGTCCGCTTGAGGTAGTCGAGGAGCTGGCGCCGCTGCGACACGAGCTTCAGGAGGCCACGCCGGGAGTGGTTGTCCTTGGTGTGGGTCTTGAAGTGATCGGTCAGGTTGGCGATGCGCTCGGAGAGGATCGCGATCTGGACCTCGGGCGAGCCGGTGTCGCCGGCCTTGGTCCCGTGGGTGGTGATCAGCTCGGCCTTGCGGGCGGTCGTGATCGACATCGGGTCAAACACCTTGCTTTCGGCCGGCTCTGCCATGCAGGCCGGCGAGGTTGAACACGCGCTTGGGGACGATCTCGCCACGGTCCATGTCGGCGAGGGCCAGGAGCTGGCCCGAGACGGTCACGGACACGATGCCGTGGACGATGGGGGCGTCCCGCCCGCGCACCAGAACGGCCTGGCCCCGTTGGAGCCTGGCCGCGTCCGCCCGACTGACGGCCAGCGCCGGGATGTCGTCCAGCGCGGTCGAGACAGGCAGAAGGGTGTCGGCGAGGCTTCCCTCGCCAACCGCGGCTCTATCGCACACCGCCTGCAGATCCGCCAGAGGAATCATGTCCTCGCGGGCGAACGGGCCGACGGCGGTGCGGCGCAACGCCGAGACGTGGCCGTGGCAGCCGAGCAGGCGCCCCATGTCGCGGGCGATCGCCCGCACATAGGTGCCCTTGCCGCATTCGGCCGCGAACACGGCATGGTCGGCGTCCGGCGTGTCGATCAGCTCCAGCGTGTGGATCTCGACCGGCCGCGCCTTGAGCTCGACGGTCTCGCCGTCGCGGGCGATGTCGTAGGCGCGCTCGCCCTCGATCTTGATCGCCGAATAGCGCGGCGGCACCTGCTCGATGGTGCCGGTGAATTGCGGCAGGGCGGCCCGGATCGCCTCCGGGGTCGGGCGGTCGGCGCTCTCGGCGACGACCCGGCCCTCGGCGTCGTCGGTGTCGCGCTCCTCGCCCCAGCGCACCGTGAACTCGTAGCGCTTGCGGCCGTCCATCACGAACATGACGGTCTTGGTCGCCTCGCCGAGCGCGATCGGCAGGCAGCCGGACGCCAGCGGGTCGAGCGTGCCGGCGTGGCCGGCCCGCTTGGCCGAGAACAACCGCTTGGCGATCGACACGGCGTGCGTCGAGGTCATGCCGACCGGCTTGTCGAGGACCAGCCAGCCGTGGACGTCACGCTTGTCGCGCTTCTTCTGCGGCCCGCGCTCGCGGCGCGGCCGGCCCTCGCCCTGCGGTGCGGTGCCGTCGGTCGGCCGGGCGTCCGCCGGACGCGGGTCGGTCGCGCCGGCG
>NZ_NHSK01000212.1 GCF_016653355.1 Rhodoplanes elegans | reverse complement strand
CGCGGAAACCATCTTGGCCAGCGGCCGCGAGTGGCCGCACCGACAGGCCGAACATATGGACGCAAGCGATCCGATCCGTTCTGAAAATCTCTTGCTGCACGGGGGCCGTCCACATATGGGTCCCGGGCTCGGCACTTCGTGCCGCCCCGGGACGACCGAGCAAATAAGGGAATTCACCCCCGCGCCAGCGCGAGGCGGTCGCCGACCAGCAGCTCGCGGGCGGCCTCGGCCGGCATCGGCTCGCCGAACACGTAGCCCTGCACGTACTCGCAGCCGAGCTGATAGAGCTCGACGGCGTCCGAGTCGGTCTCGGCGCCCTCCGCCACCACCTCCATGCCGAGGTCGTGGGCGAGCGAGATGATCGAGCGCAAGAGCACCGGCCGGGTGCCCTTCGACGTCGTGCGCACGAACGACTTGTCGATCTTGATGGTGTCGAACGGGAAGCGCTGCAGATAGGCGAGCGAAGAGTGGCCGGTGCCGAAGTCGTCGAGCGCGAGGCCGGCGCCGAGTTCCTTGATGCGCGTGAGGATCTGCGCGGCGAGCTCGGGATTCTCCATCACCAGGCTCTCGGTCATCTCCAGCTTGAGGCTGCCGCGCATCAGGCCGGAGCGGGCCATCACGGTGCGCAGGTCGTGGATCAGGTCGTGGCGCAGGAGCTGGCGCGACGACACGTTGACGCTGGCGAACAGCGGCACGCGGGTCGGCACGGCGCGCTGCCAGATGGCGAGCTGACGGGCGGTGCGCTCCAGCGCGAACAGGCCGAGGTCGACGATCAGGCCGATCTCCTCGGCGATCGAGATGAATTCGGACGGCGACAGCCGGCCCATCTTGGGATGATCCCAGCGCGCCAGCGCCTCGAAGCCGGCGACCGAGCGATCCTCCAGCCGCACGATCGGCTGATACAGGAGCGTGATCTCCTCGCGCTCGAGCGCGCGGCGCAGCTCCGATTCCAGCGTGAGCCGGTCGGTCTTGCGGGAGCGCATCGCCGGCTTGTAGATCTCGACGCGATCACCACCGGTCTTCTTGCCGTGATACATCGCGAGCTCGGCGTCCTTCAGCACCTCGTCGGGGCGCTGCGCCTGGGCGTCGTGCAGCGCGACGCCGAGCGACGCGGTCAGGATGATCTCGCGATCGTTGAAGGTGATCGGCGCGTTGATGGTCTTGCGCATCGCCTCGGCGAAGGCGATGGCGCGGCTCGAATCCTTCTCGGACAGCAGAATCAGGCCGAACTGGTCGCCGGCGAGGCGGGCGAGCGTGTCCTGCGGCTTCAGCAGCCGGCCGAGGCGGCGCGCGAGCGTCAGCAGGATCGAGTCGCCGACCGCCATGCCGAGCGAGTCGTTGACCTGCTTGAAGCGGTCGAGGTCGATCACCACGACGGTCGGCTTGATCGCCGGGTCCGCCTTGGCGAAGGCGAACACGCCCTGCAGGCGGTCGAGGAAGAGCTGGCGGTTGGGCAGGCCGGTGAGGTTGTCGTGCACGGCGTCGTGCAGCAGCCGCTCCTCGGCGGTCTTGAAGTCGGTGACGTCGGTCAGCGTGCCGACCAGGCGCACCACCTCGCCGTCGGAGCCGACCACGGGCCGGGCGCGCAGCGAGAACCACAGATAATGGCCGTCGGCGGTGCGCAGCCGGAAGTCCTGCACCAGCCGGCCGCGGCGCTGCTCGACGGCGCTGTCGAGGGCGGCGCGGAAGCGGTCGCGATCGAGCGGGTGGAGCACCTCGAGCCACTGCGCCGCGGGGGCGTCGAGGGTGCCGCGCTTGAGGCCGAGCGCCAGCTCGGTCTCGGGGCTCGTGTAGACCTTGTCGGCGGCGACGTCCCAGTCCCAGATCAGGTCGCCGGCGCCAGTCAGCGCCAAGGCGCGGCGCTCGATGTCGGACACGATCCCCTGCGTGACACCGCCTGCAAAAGCGTGCTGCATCACCGTGAAGCCGATCAGCATGACGATCAGCACCAGGCCGCCGAGCAGCGCCGGGCCGACGATGTCGTTGGTCACGGCGCCCGTGACGGTCATGCCGGCGGCGACCACCCAGACGACCAGGAGGACCCAGGTCGGGATCAGCAGCACGGCCCGGTCGAACCCGTGGGTCGAGAGATAGAGCACCAGGCCGAGGCCGAGAGTCGCGGCGAGCAGCAGCGACAGGCGGGCGACGCCCGAGGCGATCGCCGGATCCCACAGCGCGACGGCGATCAGCGCGGCCAGCACGGCGAGCCAGCCGATCGTCACATGGGCGTAGCGCACGTGCCAGCGCGACAGGTTGAGATAGGCGAACAGGAAGACGACCAGGGTGGCCGCGAGAATCGCCTCGCCGCAGGCGCGCCAGATGCGCTCGGCCCCGGCCGACATGTCGAAGACCTTGCCCCAGAAGCCGAAGTCGACGCCGATATAGACCAGCACGGCCCACGCCAGCGCCGCGGCGGCCGGGAACATCACGCTGCCCTTGACGACGAACAGGATGGTGAGGAACAGCGCGAGCAGGCCGGCGATGCCGATCACCATGCCGTGGTAGAGCGTGAACGAGTTGACCTTGTCCTTGTAGGCCTCCGGCTCCCACAGATAGACCTGCGGCAGCCGGTTGGTGCGCAGCTCCAGCACGTAGGTGACGACGGCGCCGGGATCGAGCGTGACGCGGAAGATGTCGGCCGTGGCGCTGTCCTGGCGGTCGGGACGATCGCCGACGCTCGGCGTGATGGTGGCGACGCGCGAGAGGCCGAGATCGGGCCACAGCAGGCCGGAGCCGACCATCTGATAATGCGGCACGACGATCAGCCGGTCGAACTGCTCGTCGCTGGTGTTGGCGAGCGCCAGCACGGCCCAGTTGCTGCCGCCCTCGCGCGAGCGCACCTCGATGCGGCGGACGATGCCGTCCGGCCCCGGCGCGGTCGACACCTGCACGCGGTCGCCGTCGGTCTGCTGCATCTCGACCGCTTCGGTGAGATCGATGGCCGGAATGTCGGGCCGCACGCTGACGGCCTGGACCGCCTGCGCGGCCGGAACGGCGCCGAGGAGGGCGAAACCCGCCAGCACCAGCGCCGCAAAGGCCGCGCGCAAGGTCCGCAAAACGTGGATCTCCCGGTGGTCGCGCGCCGCGCCGTCCGAGGGCCGGCCGCAGCGTCACGCGTGCATCGTTGTTCCGACGTCACGGTCGACGTCACTGTCGAGCCTGCCCGCACCGAACCGCCCGCGGGCCCCGCAGTGCGACCCACCGTGGTGCCGTCCGGGTCCGGTGCGCGGCCCCGACCTCCACTAGCCGCGCCGGCCCGGGAGGGCAAGGATTCCACTCCCGCGGCCGGAACGCCACCGGTAATTGCGCCGCGCCGTGGTGTCTCGGTGCGCGGCGCCGCTTACGATCCGGCACGGACGCCGGCGTCTAGACCAGAAGCACGATCTTGCCGATATGGGCGCTCGATTCCATCCGGGCGTGGGCGGCGGGCGCCTGCGCGAGCGGGAAGCTCGTGTCCATCACGGGCCGCACCCGTCCGGCGGCGAGGAGCGGCAGGACGGCCTCGCCGGCCGCCGCGACGATCGCCGCCTTGTCGGCGACCGAGCGCGAGCGCAGCGTCGAGCCGGTGTGGTGCAGCCGCTTGAGCATGATGCGGCGGAAATCGACGGTCGCCTTGGACGGCCCCTGGAAGGCGATCTGCACGATCCGCCCGTCGACCGCGGCGGCCTCGTAGTTGCGGTCGATGTAGTCGCCGCCGACCATGTCGAGAATCACCTCGACGCCCGCGCCGGCGGTCGCCGCCTTGGTCTCGGCGACGAAATCCTGGGTCCGGTAGTTCACGGCGACGTCGGCGCCGAGCCTGACGCAGGCGGCGCATTTGTCGTCCGAGCCGGCCGTGACGATCACCCGGGCGCCGAACGCCTTGGCGAGCTGGATCGCCATGGTGCCGATGCCGGACGACCCGCCGTGCACCAGGAGCGTCTCGCCCGCCTTCAGGCCGCCGCGCTCGAACACGTTGTGCCACACCGTGAACAGCGTCTCCGGGATGGCGGCCGCCTCGGCGTCCGAGAGGGTTTCGGGGACGGCGAGGGCGTGGCTCTCGTGGGCGACGCAGTACTCGGCGTAGCCGCCGCCCGAGACCAGCGCCATCACCCGGTCACCCGGCGCGAACCGCGTCGCGTCGGGCCCGCGTGCCACCACGGTGCCGCAGATCTCCAGGCCCGGAATGTCGGAGGCGCCGGGGGGCGGCGGGTAGAAGCCCTTGCGCTGGACGACGTCGGGCCGGTTCACGCCGGCGGCCGCGACCTTCACCAGGATTTCGCCGGAGCCGGGCGTCGGGACGGGGCGCTCCTCGGGGCGGAGCACCTCGGGGCCACCGGGGCTCGAGATGCCGATGGCGGTCATGCGGGCGGGCAGGTCGGTCATGGGAGCACGTGATCCGTCAGCGAGGAGGGTCCGGGCACGCCGCCGGTGGACGGCGACGCTTGCAGGCCGATGGTCCCGGAGGCATGGTCGCCGCCGCGTCGGCGGCGGATCGGCCGGGCGACACACTAGAGCATGATCCCGGCGGAAGGGATCCGGTTTTCGTCTGCCGCATGCCCGGCGCGCGGAGCGGACCGGCGGGGCTCACGGAGGACCAGGATGGCGATCGGGGACGAGGACGACCGGCCCAAGCGCAAGCTCACCCACGACATCGGCCAGGACCTCGCGCTCCTTTCGGTCGCCGAGATCGACGAGCGCATCGGCCTCCTGCGCGACGAGATCGCCCGGCTGGAGGCGGCCCGCGCCGCCAAGCAGGCATCGCGCTCGGCCGCCGACCTGTTCTTCAAGCGGTGACGCGGGCGGTTCGCGCGGGCGAATAGCGCGGGGCGAATAGCGAATAGGGAAGAGCGGGCGGGGGAAACTCGCTACTCGCTACTCGCTACTCGCTACTCGCTACTCGCTACTCGCTACTCGCTACTCGCTACTCGCTACTCGCTGGTCGCTGGTCGCCGGCCGCAGGGCGGCCCGCGCCGGTCGACCCGGCCGGTAAGGGGCCGTTAAGCTTTCTCGAATATTACTGTTGAGGTCCACCTCGTGGACATCGAGTGGCTCCTGTCCACTCTGTTTGACGCCTCCCTGTTGACACTTCGGGCCGCCTTCGTGGCGGCCCCTTTTTTCGACGGCCGTGGCGGGGCTTGCGCGATCGGGGTGACCACCGCACCGCCGGATTGCGACGAATTGGCGGAAACTATGTCGCGAAATCTTGCGGTTTCGCGCCGCGGCGGCGGCTGGACTCCGCCCGCCCCCCCCGCCATAGTTCGGGCCCAACAGGGGTGCCCATGTCCGACCATTCGCCCATCATGGCGAGCCCGGTGTCTTTCGGCGCGCGGCTCGCATCCTCCCAGGCCTTCGTGGTGCTGTTCAGCGACGGCATGAAGCTGGTCGAGGAGACGGCCGCCTATCTGGACGGTCCCGGCCGCAGCGAGTCGAAGCAGCTCGAGCGCACCGCCGCGCTGTCCTACGCGACCGAGAGCATGCGTCTGACCACGCGGCTGATGCAGCTCGCCTCCTGGCTGCTGCTGCACCGCGCCGTCAACGAGGGCGAGATGTCCCTCGACCAGGCCAATCGCGAGAAGACCAAGGTCAAGCTCGGCATCGGCGACCCGGCCGATCCGGAGACCCTCAAGCTCCTGCCCGAGACGCTGGTCGCACTGATCGACCGCTCGCTCAAGCTGCAGGACCAGGTGCGTCGGCTCGACGCGACCATCCACGCCCCGGTGCCCGAGGCGCCGCCGGTCGCCAACCCGCTGGAGCGCCAGCTCGGCCTCCTGAAGGCCGCCTTCGAGCGCGACGGCGACTAGGCCGCGCCTCCCTTCACCGAGAAACGTTCCCATTCCGCTGTGCGACCGCGGAGGCATCCTCGTGTCCCGGGCGCGGCGCGACGCGCCGCGAACCGGGACCCAGGGTCGACCGGACGAGACGCCTCCCGTTCCGCCCCTGGGCCCCGGCCCTGCGGCGCATCAGGCCTGCGGCCTGCCGCGCCTTGTCCGGGGCACGCGGGGCATGCGTAGGCAGCCAACGCCGAAAGGCCGGGCGGTGGCCCGGCCTGATCCTGTCGATGCTGCGGCGAGGAGACGGGACGGCGCGCGGCCGTCCGGCTCACTTCAGGCCGAGGCCCGAGAACTTCTTCTGGAAGCGCGACACGCGGCCGCCGCGGTCGAGGAGCTGCTGCGAGCCGCCCGTCCACGCCGGGTGCGACTTCGGGTCGATGTCGAGCCGCAGCGTGTCGCCGGACTTGCCCCACGTCGTGCGGGTCTCGAACTCGGTGCCGTCGGTCATGACGACCTTGACGGTATGATACGCGGGGTGAATGTCGGCCTTCATCGCTCGATCCCAAATTCTCGATCTGTCGGAAGTTGCGGGGTCTATAGCTCAGCGGCCCCGGCGAGACAAGCCGGGGGCACGCCGCCCTGCCCCGGGCCGCGCGCCGGATCCCGCACGACCCGGGTGCCGGCACAAACCACGGTAGCGGAAAAACCCGGCATCCGGGCTTTTGCGCGCATTGTCAGGGGTGCCGGCGCGAGTCATTGTCCGGCCGCGCGCGAGCCACGGCGCCGCCCGGTGCGGGATCGCGTGACGAGTTGCTGTTCCATCGATTTTCCAGTCGTGTCGACGTCGAGCGGGATGCCCCATGAATCTTGACAGCGGCGGACGCGGGCTCGGATCGAGCGCGTCCCGGGTCGGCCAGAAGCCGGAGGACAACCGGCGCAACATCAAGCCGCTGCTGGCGGTCGTGCCTTACGTGATGCGCTACAAGGGCCGCGCGCTCGCCGCCCTGATCGCCCTGGTGGTCGCCTCGCTCGCCACGCTGGTGCTGCCCGTGGCGGTGCGCCGGATGATCGATTTCGGCTTCACCGAGCAATATGCCGGGCTGATCCACCAGTACTTCTCGGTGCTGATCCTGCTCGCCGCCGTGCTCGCCGGGGCGAGCGCGATGCGCTACTACCTCGTCACCACGCTGGGCGAGCGCATCGTCGCGGATCTGCGCACCCGCGTGTTCGACCATCTCACCGGGCTGTCCGCCTCGTTCTTCGATTCCTCGAAGAGCGGCGAGCTGGTGTCGCGCCTCTCCGCCGACACCACGCAGCTGAAATCGGCGGTCGGCGCCTCGGTGTCGATCACGCTGCGCAACCTGATGCTGTTCATGGGCTCCACCCTGATGATGGTGGTGACGAGCCCGCGCCTGTCGCTGTTCGTGCTGATCGTGATTCCGATCATCGTGCTGCCGCTGGTCGCCTTCGGGCGCGTCGTGCGGCGCCGCTCGCGCGAGGCGCAGGACACGCTCGGCGAGGCGTCGAGCTACGCGGCCGAGCTGATCGGCGCGATCCGCACCCTGCAGGCCTTCACCAACGAACGGATGGCGAAGACGCGCTTCGCCGACGCGGTGACGCGCGCCTGCGACGCGGCCTTCGCCTCGACCCAGGCGCGCGCCTGGCTCACCGGCATCGCGATCTTTCTCGTCTTCGCCTGCGTCGTCGTGATCCTGTGGGTCGGTGCCCAGGACGTCTACGAGGAGCGCATCACGGCCGGTCGGCTCAGCCAGTTCGTCATCTACGCCGTGTTCGCGGCCGGGGCGCTGGGCGAGCTGTCGCAGGTGTGGGGCGAGATCTCGCAGGCGGCCGGCGCCGCCGAGCGGCTCAACGAGCTCCTGGCGATCGAGCCCGAGATCAAGCGCCCGGCGCAGCCGGTGCCGCTGCCGACCCCGGCGCGCGGCGACGTCGCCTTCGCGCAGGTGCGCTTCTCCTATCCGACCCGCAAGGACGCGACCGCCCTCGACGACGTGACGTTCCGGGTGCGGCCGGGCGAGAAGGTGGCGATCGTCGGCCCCTCGGGCGCCGGCAAGAGCACCGTGTTCCACATGCTGCTGCGCTTCTACGACCCGCAGTCCGGCGCCGTGACGATCGACGGCGTGCGGCTCGCCGACGCCGATCCGCGCGACATCCGCTCGCGCATCGCGCTGGTGCCGCAGGACGCCGCCGTGTTCGCCGCCTCTATCGCCGAGAACATCCGGTTCGGCCGGCCCGGCGCGTCGGACGCCGACGTCGCCCGCGCGGCCGAGCTCGCCGCGGCGTCGGAGTTCATCGGCCGGCTGCCGCAGGGCATGCAGACGCAGATCGGCGAGCGCGGCGTGCTGCTCTCCGGCGGCGAGCGCCAGCGCCTCGCCATCGCCCGCGCCATCCTGCGCGAGGCGCCGCTCCTGCTGCTCGACGAGGCGACCTCGGCGCTCGACGCCGAGAACGAGACATTGGTGAAGACCGCGCTCTCCCGCCTGATGGAGGGCCGCACCACGCTGGTCATCGCGCATCGCCTCGCGACGGTGCTGTCCTGCGACCGCATCCTGGTGATGGACCAGGGCCGCATCGTCGAGGAGGGCACGCACGACAGCCTGGTCGCCCAGGGCGGTCTCTACGCCCGCCTCGCCCGGCTGCAGTTCGAGACCACGCCGGAGCCCGTGCCGGTGGTGTGAGGCGCGACGTGATCACGGCGCCGTCCTCACGTCCCCTCGTCCTCACATCCCGTCCTCCGGGGCGCGGGCGTAGCGCGACCGTGCACCGCCCCCGCTCACACCATCGCCACCTTGCCGGTCGCGATGTCGTAGACGGCGCCGACGACCTTGACCGTGCCCTTCGTCACCGCCTCGGCGACGATCGGCTTCGCTTCGACGAGGCGGCGCACGTTGTAGCGGACGTTCTCGGCGATCGCCGCGTCGAGCGGGTTCGCGGCCTTGGTCTTCTCGGCGGTCTCGATCGCCGGCCGGATCGCCTCGATCAGCAGCGGCAGGTGGCCGGGCAGCACCGTCTTGTCCTTGATGGTCTTCATGGTCGCATCGACGGCGCCGCAGCCGGAGTGGCCCAGCACCATGATCAGCGGCAGGCCGAGCACGGCGACGCCATATTCCAGGCTGGCGAGCCCGTGGTCGTCGACGAAGTTGCCGGCCACCCGCACGACGAACAATTCGCCCGGTCCCTGGTCGAAGGCGTATTCGGGGGCGACGCGCGAATCGGCGCAGCTCACCAGCCCGGCGATCGGATACTGGGCGCTCGCGCGCGCCACGCGGCCGGCGGAGAAATCGCGGTTCTCCATGGCGTTGCCGACGTAGCGCGCATTGCCGTCGACGAGCCGCTTCAGCGCCGCGTCCGGTCCGATGGCGTTCGGCCGCGCCGCGGCCTGCTGGGCGATGGCCGGCGCCACGCCGGTCGCCGAGAAGCCCGCGACGCCGCCCGCGAACGCGGCGGCGGCACCGGCGCCGAGCAGGGCGCGGCGCGACAGCGAGGGGCGGGTCGGCGCGGTGAAGGGCATGGCGTGGGTGCAGCGGGGGTCGTCACACATGGA
>NZ_NHSK01000211.1 GCF_016653355.1 Rhodoplanes elegans | reverse complement strand
ATCTGGCTCCGACGCTTGCCGGACGGACCTAAAAAAACGGGCGCCCCGCGGGGGCGCCCGATTCTGTTCGCGAAAGCCCGTGATGCGCCGCCCGGCTCAGGCGGCCCGCACCGCGCTGAGGAACTTGCCGACCTGCTGGCGCAGCGCGGTGCCGTCCTTGGAGAGTTCTCTGGCGGCGCCGAGGACTTGGGCCGACGCCGTGCCGGTCTCGCTGGCGCCGCGGTTCACCTCGGTGATGTGGCGGGCGACCGCGTCGGTACCCTTGGCGGCCTGCTGGACGTTGCGGGCGATCTCGCCGGTCGCGGCCCCCTGCTCCTCGACGGCCGCCGCGATCGCCGCGGCGATCTCGGCGATGTGCGCGATGGTGGCGCCGATCTCCTTGATGGCCCCGACGGAGTCGTGGGTCGCCGCCTGCATGCCGGCGATCTGGGTCGAGATGTCGCCGGTCGCCTTGCCGGTCTGGGCGGCGAGCGCCTTGACCTCCTGGGCGACGACCGCGAAGCCCTTGCCGGCTTCTCCCGCGCGCGCAGCTTCGATCGTCGCATTCAAGGCCAACAAGTTGGTCTGCTCGGCGATCGCAGTTATCAGCTTGACGACGTCGCCGATGCGGTCGGCCGAGTGCGACAGCGCCGTGATCCGCTCGTCCGTCGTTCGGGCCTGGGCGACCGCGTGGGCGGCGATGCGGCTCGACTCCTGCACCTGCCGGCCGATCTCGCCCACCGAGGAGGTCATCTCCTGGGTCGCCGACGCCACCGCGGCGACGTTGGCCGAGGCCTCCTCGGAGGCGGCCGCGACCGTGCCGGCGAGCGTCTCGGTCTGCTCGGCCGTCGTCGTCATGGCGCCGGCCGCCGCTTCGAGGGCCCCGGAGGCGTGCGAGACGCGCTCGACGATCTCGCCGACCGCCGCCTCGAACTCGGCGGCGAGGCGGTGCATGGCGGCACGGCGCTCGTCGGCGGTCAGCGCCTCGGCGGCCTTGCGGTCAGCCTCGAGCTGGTCGACCCGGGCGAGGTTGTCGCGGAAGGCGAGCGCCGCGCGGGCCGCCTCGCCGATCTCGTCGCCGCGGCCCGTGTAGGGAACCTCGACGGCGCGATCACCCTGGGCGAGGCCGTGCAGCACGGCGCCGATGCGGCGCAGCGGCTTGCCGATCGCGAGGCTGCCGAACACCGCCGAGCCGATCAGCACGCCGACGACCAGAAGCCCGAGCACCACCGACATCCGGGTGGCGCTGCCGACGCCGCCGATCAGCTCGGAGGCTTCGGAGCGGACCACCTGGGTGGCCGAGGCGACGGTCTCGTCGAGCAGCTTGTCGATCTCGCCGACGATCGGGCGCAGGCGCTTCTCCAGCACTTCGCTCTGGGCCGCGCGCGCCGCGACCGTGTCGTCGATCACCCGGGAGAAGCGGGCGAGGTTCTTGTCGAGCTCGTCGACCTCGGCGATCAGGGCCGGATCGCCGAGCTTGCCGCGGCCCTGGCGGAGAATGTCGCGGGCCTTCTTCTGCAGCGGCGGGATGCGGGCCGCCTGGGCGCCCGCCTCGGTGGCGTCGTAGCGCCAGGAGACGATGCGGGCCGTCTTCGACACCGAGTCGGCCTCCCGCACCAGCGCCTCGACCTCGGCCCCGTTCGGCTGCGCGGCCAGATCCTTGGACGCGACGAAGGCGTCGAACGCCTTGTTCCACACGCCGAGCACCTCGTCGCGGGCGACCCACAGCTCGAAGATCCGGTTCTGCAGCGCGCCGATCTCCTCGACCGCCTTGTCGTAGGCGCCGACCAGCGCGGCGGCGCGGTCGATGCGCTCGGCATTGTCCTTCAGGCGCACCGCGCCGCGCATCTCGCCGAGATACCGGCTGGCGTCGGCGGCCGTCTTGCGGAAGCTCGTCAGCGCGGCGCCGACCTCCTCCTTGGACCGGGCCATCTTGATCTCGCGATAGGCGACCCGCATCTGCTCGAACTCGACCTGGGCCCGACCAGCGTCCTGGATCAGCTTCTGCCGCATCAGCGCCGTCTCGGTCGCCACGATGGTGTCACGCCCGCTGAAATACACATTGCCGACGAGCACCGAGACCAGGGCAATGCCGATGAGGGCCGACAGCGTCAGCTTGGCGCCGACGCGCAAACGAAAACCCCGCATGTCCTTCCTCCGGGGCGAGTTGCGATCTTGTGATGTGGATGAGGGCACTCGCCGCCGCGCACTAGTAAGGAGGGCAGAAGTTGCGGAGGGGTAAAGGAGCCACGCGCCCGACGCATGGATGCGGACAAATTTCCCGCAGGGCGCTAGCTCGGTTCGCGGGGCCGGCGCGAGGACGCGCCGCGGCCCTCCACACGGTTCGACGAAGCGCAATACGACTGTCGACGGTCGCCCCATTCGGCGACGGTAAAGACCCGGCGATTCGGTCGCAGGTCTCTTACGACCAAAGATACGACGCGGACGGCCCACGCACCTTGCAGCGGCCGCCGCAATCGCCCACACTCGCCCGACTGTCATAAACGCAATCAGATTTCCGGTGCACGCCGAGGTCAGACCCGACGGCGATGCGCCCAAACGTCCGGATCGTCGGCGCAGGCACGCGCCACGGAGCGGACCAAACGCCGAGGACACGGCCACGCGCCGCTCATGCGGCCGACGGACCAACCAAGGCACGGATCATCCCGGTCGCCGACATCCGGGTCGCGGGCGGGGGGACGAGGTCACGCCGCATTCAACGGAGGAATTGAGATCATGCGCGTTGCAGTCATCACCGGCGGTATGGGGGGCCTGGGTGAATCGATCAGCGTGAAGATGCACGCTGCCGGTTACCGGGTCGCGGTCACCTGCTCGCCGGGCAACAAGCACATCGACGAGTGGCTGGACAACCAGAAGAAGGAAGGGCGCGAGTTCAAGGCGTATCAGATGGACGTCGCCGACTACGAGTCGTGCAAGGAGGGCGTCGCCAAGATCGCGGCCGAGGTCGGCCCGGTCGACGTGCTGGTCAACAATGCCGGCATCACCCGCGACTCGATGTTCCGCAAGATGACGTTCGAGCAGTGGGACGCGGTGCTGCGCACCAACCTCTACTCGGTCTTCAACATGTCGAAGCAGGTGATCGACGGCATGCTGGAGCGCGGCTGGGGCCGTATCATCAACATCTCCTCGATGAACGGCGCCAAGGGCCAGTTCGGCCAGTCGAACTACGCCGCCACCAAGGCCGGCATGTACGGCTTCACCAAGTCGCTCGCCCTCGAGGTCGGCCGCAAGGGCATCACGGTCAACACCATCTCGCCCGGCTATCTCGGCACCAAGATGGTGCTGTCGGTGCCCAAGGAGGTGATGGACACCAAGATCCTGCCGCTGATCCCGGTCGGCCGGCTGGGCTCTCCGGACGAGATCGCCGACATCGTGGTGTTCCTGTCGTCGGACAGCGCCGGCTACATCACCGGCACCGACATCGCCGCCAACGGCGGCCAGTACATGTAAGGCTGTCGCCTCGCGACGATCGCTCCGACGCCCCGGCGCCGGAGCGGCCCGCCCGGCGCGGCAGAGATGCACGCCGGGCTCTATCCGCCGCGGACCAGGCAGCCGCCGCGCACCATGCCGGCCATCAGGTCGACGATCGCGGCATTGGGCACGCCGTTGCGGCGCGACGCCCGCCAGGCGAAATAGTCGACGGCGTGGGCGATCGCCACGTCGACCTTGTCGCGCGGCTCCGGCGGAACCGCGAACGGCTCGGCCAGCACCTCCCGCATCCGCGTCCACGAGTCGGCATGGCCCGCGCAGAACTGCTTGAGGTCGGGCGTGTCCTCGACGTCCCGCAGGATGTTCCACAGCGCCGGCGAGAGCCGCTCGAAGAACGCGTAGAGCTCGTCGAGCCCGTGCCGCAGGCGCGCCTCCGGATCGGTGATCCCGGTCCAGGCCTCGGCGTCGGGCAGCGGATTGTCGGTCCAGAACCGGTCCGCGCAGGCGAGATAGAGGGCGTTCAGCGTCGGGAAGTGGCGATAGACGGTGGGGCGCTCGACCCCGGCCCGCTCCGCGATCGCCAGGATGCTGGTGCGGGTCGGGCCGACGCTGCAGTGCAGGTCGACAGCGGCCGCGATGATCCTCTGGCGCGTGGCATCCTGGCGGACGGCCCGACGCTTGAGCTCGTACTTGCGAGCCATCTGTGCATTCCGAAACTTACTGTCGAATGGTTGCCGATATCGACGGCTTTAGAATGGAGCTAGTACATTAATATCTTTTGCTGAGAATGGAACACTCTTTACCGGTCCGTACTTTTCCCCCTCTCCCGATTTTTCCCGTCCTTCCGCAGCGTTGCCCCGAACCGCGAGCACGATCCGGAGCGGCCTCGGGCTAGTCCTCTCGCCGCGGCGCGGACCGGCGCGGCGTTATCTCGTCCTTCAGGCTTCCGTGGGAGAACGAGACGACGGGCCCGGCCGGTCGGCGCGGGCGGCCGTGTTGCGTTCGAGGGCCAGCTTCCGATCGAAAGGGACCACAGATGACGCGGACCGGGATCATGCGCGCGGCGACGTGTGCCGCGACCGTCGCCGTCGCGACCTTCGCCGTCGCGCCTGCCGCCTCGGCACAGGCGCCCTACCCTTACCGACCCGGCTACGCACGGGTGGCGCCGCCGGCCTACGGCTATTCCTGGCGGCCGGGCTACGGCTGGTACGTGTCGTATCGGACGCGGCTGCCGGGAGCGCGCGCCGGCTTCGTTCCGGTCGGCGGCCCGGTGCCGTACGGGGCCTACGGTCCGGTCGGCTGGGCGACGCCCTACCAGGACGGCACCATCTACGCGACCGACGCGCGGCGGATCTACGCCTACCCGACCTATGTGGTGCCGACCGCGACGGCCGTGACCTACGGCACCGGCTGCCTCCCCGGGTCGGGCTGCGCCTGGATGCTCGGCTGGCGCTGACCATCGGGCCGCTGAGCATCGGGCCGAAGTCTCGGACCCGGACTGGAGCCTCATGTCCCGGGCGCGGCGCGACGCGCCGCGAACCGGGACCCAGTGCGACCGAACGAGGGACCTGCCGAAACTGCTGACCGCGCCGCCCCTGGGCCCCGGCTCTGCGGGGCAACGAGCCTACGGCTCGATGCGCCTTGTCCGGGGCACGCGGCCGAGGACGGTCGGGCCCGCTCCACCGCCCGACGAGTCCTCCTCACCCCTGCGGGGCGGGATCGAACTCGCCGGCGCGCAGGCGGCGGGCGACCTCGTCGAGCACGGCGTTGACCATGCCGGTCTCGTCGCGGTCGACGAAGGCGTTGGCGACGTCGACATATTCGGAGACGACGACGCGGGCCGGGATGTCGCGACGCTTGTCGAGCTCCCAGGCGCCGGCCCGCAGCACCGAGCGCAGGATCGCCTCGACGCGCTTGAGCGGCCAGCTCGATTCGAGCGCCTGGTCGACCAGCGGGTCGAGCTTGCGCTGGCCCTCGACGACCCCGTTGACGATGTCGCGGAAGAAGCTCTCCTCGGCCGGCAGGTACTGCTCGCCCTCGACCTCGCGGCCGATCCAGTGGCTCTCGAACTGGGCGAGGATCTCGTGCAGCGGCGTCGCCGCGATGTCCATCTGGTAGAGCGCCTGCACGGCGGCAAGCCGCGCGGCGCCGCGGCGGTTCGCCTTGCGCACCGGCTTGGGCTCGCGCACGGGCTTGGGCTCGGGCTTGGGCTCGCGGCTCACCGCTCGCTCCGCGGGCTCTGGAGGTGGCGCTTCACCCGGATCAGCGACGTCACGGCGGCGGCGGCGACGCCGCCCTTGTCGCCCCGCTCCGGATCGGCGCGGGTCTCGGCCTGCTCGTGCGTGTCGGTGGTGACGATGCCGTTGCCGATCGGCACCCGGTGGCGGACCGCGAGGTCCATCAGCGCGCGGGCGGATTCGCCGGCGACGATGTCGTAATGGCTGGTCTCGCCGCGGATCACGCAGCCGAGCGCGACGATGCCGTCGAACGGCAGCCGCCGGGTGTGGACGGGCGCCTCGAGCGCGATCGCCACGGCCTGCGGCACCTCGAGCGAGCCGGTCACGCTGACGATGTCCCACTCGACGCCGGCGGCGTCGAGCACCCGCCGGGCGCCCTCCAGCAGCGCGTCGGCGATGGCGCCGTAGTAGCGCGCCTCGACGATGAGGATGCGCGCGCCCGGCAAGGGCTCTTCGGTGGTGCGGGTCGCTATGCTCGGTCCGGCCATGGGTTCCTCGGTCGCGCCGTCAGTAGCAAGCCGGCGGGACCGGCCGCAACCCCGACCGCGGCAGACCGCCCCTGCGCGGCGACGTGGCGCCCCCCGGGTCTAGGCCGGCGAGGCCTCCGCGAGGCGTGCGGCATAGCGCGCCATCAGGTCGACCTCGAGGTTGACCGGGTCGCCCGGCGCGAGATCGCCCAGCGTCGTCACCTGCAGCGTGTGCGGAATCAGCAGCACCGAGAACGCGTCGCCGTCGACGTCGTTGACGGTGAGCGACACGCCCGCGAGCGTCACTGAGCCCTTGGTGGCGACGAAGCGGGCGAGCGGTGCCGGCGCCCGGAACGTCATCTTCGACATCTCGCCGAGGTCTTCACGCGCGATCAGCGTGGCGAGGCCGTCGACATGGCCGGTGACGAGGTGGCCGCCGAGCTCGTCGCCGATCTTCAGCGCCCGCTCGAGATTGATCCGCGAGCCGGCCGTCCAGCGGCCGACCGTGGTGAGCCGCAGCGTCTCGGCGGCGGCATCGACCGCGAACCAAGTGCGCCCCTGCTCCACCCCGGCGGACACCACGGTGAGGCAGGTGCCGCTGCAGGCGATCGAAGCGCCGTCGACGATGGTCGCGCGGTCGTAGGCGCAGGCGATGGTGAGGCGGCGCAGGTCGTCGGCGCGCGGTGCGACCGCGACGACGGTGCCGATATCGGTGACGATGCCCGTGAACATGGCCCTGGATTAGTGCGGCGCGAGGGGGAATGCAATGTCGGCCTCGTGTCCCGGGCGCGGCGCACCGCGCCGTGACCCGGGACCCAGGAGCGATCGGGCGATGCGCCTGCCCTGTCGCCCCTGGGTCCCGGCTCTTCGGCGGATCGCACCTGCGGCGCGATCCGCCTCGTCCGGGACACGGAGTCGGGAGCCTTCCCCCTCAGCCCTTCTTGCGCCCCGTCTCGTGCCACAGGAGCGCGAGGCCGGAGGCGACGACGACGGCGGAGCCGATCAGGAGGTGCACGGTGGGCACGTCGCCCCACACCAGGAAGCCGATCCCCATCGCCCACACGAGCGACAGGTAATAGAACGGCCCGACCGCGCCGGCCGGCGCGAGATGCAGGGCCTTGGTCCACCAGTACTGGCCGATGGCGTTCGACACGCCGTTCACCAGCATCAGCACGCCGTCCCAGGCCGTCGGCATGACGAAGCCGAACGGCAGCGCCGCGGTGAAGATCACGGTCAGCATCACCATCTGCCACATGGTGAGGGTGGCGGGCGACTCGGTGCGGGTCATGCTGCGCACGCCCGCCGTGACGAGGCCGTAGAGCACCGCATTGCCGATCGCGAACAGGAAGCCGATCTGGAACGTCTCGGCACCCGGATGGGTGACGATCAGCACGCCGGCGAAGCCGGCGACCAGCGCGGCCCAGCGGGCGCGCCCGGCCGTCTCCTTGAAGATCAGGGCCGAGAAGAGGGTCGCGAACAGCGGCGCCGAGAAGTTGACGGCGATGACGCTCGCCAGCGGCATCAGGCTGAGCGCGATCATGATGCAGGTCTGCGCCGCCGCCTGGGTGACCGAGCGGGTCGCGTGGTCGCGCAGCCGGCGGGTGCGGAACACCTCGAGGCCGGTCTTGGGCAGGATGATGATCGACACCGTGACGAGCGACACCAGGACCCGGACGAACAGGATCTCGCCGACCGGATAGGTTGCGACCTGCCATTTCGAGACGGCACTGCCGATCGCGAACATGATCGTGCAGCCGATCATGAACAGGATGCCGGAGACGACGGAACGCGAGGCCATGGACACGGACGGGGGTGCGGGCGGGGGTATCGGACGCAGAGATCCGGGCGGGGCGGCCGGACGGCGCTGCGCGGAACGGCGCGCGCGACCGGACCCGCCAGAACTCGCCGGCTGCGGCCGCGCCGTCAAGCGCAGTTGGAAAGGTTTGCATTTTCCAATGGTTCCAAGTCTGCTCGGATTCCAAGTCTGTCCGGATTCCAGGTCCGTTCGGTACTTCCTCGTATGCCGGAGGTACCGGCGACCGACTATCCAGCCCAGCACCCATGGCCGGGACGCCGCCGGCAGGCGCGATCGGCCGTCGAAGCAGGAGGATGCGGGATGGTGTTTGCGAGCCGACGCGACGCACTGACGGGTCTCGCCGCCACCGGCCTCGCCGCCGTGATCCCGCGCAGCCCGGCGATGGCCGGCGAAAAGCTCGCGAGCGTCGTGATCAACGGCATGCCCGCGACGCCGTCGGTCGTGATGGCGCGGCTGATCGAGACCGGCGCGCTGGCGCGCTTCGCCGACAAGGCGCAGCTGAAGGTGTGGCGCACGCCCGACCAGATGCGGGCCGGCGTCGTCTCGGGCGAGATGGCGGTGTTCGGCACGCCGTCCTACTCCTGCGCCAACATGCGCAACCGCGGCGTCCCCGTGCGGCTGATGAACATCGTCACCTGGGGTCTCCTCTATCTGATGAGCCGCGACGAGGCTGTTCAGAAGATCGAGGACATCGCCGGCAAGACGGTGCTGATGGCGTTCCGCAACGACGCGCCCGACCTGATCTTCCGCATGACGCTGCGCAAGCTCGGCATGAACCCCGACACCGACGTGAAGCTGCAGTATGTCGGCACGCCCACCGAGGCCGTGCAGCTTCTGCTCGCCGGTCGTGCCTCCCTCGCCGTGATCTCCGAGCCGGCCGCGACGGCGGCACAGATCCGCGGCGCAGCGGCCGGCGTCACGGTGCGCCGGACCGCCGACCTCACCGCCGTCTACGGACGTCTGACCGGACGGCCGCCGCGCATCGCCCAGGCCGGCCTCGGCATGCGCGAGGACTTTCTCCAGGCGAACCCCGAGCTGGTGCGGGCGATCCACCAGGGCTGCATCGAGAGCGCCCGCTGGGTGCTCGACAACCCGGCCGAGGCCGGCAAGCTCGGCGCCGCGACGCTCGATCTCGCCGCGCCTGTGGTCGAGCGGTCGATCCCGCATTTCCGCCTCGACGTCGTCGCCGCCGCCGACGCGAAGCCCGACCTGCAGCACTACTTCACGGCCCTGATGGAGATGTCGCCCGACATCCTCGGCGGCCGTCTGCCCGACGACGCCTTCTACTGGGGCCCCGCCGCATGATCCGGCTGCGCGCCCGCCTTGCTCAGGCATTGGACTATGTCTGGGGCGGCTGGGGCGCGGCCGCGAGCCTGTTGCTGCTCGTCGCGCTGTGGGAGGCGGGCCACGCCGCCTACGGCACGCTGGTGCTCCCCTCCCCGCGCGAGACCTTCGCGGCGCTGTGGCAGATGACGCTCGCCGGCAAGGTGTGGCCGGCCGTGGTGGAGACCAGCCGCAACGCGCTCGCGGGATTTCTGCTCGGTGTCGTGGTCGGCGGCGTGTTGGGCGCGCTGGCCGGCCTGTCCGACATGATGCGGCGCCTGCTGGCGCCGATCGCGACGCTCATGCTCGGCATCCCGGCGATCGCCTGGGTGGTGCTGTCGCTCCTGTGGTTCGGCGGCTCGGGGCTCGCCGTCGTGTTCACCGTGCTGGTGACGAGTGCGCCGATCGTGTTCGCGAGCGCGGCCGAAGGCGTGCGCAGCCTCGACGGCGCGCTGCGCCGCATGGCGCGCGCTTTCCGGGTGCCGCGCCATGTGCTGGTGACCGACGTCTACCTGCCGCACATGCTCTCCTATCTGTTCCCGGCGATCGCCACCGCGCTCGCGCTCTCATGGAAGGTCGCCGTGATGACCGAACTGCTGAGCGGCGCCGGCGGCATCGGCGACGGGCTCGCGACCGCGCGCGTGCAGGTCGACACCGTCAAGGCGATGGCGTGGATCCTGGTCGTCGTCGCGCTGCTGCTCGCGGTCGAATATCTGCTGCTCGAGCCGCTGCGCCGCCGCCTGCTCACCTGGCGGCGCGATCTCCCCGGCGCCGAGGCGCGCGACATGCCGGGGATCTGATCGGCATGACGCTCGCACCCGACGGCACTCTGGCGACGACGACGCCCGGCCTCGTGGTCGAGGCCGTGTCGCATGCGTTCGGGCCGGAGCCGGTGCTGGCGAAAATCTCCTTCGCGCTGCCCGCCGGAAAAGTCGGGTGCCTGATCGGCCCCTCGGGCTGTGGCAAGAGCACGCTCTTGGCGATGATCGGCGGCCTCGTGCAGCCCGATCAGGGCCGCATCGTCCACGGTTTTGCGCGCCCCGCCTTCGCGTTCCAGGACCCGTGCCTCCTGCCGTGGCGGGACGCGCGAAAGAACATCGCGTTCGGGCTGAAGGCGCTGCCGATGCGCGCCTCCGAGCGCCTCGCGCGCGCCGACGCGCTCTTGCGCGTCGTCGGCCTGTCGGAGGACGACGGCGACAAGTTCCCGCACGCGCTGTCGGGCGGCATGCGCCAGCGCGTCGCGCTCGCCCGGGCGCTGGCGATCGAGCCGGATCTCTTGCTGCTCGACGAGCCGTTCAGCGCGCTCGACGTCGGGCTGCGCCGGCAGATGCAGGCGCTGGTGCAGCGGCTGATCGACGCGCGCGGGCTCACCACCGTGCTGGTGACGCACGACCTCGCCGAGGCCGTGCGCATGGCCGACCGCGTTTTTGTTCTCTCGCCGCGCCCGGCCCATGTCGCCGCCATGCACGACATCGCGGTGCCGCACGCGGCGCGCGACGACGGCTTCGTCCATGCCGAGGTCGGCCGCCTGCTCGCGGATCCTGCGACCGCGGCGGCACTCTCGGTCGAGCCGGAGTCGCCGCGATGAAACCGGTGGCGACGCAAGCGACGCGCGATGCCGTGCTGAGCGAGGCCTTCCGGCCGTTCTTCCTGCTGGTGCCGCTCGCCGCCGTCGCCGCCGTGCTGCCGCTGCCGGTGATCTGGACCGGGCTGGTCGGTGCCGGCACGGTGGGGAGCGCCGCCTGGCACGCGCACGAGCAGATCTTCGGCTGCCTCGCCGCCGCGATGGCGGGCTTCGCGCTCACCGCCTTCCCGAGCTGGACCGGCACGCCGCCCGTCGCCGGCCGGCCGCTCGCGGCCCTCGTGATGGTCTGGCTCGCCGGCCGCGTCGCCTTCTGGCTCGACGGCGTGCTGCCGGCCGAGGTGGTCGCGCTCGCCGACCTCGCCTTCCTGCCGGCCGTGTTCGGCAGCGCCCTGCCCGCGCTGTCCAAGGCCGGCCGCCGGCCGATCGACCTCGGCCTGGTGATGCTCGGCCTGCTCGCCGCGAACTTCTGGTTCCACATGACGCGGCTCGGCGCGCTGCCCGGCACGCCGGACGCCGCCGTGATCCTCGGCCTCGATCTTCTGCTGGTGGCGATCGCGCTGGCGCTCGGCCGCATCCTGCCCGTCGCGCTCGGCGCCGCGCTGCGCGAGACCGGACGCAAGGGGCCGCCGCGGCTTTCTCCCGGGCGCCGGCATCTCGCCGTCGCGACGCTTCTTCTGTTCGCCATCGCCGACACGGTGGCGCCGACGAGCCCGGTGACCGGCTGGATCGCGCTCGCCGCCGCCTGCGCCCAGCTCGACCGCATGGTCGAGCTGCATCGCGGCGCCGCGCTGCTGCGCCCGCAGATGCTCCTCTTCTACGTGGCGCAGGCGTTTCTGGCGGCCGGCCTCGCCGGGCTCGGCGCGGTGGCGCTCGGCGCCGGTCTCGATCCGACCGGCCTGCGCCACTTGCTCGGCATGGGCGCCGCCTCGCTCACCGTCGCGACCGTGATGTCGATCGTGTCGCTGCGCCACACCGGCCGCAGCTTCCCGCTGCCGGCCGCCGTGTGGATCGCGCCCGCCCTGATCGTCGCGGCGACGCTTCTTCGCGTGATCACGCCCGAGATCGCGCCCGCGGCGATGCCGTGGGCGGGCGTCGCGCTGCCGAGCGCGCTGTGGGCGGCCGGCTTCCTCGCCTGGCTCGCCGTGTTCGGCCGCTGGCTCGTCGCGCCGCGGGTCGGCGGCGGGCAGGCATGAAATCACTTCGCTCGTTTTGAAAGGAGAGACGATGACGCACGTTTTGAAGATGCGCGGGTCGAAGCAGAACCCGGTCGCGATCAGCTACGAGCAGATGCTCACGTTCCACGGCGGCCCGCATCCGGGCGGCGTCGCGGTCGCCTACAAGGTCCTGGAGACGGCGTTCCCGCTGATCTCGCCCGACGGCCCGCCCGAGCGCCGCGCCATCCAGGTGGCGATCGGGGTCGACGGCCCCGGCGTCGTCGACGGGCTCGAATGCGCGACCCGCGCCTTCAGCCGCCAGCGTGCCTTGCTCGATCACGGCGCCAAGAAGGGCCAGGCGGTGTGCGGCGAGCACTTCTGGTTCGAGATCCGCCACAAGGGCACGTCGGTGAGCCTGTGGCTCAAGGAGGGCACGCTGACCAGCGAGTTCCTCGCCCTCGCCTCGAAGACCGCGGGCGGGCTCGCGAGCGACGCCGAGGTGGCGCGCTTCGATGCGCTGCGCCACGAGATGGCGGATCGCG
Source organism: Rhodoplanes elegans (assembly GCF_016653355.1). Classification (GTDB taxonomy): domain Bacteria; phylum Pseudomonadota; class Alphaproteobacteria; order Rhizobiales; family Xanthobacteraceae; genus Rhodoplanes; species Rhodoplanes elegans. Next base: position 1,787 of record NZ_NHSK01000211.1, on the reverse strand, counting down.
TGCTGGCGTCGCCGGCCGCCGACCTGTTCGAGATCGGCCCCGTGGTGAAGAGCTGAAGGACCGCTGACATGATCCCGTCCATCAAGATTCGCGATTACGCGGGCGAGCTGACCATCACGCTCGACGACCTCGAGGCGTTCCACGACAAGGATCACTTCGGCGGCGTCGTGCTGTCGATCAAGGTGCTGCAGCGCGCCTTCGCCGCCTTCCCGGCCGCCGGCGTGCCGCATCGCGACGAGGTCGCCATTGTGGCCGGCCTCAATCCGCCCGGCCTGATCGACAGCTTCGAGTTCATGCTGCGGGCGGTGTCGCGCAAGCGCCTCGTCGTCGACCAGACGCTGGCGCACGGGCCGGCCTCGCCGTTCGGCCGCTTCTGCTTCGAGGTTCACCGCCCCTGTGGCGCCGTCGCCCTGTGGGTGCGCGAGGGCCTGCTGCCGGACGACTTCGCGACCACCGGCAAGAAGGTCGAGGCCGGCTTCGGCACCGAGGCCGAGATCGCCCGCTGGAACGGCTACAAGCGCGACGTCGGCGTCGCCATGATCCCGATGAGGCCCGAGGACATCCTCGAGCTGCGTCCGATCGAGAGCCGGCGGATGGTGGCGTAAGCGAGACGCCTCGTGTCCCGGGCGCGGCGCACTCCGCCGTGACCCGGGACCCAGGGGCCACACACGCAACGCCTGCCCCGGCGCCCCTCGGCCCCGGCTCGACGGCGCAGCGCAGGCGCTGCGCCGCGTCCGGGGCACGCCGTGCCTTCCCTCACACGTCCCGGCAGACCTCCCGCAGCCGCTCCAAAAGCTCCGCCTGCAGGGCGGTCGGGAGCCAGTCGGTGCGGGTCGTGATGCCGACGACGCGGCGCGGATGCGGCACCGCCAGATCGAGCACCGCGAGATCGTCCGGCCCGCCGGCACCGTCGCGGGCGACGCCGAGGCGCGGCAGCAGGCTGAGCCGGTCGGTCTCGGCCAGCACGGCGACGACGCCGCCGAGCGAGTCCGCCTCGACGTCCACGCCGGCCGGCAGGTCCCAGGCGGCGCGCACGCGATCGACCACGGCGCGGCGCGGCAGCGGCGCGGTCGGCACCACCCAGCCATAGGGCCGCAGATCGGCGGGCGTCAGGTCGCGGCGGCCGGCGAGCGGATGACCGCGCCGGCAGGCGATCCGGTACGGGTCGTCGAACAGCGCCGCCTCGGCGAGATCGTCGAACGGCGGCGGCGCCCGCAGCGCCCCGAAGATCAGGTCGAGGGCGCCGCTGCGCAGCGCGTCGGCGAGGCTCGCATAGGACGCCTCGCGGATGGTGACGCGGGCGCCCGGATGCGCGCGCAGCACCGCCTCGGCGGCGCGGGCGACGAGCCGCACCGGGGCGAGCGCCAGGACGCCGATCACCACCGTGGCGGCGGCGCTGCCGCGCGCGAGCGCGAGCTCCTCGCGCGCCGCCCTCACCTCGGCGGCGGCGAGCGCGAAGCGGCGGGCGAGCTCGGCCCCCGTGGCCGACAGGCCGACGCCGTCGCGGGTGCGGCGGTAGAGGGCGACGCCGATCAGCTTCTCGAGATCGCGGGCGGCGCGGTGCAGGGTCGGCTCGGCGATGCCGAGGGCCGCCGCGGCGCGCCGAAACGTCTGCGCCGTCCACACCGCCGAAAGCGCGCGCAGATGCGCGTCGGCGAGCGCCCGCACGATGCGGCCCGCCGCGTCGTCCGCCGGATCCGTCCCGGTCGCGGCACCGACCGCCCCGCGGAGCTGGGCGAACAGGCGCGCGGTGCGGCGCGCCAGCAGTCGCCCGGCGTCGGTCAGCA
>NZ_NHSK01000210.1 GCF_016653355.1 Rhodoplanes elegans | reverse complement strand
ACGGCATACGAGATCAGCGTGCCGGCCGACAAGGCCGAGGCGCTGTGCGAGGCGCTGCTGCAGAACCCCGACGTCGCGCCGATCGGGCTCGGCGCGCGCGACAGCCTGCGGCTCGAGGCCGGCCTGTGCCTCTACGGCAGCGACCTCGACCCGCACACGACGCCGATCGAGGCGGGGCTCGCCTGGAGCATCCAGAAATCGCGACGCACGGGCGGCGCCCGCGCCGGCGGCTTTCCGGGCGCCGACATCATCCTGCGCCAGCTCGCCGACGGGACGGCACGCCGCCGCGTCGGCCTCCTGCCCGAGGGGCGGGCGCCGGTGCGAGCCCATACGATGCTCTACGCGGCGGCCGAGGGCGGCGAGCCGGTCGGCGAGGTGACGTCGGGCGGCTTCGGGCCGAGCCTCGGCGCCCCGGTCGCGATGGGCTACGTGACGGCGGCGTCCGCCGCGCTCGGGACGCTCCTCCATGCCGACGTGCGCGGCAAGCGGCTGCCGGTCCGGGTCGCACCGATGCCCTTCGTCCCCAACCGCTACAAGCGGCCCTGACGACGTCCTCGCGTCCCGGCGGTCACACGGGCCGCCGCTTGCCAGTCACCGTCCCTGCTCTATCCTGACCGCGAGGAGAGCCGCATGGCGGGCCGGACCTTCGACGTGATCTGGTTGCAGGCGGCCGGCTGCGGCGGCTGCAGCATGGCGCTGCTCGACCGCGACGCCGGGCTGTTCGACGAGCTGCGCGCCCTCGGCCTGCGTCTCGTCTGGCATCCCTCGTTCAGCGAGGAGACCGGCGAGACCGTCGTCGACCTCCTCGCCGCGATCGAGCGCGGCGAACGGCCACTCGACGCGCTGGTGATCGAAGGCGCGGTGCTGCGCGGTCCCGATGGCACCGGTCTCGGCCAGCGCCTCGCCGGCACCGGGCGGACCATGCTCGACATCGTCCCGGCGCTGGCGCGGCGGGCAGACTACTGCGTCGCGGTGGGAAGCTGCGCCGCCTTCGGCGGCATCTCGGCCGCCGATCCCGATCCGATGGAGGCGACCGGCCTGCAGTTCGAGAAGGAGTCTCTCGGCGGCCTGCTCGGGGCGGAGTATCGCTCGCGCAAAGGCCTTCCGGTCGTCAACGTCGCCGGCTGCGCGCCGCATTCCGGCTGGATGATCGAGACGCTCACGGCGCTCGCCGCCGGCGTGCTCACGCCCGACGGGCTCGACGGCTTCGGCCGGCCGCGCTTCTTCGCCGACCACCTCGCCCATCACGGCTGCAGCCGCAACGAGTTCTACGAGTACAAGGCGAGCGCCGTCGCGGCCGGCGAGCGCGGCTGCCTGATGGAGCACCTGGGCTGCAAGGCGACCCAGTCGGTCGGCGACTGCAATCAGCGGAGCTGGTCGGGCGGCGGCGGCTGCACGCACGGCGGCTACGCCTGCATCGCCTGCACGTCGCCGGGCTTCGAGGACACGCACGGCTTCACCGCGACCCCGAAGGTCGCCGGCATCCCGGTCGGGCTGCCGCTCGACATGCCGAAAGCGTGGTTCATCGCGCTCGCCGCACTGTCGAAGTCGGCGACGCCGCGGCGCGTGCGCGACAACGCGGTGGCCGACCGGACGATCGTGCCGCCGGGCCGACCGGGCGGCCGGTCCGGATGACGCGGCTCGTCGTCGGCCCGTTCAACCGGGTGGAGGGCGACCTCGAGCTGACCCTCGACGTCGCCGACGGCCGGGTCGCCGCGGCCCGCGTCTCGGCGCCGCTGTTCCGCGGCTTCGAGCGCATCCTGGTCGGACGCCCGCCCGAGGACGCGCTCGCCATCGTGCCGCGCATCTGCGGCATATGCTCGGTGTCGCAGTCGATGGCTGCCGCCGCCGCGCTGCGGGCGGCCTCAGGCGTGGCACCGCCCCCGAACGGCGGGCTCGCCGCCGACCTCGCCCACGCGGCCGAGAACATCGCCGACCACCTGACCCACTTCTATCTGTTCTTCATGCCGGACGTCTGCCGGGCCGAGTATGCCGGCCGGCCGTGGTTCGAGGCGGTGTCGGCCCGCTTCAAGGCGGTCGAGGGCACGGCGGCCGGCGACATGCTGCCGGCGCGTGCCCGGCTCCTGCACGTGGTCGGCATCACCGCCGGCAAGTGGCCACACGCGCTCGCCTTCGGCCCCGGCGGCACGACCCGGGCCGTCGACCTCGGCGAGACCATGCGGCTCGTCGCCACGATGGCGCAGCTCCGCCGGTTCCTGGAAGGCACGCTGTTCGCCGCGCCCCTGGAGGAGATCGTCGCGCTCGACAGCCTCGCCGCGCTCGACGATTTCGCCGGGTCGCCGCGGCGGGCCGGCGGCGACTTCGCCGCGTTCGTGAGGATCGCCCGCGATCTCGCGTTCGACCGGCTCGGCCGCGGCACCACGGCGCTGATGAGCTACGGCGCCTACCGGGGCGGCGGCGCGCCGCTGTTCCGCTCCGGCGTGCTCGACCCGAGGACCGGCGAGGTCCGCCCCGTCGTCACCGCGGAGATCGGCGAGGACGTGACGTCCGCCTGGCTGGCCGATGGCCCGGCCCATCCGGCCGCCGCCGACACGCGCCCGGACCCGCACAAGCCGGACGCCTATGGCTGGTCCAAGGCGCCGCGGCTGGCCGGCCGGCCGGTCGAGGTCGGCGCGCTGGCCCGCCAGGCCGTCGACGGCCATCCCCTCGCCCGCGCCCTGATCGCCGGCGGCGGCTCCGACGTCTTCGCCCGGCTGGTCGCCCGGCTGATCGAGGTCGCTCGCGTCGCCATCGCCATGGAGGACTGGGTGCGGGCGCTGCGGGCCGGTGCGCCGTTCAACGTCGCCGGTCCGGCGATCGCCGAGGCCGCCGCCGAAGGGCTGGTGGAAGCGGCGCGCGGCAGCCTCGGCCACTGGATCACGGTGCAGGGCGGAGAGATCGCCCGGTATCAGATCATTTCTCCCACGACCTGGAACTTCTCTCCACGCGATAGCGCCGGCGTGCCCGGCCCCCTGGAGCAGGCACTGGTCGGCACGCCGGTCGGCGCCCTCGGCTCCCGCGCCGCAGCAATCCAGCACGTCGTGCGCTCCTTCGATCCCTGCATGGTCTGCACGGCGCATTGACGGACGTCGCCTAGCGGTGGGCTCGCTGGAAACCGAACGGCCGACAGTGACAACCGGGTTTCCAGATCTGGACGAGAGAATGGACATGCCCCGCCCGGCGTGCCCCTGATTAGAACGTTCTATTATCAGCAATAGTCCAACAAGACGGTGATCCAGCCCGGGCTGGCCCGCTTCTTGCGCATCCCCTGTCGATCAACCCGACTCAACGGGACCAGACACACCAAGGGGAAACGGCCGATGGACGCTCCGCGCGAGACGTTCTACGACGTGATCCGGCGCCAGGGCATTTCGCGCCGCAGCTTCGTGAAATTCTGCAGTCTCACGGCGGCGAGCCTCGGGCTCGGCGCGAGTGGCGCCTCGACGGTCGCCAACGCTTTGGAGACCAAGCCGCGCATCCCGGTGATCTGGATGCACGGACTCGAATGCACCTGCTGCTCGGAGAGCTTCATCCGCTCTGCCCATCCGCTGGTGAAGGACGTCGTCCTGTCGATGATCTCGCTCGACTACGACGACACGATCATGGCGGCGGCCGGCCATCAGGCCGATGCGATCCTGCAGGAGACTAGGCAGAAGCACAAAGGCCAGTACATCCTCGCCGTCGAGGGCAATCCGCCGCTCAACGAGAACGGCATGTACTGCATCGACGGCGGCCGCCCCTTCGTCGAGAAGCTCGTCGAGATGGCGAACGACTCGATGGCCGTGATCGCCTGGGGCGCCTGCGCCTCGTGGGGCTGCGTGCAGGCCGCCAAGCCCAACCCGACCCAGGCGGTGCCGATCGACAAGGTGATCAGGAACAAGCCGATCATCAAGGTGCCGGGCTGCCCGCCGATCGCCGAGGTGATGACCGGCGTGGTCGGCTATGTCGTCACCTTCGGCAAGCTGCCCGAGCTCGACCGCCAGGGGCGGCCGAAGATGTTCTACTCGCAGCGCATCCACGACAAGTGCTACCGGCGGCCGCATTTCGACGCCGGCCAGTTCGTCGAGGAGTGGGACGACGAGGGCGCGCGCAAGGGCTACTGCCTCTACAAGATGGGCTGCAAGGGCCCGACCACCTACAACGCCTGCTCGACGGTGCGCTGGAACGGCGGCGTGTCGTTCCCGATCCAGTCGGGCCACGGCTGCATCGGCTGCTCCGAGGACGGCTTCTGGGACAAGGGCTCGTTCTACGACCGGCTCACCAACATCTCGGCCTTCGGGGTCGAGGCCAATGCCGACCAGATCGGCATGGTGGCGGCCGGCACCGTGGCGGCGGGCCTCGCCGTCCACGCCGGCGTCACGGCGGTGCGCAAGCTGACCGGCAACGACCCTCACAAGCCGCATAGCTGAACCGTCGGGAGCGCACCATGACCATCCAGACTCCGAACGGCTTCTCGCTCGACAACTCCGGCAAACGGGTCGTCGTCGACCCGGTGACCCGCATCGAAGGGCATCTGCGCGTCGAGGTGAATCTCGATCAGAACAACGTCATCCGCAACGCGGTGTCGACCGGCACCATGTGGCGCGGCATCGAGGTGATCCTGCGCGGCCGCGATCCGCGCGACGCCTGGGCCTTCACCGAACGGATCTGCGGCGTGTGCACCGGCACCCACGCGCTCACCTCGGTGCGCGCCGTCGAGAACGCGCTGAAGATCTCCATTCCGGAGAACGCCAACACGATCCGCAACATCATGCAGCTCACGCTGCAGGTGCACGACCATCTGGTCCACTTCTATCACCTGCACGCGCTCGACTGGGTGGACGTGGTCTCCGCCCTGAAGGCAGACCCGAAGGCGACCTCGGCGCTCGCCCAGTCGATCTCGCCGTGGCCGCTGTCGTCGCCCGGCTACTTCAAGGATCTGCAGATCCGGCTGCAGAAGTTCGTCGACTCGGGCCAGCTCGGGCCGTTCAAGAACGGTTACTGGGGCCACCCGGCCTACAAGCTGCCGCCCGAGGCCAACCTGATGGCGGTCGCCCACTATCTGGAGGCGCTCGACTTCCAGAAGGAGATCGTGAAAATCCACACGGTCTACGGCGGCAAGAACCCGCATCCGAACTGGCTGGTCGGCGGCGTTCCTTGCGCCATCAATGTCGACGGGACTGGGGCGGTCGGCGCCGTCAATATGGAGCGGCTCAACCTCGTCTCGTCGATCATCGACCAGTCGATCGCCTTCGTCGAGCAGGTCTACATCCCGGATCTCATCGCCATCGCCGGCTTCTACAAGAACTGGCTCTACGGCGGCGGGCTGTCGTCGACCTCGGTGATGTCCTACGGCGACATTCCCGAATACGCCAACGACTACTCCGACAAGAGCCTCCAGCTCCCGCGCGGCGTCATTCTCAACGGCAACCTGAAGGAGATCTTCCCGATCGACCTCGAGGCGCCCGGCGAGGTGCAGGAGTTCGTCACCCACTCCTGGTACAAGTACCCGGACGAGACGAAGGGCCTGCACCCCTACGACGGCATCACCGAGCCGAACTTCACGCTCGGCCCCGCGACCAAGGGCACCAAGACCAACATCGAGGCGCTCGACGAGGCGGCGAAATACTCGTTCCTCAAGGCGCCGCGCTGGAAGGGCAACGCCGTCGAGGTCGGGCCGCTCGCCCGCTACATCATCGGCTACGCCCAGGGCAAGCCGGAGTTCAAGGAGCCGGTCGACAAGGTCCTGAAGACGCTCGACGTGCCGGTGACGGCGCTGTTTTCGACGCTCGGCCGCACCGCGGCGCGCGGCCTCGAATGCCAGTGGGCCGCGCAGAAAATGCGCCACTACCAGGACAAGCTGGTCGCCGCCATCAAGGCCGGCGATCTCTCGACCGCCAACACCGAAAAGTGGCAGCCGGCGAGCTGGCCCAAGGAGGCGAAGGGCGTCGGCTTCACCGAGGCGCCGCGCGGCGCCCTGGCGCACTGGATCAAGATCAAGGACACCAAGATCGACAACTACCAGTGCGTCGTGCCGACCACCTGGAACGGCAGCCCGCGCGACCCGAAGGGCAATATCGGCGCCTTCGAGGCGGCCCTGATGAACACGCCGATGGCCGACCCGAACCAGCCGCTGGAGATCATCCGGACGCTGCACTCCTTCGATCCGTGCCTCGCCTGCTCGACCCACGTGATGAGCCCGGACGGCCAGGAGATGGCGACCGTCACGGTGCGATAGCTCCACCGCCGTAGCGGCGGTTTTCACCTCTCCCCTGCGGGGAGAGGTCGGGCCGCTGAGCGGTCCGGGTGAGGGGGTGCCGAGGTCTCCGACGGAGCGCCTGCGCCCCTCGCCCCGGTCGCGAGCGTTGCTCGCGCCCGCCCCTCTCCCCACGGGCGAGGGTGACGACCGAGACGCAGACCAAGACGTGGATGGCCGGGACGAGCCCGGCCATGACGACGAAACAAGACACGGCACGAGACAAGGTGTCGTGAGATAGAGGGGAACGCCATGGCCCAGGCATCCGGTCTGCCCGGAGTCATCGACCGCGTCGACGAGCGCGCGCCGCGGCGCCAGACCGTCTACGTCTATCAGGCACCGGTGCGGATCTGGCACTGGACGACGGTGCTGTGCATCACGGTGCTGGCGATCACGGGCTACCTGATCGGCTCGCCGCCGCCGTCGCTCTCCGGCGAGGCGAGCGCCCATTATCAGATGGGCTACATCCGCTTCGCCCATTTCGCCGCCGGCTACGTGCTGGCGATCGGTCTCGTCTGTCGCTTCCTCTGGGCCTTCGTCGGCAACAAGTGGTCGCGTCAGATCTTCGTCGTGCCGGTGTGGGACCGCACCTGGTGGCGTGGCTTGATCTACGAGATCAAGTGGTACATGTTCCTCGTCCGCGACCCGAAGAAGTACATCGGCCACAACCCGGCCGGTCACGCTTCGATGTTTGCCCTGGTGCTGATGCTGATCTTCATGATCTGCACCGGATTTGCCATGTACGGCGAGGGCGCCGGCATCGAGTCTTGGCAGTACCGCATGTTCGGCTGGGTGTTCGACATCTTCCCGAACTCGCAGGACGTCCACACCTGGCACCATCTCGGCATGTGGGGCATCGTCGTCTTCGTCATCGGCCACGTCTACGCGGCAGTGCGCGAGGACATCCTGTCGCGCCAGAGCATGATCTCCTCGATCGTCTCGGGTGAGCGCGTGTTCCGCGACGACTACCGCGACGGCTTCCGGGACTGAGCCGTGGACACGCCGATGGAGGCCCGCAACACCCCAGAGGCTCGCAAGACCCTGGCGTCCCGCAAGACCCTGGTGCTCGGCATCGGCAACATTCTCTGGGGCGACGAGGGTTTCGGCGTCCGCGCCGTGGAGGAGTTCCACCGCGCCTATGCGCTGCCCGAGGACGTCATCGTGATGGATGGCGGCACGCAGGGGCTCTACCTCGTGCAGTTCGTCGCCGACGCGGATCGGCTTCTGGTGTTCGACGCCATCGACTACGGCCTCGCCCCCGGCACGCTGAAGATCGTGCGCGACGGCGAGGTGCCGAAGTTCACCGGCGCCAAGAAGATGAGCCTGCACCAGACCGGCTTCCAGGAGGTCCTTTCCGCCGCCGACCTGCTCGGCCGCTATCCGGATGAGCTCGCGCTGGTCGGCTGCCAGCCGCTCGACCTGGAGAACTGGGGCGGCGCGCTGACCGATCCGGTGCGCGCCGCGCTCGCCCCGGCGATCGACGCCGCCGTGGCGATCCTGCGCGCGTGGGGCGTTCCGGTCGCGCCCCGCGACGGCGCGGCCGTGCCGGGCCTGCTCGCACACGACATCGACTTCGCCGCCTACGAGCGCCGGGCCGTCTGACATGTGCATCGGGCTCCCCATGCGGATCGTCACGGCCGACGCCTTCTCGGCGATGTGCGAGCGGCGCGGCGCGGTCGAGCCCGTCTCGCTGCTGCTGGTCGGCCCGCAGCCGGCCGGCACGCCCGTGCTGGTCCATCTCGGCACCGCCGTGCGTGTGCTCGACGAGGCCGAGGCGCGGCAGATCGACGACGCCCTCGACGCGCTCGCGGCCGCCCTCGACGGGCGCCCCTTCGACCACCTGTTCGCCGACCTGATCGGCCGCGAGCCCGAGCTGCCGGCGCACCTCGCTGCGGCGGCCGCGCCGGAGCCATCGCGCCCACCTGATAAGTGATCATCCGAAGTGGCAGCAGTGTTTCCACCCGGCAATGCTTCGGGCTGACAGTCTCGGTCGGCCCAGCGGGCAGAAGCCTCGGTCTCCGCTCGTCTCCGCGCAAGCGGGACACCTGTTTCTCTCTTCCGTTGGGGTCCCGCCGCGGCGGGGTCGCGGACGGAACGCAAGGACGGAACCCGCATGTCGCCGCTGCTGGACGCCCTCACGGCCCGCCATGGCCTTCCCGTCGTCGATCTCGCCTCGGTCGACGCCGCGCTCGCGCCGGTCGCCGGGGCGCCGGTCCACACGCTGCTGTTCTTCACCGGCGATCCGGCCCAGCATCGCGAGACCGCCGACGTCGCCGTCGTCCTGCCCGAGCTGCTGATCGCCTTCCAGGGCCGGCTGCGCGCCGCCCTGGTGGCCCGTACCGCCGAGGACGCGCTGAAGCGCCGCTTCCATGTCGCCGTGCTGCCGAGCCTGGTGATGACGCGCGGCGCCGACCCGCTCGGCGTGCTGCCGCGCATCTGCGACTGGTCGGACTACACGGCGCGCATCGCCGCCTGGCTCGACCCGGCGACGCCCGTGATGGCGCCGTCGCGCGGCCCGCAGGTCGAGATCGTCACCCCCGCCGGAGCCCCCGCATGAAGGCCGGATTCTGGATCGCGCCGGACGGCGCCGAGAGCGCCGTGACGGTGATGCCGATCGGCGCCGAGCCCCTCGAGGCCGGACGCGACCGCCGCACCGGCACTCTCCTGGCCGGCCGTGACGGCGCCGAGATGGTCGCCCGCTGCCCGCGGGTGGCGGCCCTGGTGCCGCTACTGATCGAGGCGCTCGCCGCCCAGGAGGCCGAGCGTCCGGGGCGGCTGTTCGATCTCGCCGGCCTCGACGAGACCGAGCTCGCGCTGATCGCCGACATCGTCGGCGAGGGCGAGGTCGCCGCCACGGTGGCGCTGCCGGACGGCGTCGTCGCGCAGATCCGCGAGGCCACCATGGCGGGCCTGTGGCGGGTCCGCTTCGCCGATGCCGAGGGGCGCCCGCTCGCCGACTATCTCGAGGTCGGCCCGATCCCGCAGGCGATCCGCCGCGCCGCCGCCATGGCGGCCCCGACCATCACGTTCGGCGCGCCGCCGCCCGGCGCCATGAACGCCCTGCCGGTGCTCGCCGAGATCCGCGAGCGCATGACGGCCTGGCAGCCGGGCCAGCCGAACCACACCATCACGTTCTCGCTGCTGCCGATGTCGCCCGACGACATGCGCTTCCTCCAGGCGACGCTCGGCGACGGGCCGGTGCGGATCGTCTCCAGCGGCTACGGGAGCTGCCGGGTGCTCGCCACCGGCGCCCGAAACGTCTGGTCGGTGCAGTTCTTCAACGCCTCCGACGAGATCGTGCTGGACACGCTGGAGATCGGCGACGTGCCGGCCGCGGCCTGCGCGGCCTCCGAGGATTTCCGCGATTCCGCCGAGCGGCTGCGGCACATCGAGGAGGCGTATTTCCGATGACCCTCCCGCCCCCCGACGCCGACGCGCCCGCCGACGCCCCGCTTACAGAGGGCGCGCTTGCAGACGGCGCGCTCGCGGACGGCGACCGCATGGAATGCGGCGTGTGCTGGACCGTCTACGATCCCGCGCTGGGCGATCCGGTGTGGCAGGTGGCGCCCGGCACGCCGTTCGCGGCGCTGCCCGAGGACTGGCGCTGCCCGCATTGCGACGCCGCGCGCGACCGTTTCATGAGGGTTTCGCATGCGACGTGATCACGTCGTCCCACCGGCTTCGGAACCATCGCCGTGCACGAGATGGCGCTGACGCTCGGCGTGATCGACCTGATCGCTGACGCGGCGCGGCGCGAAAGCTTTTCGCGCGCCCGCGTCGTGGTGCTGGAGCTCGGCGACCTCGGACATGTCGAGCCCGAGGCGATGCTGTTCTGCTTCGACGCGGCGAGCCGCGGCACCGTGGCGGAGGGCGCGCGGCTGGAGATCGTGCGGGTTCCGGGCCAGGGCTGGTGCCTCGACTGCGCCAAGACCGTGGCGCTCGCCGAGCGCTTCGGCGCCTGCCCGGAGTGCGGGCGGCATCATGTGCAGATGACGGCCGGCGACGAGCTGCGGGTGAAGGAGCTGGAGGTGGAATGAGCGGCGGCGCCACCCTCGACGCGGGGCACGTGACGGTCGCGGCCACGATCGTGGCCGGCCGGATCGCGTCCGTGTCGGTGACGAGCACGCGCCCGCGCGGCCTGGCGTCGATGTTCGTCGGCCGCGCGCCGGCCGAGATCCCCACCATGGCGCGGCGCCTGTTCGCGCTGTGCGGCATGGCGCAGGCGACGGCCGCCCGGCAGGCGCTGCGCGCGGCCGGCGCGGCGATCGACTGTCCGGACGCCGAGGCCGAGCGCGACGCGCTGATCGCCGAGCGGATCGCCGAACATCTGCGCGCGACC
>NZ_NHSK01000209.1 GCF_016653355.1 Rhodoplanes elegans | reverse complement strand
CCGGAGCCGTAGCCATTGCCGCCGTAGCCGCCGCCGTAGCCGCCGCTCCCGTAGCCGCTCGCCGGCCGGGTCTGCGGCGGCGGGCCGTCGGGGACGCGCAGATAGCCGGGCGGCGCGCCGAGCACGCGGCCGGCCGAGGTGCCCGACGCCGTCGACGACGCCGATGGCGAGGCGCGGGTGGGAGAGGACGTCGAGGCGCCGCGCGGAATTCCGCCGGGCGGGCGCAGCGGCTCGTCGGCCCAGCCGAGCGCCCCGCTCTCGCCGAGCGCCGCCACCTTCATGGGGAAGTCGGCGCCGCACATGCCGGGGCCGTCGATCGGCGACAGCAACGCCACGGCCGGCCCCTGCTTCACGGAGCCGGACTTCAGGCACTGAACCTCCGCCTCACGACGCCACGTCTCGCGCTGCCCCATGAAGTTGCGAGCGCATCCGGCGAGCGTGAGGAGAACGAGCGAGCCGACGAGATACCAACGAACGTCGCGCGTCATGGCGCGACTGTGCCGAGGAGTCCGTTAAGGAGCCCTCAACGTTACCCTACGGTTCCACCGTCGGTGCGGCTTGGCGGTCACGGCGTGGTGGTTTGGTTACCAAGTTCGCGTCCTCGCCGACGGCAATCTCGGACTTGATGAAGCCCGGCGGTTCGGCCTAATGGCGCCGGCTCACGATCCCCCCTCCCCCGCCTCCCAGGAGCATGCCGTGGCGAAGCCGCTGGTCGGTCCGTTGTCCGCTCTCGATCTCGCCCGGAAAATCGACGCCGGGGGGATCACGCCGGCCGGGGTGGTGGAGCTTTGTGCCGAGGCGATCGCGGCGCGGGAGCCCGAGGTCCGGGCCTTCGCGGCCCTCGACGTGGCACGCGCACGAGCGCGGGCCGAGGCGGCCGTGGCGATGCTCTCGGCGGCGCCGCTGCGCGGGTTGCCGGTCGGCGTGAAGGACATCTTCGACACCGCCGACCTGCCGACCGCCTACGGCTCGCCCGTCTATGCGGGCCACCGGCCGGCGGCCGATGCGGCGCTGGTGTCGATGCTGCGCCGGGCCGGCGGCCTCCTGCTCGGCAAGACCGTGACGACCCAGTTCGCCTTCATGGATGCCGGCGACACCCGCAACCCGCACGACCCGGCCCATACGCCGGGCGGCTCGTCGTCGGGCTCGGCCGCGGCCGTCGCGGCCGGAATGCTGCCGGTCGCGATCGGCACCCAGACCGGCGGCTCGGTGGTGCGGCCCGGCGCCTATTGCGGTGTCGCCGCCTACAAGCCGTCCTACCGGATGCTGCCGATGGTCGGCTGCAAATGCTTCTCGTGGTCGCTCGACACAGCCGGCCTGTTCGCCGCCGGCATCATCGACGTCGCCTTCGCGGCGGCGGCGCTGACCGGCCGCGATCTCCGCGTCGACCGCGTCGCGCCGGCGGCGCCGCGCATCGGCCTCGCCCGCACCCACATCTGGCCGGAGGCGAGCCCCGCCATGCAGGCGGCCGTCGAGCTGGCCGCGCGTCGCGCCCAGACGGCCGGCGCGACCGTGGTGGAGATCAAGCTGCCGCCCGTGTTCGAGGACGCGTTCCGGGCCCATGCCGCGATCCAGGATCACGAGGTCCACCGGGCGCTCGCCTACGAATACGACACCCACCGCGAGCGGCTCGGCCCGCATCTCAAGGCGCATCTCGCCGCGGCCGTCGACATCACGCCGGAGGCCTATGACGACGCCCGGCGGGTCGCCAAGCGGGCCCGCCACGCGCTCGCCGACCTGATGGGCGAGGTCGACGTGCTGCTCACCCCGTCGGCCCCCGGCGCGGCGCCGCGCGGGCTCGAATCCACCGGACAGTCGATTTTCAACAGAATGTGGACGCTGATGGGCACGCCGTGCATCAATGTTCCGGGGGTGTACGACGAATCGGGGCTGCCGCTCGGCGTCCAGGTGGTCGGCCGGTTCGGCCGCGACCGCGCCGCGCTGGAGGCGGCCCTGTTCGTCGAGCGTGCCGTCGCCCCCGCATCGGGGGCCTGAGCGGACGCGGTCGGGGCGTCCGCCGACGGTCCCGGTGCGGCCCGCTCGTCCCGGCGTTCGCCGGGCGCACCGACGAGACCGATTTCATGTGCGTCCCCTTTCCGCGACCGTTTGCGATTGCGACCGCCCTCGCCGCGTTTCTGATCATCGTCCCGGGGTGCTCGCGCCCTGCCGCGGCCCAGTCCCGCACCGCCTCGGCGCCCCTGACCCTCGCGGTCGGCGAGACCTCGACCATCTCGCTCGAGGAGAACGTCACGACCGGCTTCGCATGGCGCTACGATGCGGCGGCGAGCCGGGACGCCGCCTGCGTCACGCTCACGGATCTGGGCCACGCCGCACGGGCCGGCGATCCGGCGATCGGCGCCTTCGGGCTGCGCCGATGGAAGCTGGTCGGCGCCGGCCGCGGCCGCGCCGAGCTGCGCTTCCTCTACCAGCGGCCGTGGGAGCAGAAGCCGGTGCGCGAGCACACGATCATCGTGGATGTTCGTTGAAGAATTCCACAAGTTGAAAAATCCGATCGACTGCAGCGCGAGATGATGTTGCGCTGCGGAATTGTTTCCGACTTCAGAACGCTATGCGGTTGTGCTAGTGTTCCGGCCGTTCAACGTCCCGAGGAGACGATCTTGGTTTATTCGATCGACCTGAACCGCGTGGCGATCTACGTCGTGTTCGGTTTCGTCACCGCCATCGTGTTGGGTGCGTTCTGATCGGATAGGACGCTCACCGCAGGCGGGCCAAGCCGAGAAGGCAACGCCGAACGAAACCCCGCCGAGGCTCCCCGCAGGGACACCGGAGAACCCGTTCTCCGGTGTTTTGTTTTATCCGGACGGTCGCACGCCTCGGCGACGGCTTGTTTCGGCGCACCACGCCGAGGCACGCTGCCGGGGACGCGAGTCACACCGGCCTTCTGGTCCCTCCGGAGCTTTCAGAATGTCCCCCAAAACACTGCTCGAGCTCGCCGGCGTCGCGATACGGCCGCCGCGCCTCGCCGACACGGTGCTGGTCGTGATCGACGCCCAGCAGGAGTATGTCGACGGCCTGCTGCCGCTGCCGGGCGTCGACGCGGCGCTGGACGAGATCGGCCGCCTGCTCGAGCGCGCCCGCCGGCTCGAGACGCCGGTGATCCACATCGTGCATCACGGCCGCACCGATGCCGGCCCGTTCGCGCCGGGCTCGCCCGGCGTCGAGATCGCCTCGCAGGCGGCGCCCGCTCCGGGCGAGCCGGTGGTGACCAAGAGCCTACCCAACGCCTTCGCCTCGACCGATCTCGCCGATCGCCTGCACGCCCTGCACCGCTCCTCGCTGGTGCTCGCCGGCTTCATGACGCACATGTGCATCGAGGCGACGGCGCGCGGCGCGCTCGATCTCGGGCTGCAGGCCACCGTGGTGGCGAACGCGACGGCGACGCGCGACCTGCGCGACCCGCTGAGCGGCGCCGTCATCCCGGCCGCCGACGTTCACCGCAACGCGCTCGCCGCGCTCGCCGACCGCTTCGCGACGATCGTCGCGTCGTGCGACCGGCTGGCCGACTGAGGCCCGCCGGGGGATCGGGCGACCGGCACGGCGACCACGTCGGCGATCACCGGCAGATGGTCCGAGAGGCGGGCGGCGGCCGGATCCGTGAAGCCCTGCACCAGCGCCGCCGCCGGCCGGCAATAGATGCGGTCGAGCCGGAACAGCGGAAAGCCGGACGGGAAGGTGCGGAAGCGCGTGCGCCCCGGACAGGCGCCGCGCAGGACGGCCCGCACCGAGCCGGCGAACAGCCAGTCGTTGAAGTCGCCGACCACGACCGTGGTCTGCGGCCCGCCGTCGATCAGCTGAAGGAGCGCCCGCGCCTGGGTGCGACGCTCGCCGAAGGAGAGGCCGAGATGCGTCGCGATCACCCGTGCCGGCCCGTCCGGCGTGTCGATGTCGGCGACGATGGCGCGGCGCGGCTCGCGCTCCGGATAGGAGATGTCGTGCACGTCGCTGTGGCGCGGCTTCCACCGAGACAGCAACATTTGACCATAGGCGCCATCGGCCGTGACGATCGTCTTGGCGCCGAGTCCCCAATGCCCGAGCCGGCGCTCGATCACGGAGAAGGTCTCGGTGTCGGCCGTGTGCGGGCGGCGCGAGTCGACCTCCTGCAAGGCGACGATGTCGGGGTCGTGGTGCTCGATCAGCTCGAGCACACGGGCGAGATCGAAACGCGGGTTGCGGCCGAGCGCGCCGTGGATGTTCCACGTCATCACCCGGAACGTCCCGGGCGGCTTGACCGTCACGGCTCGCGGCTCCCGCGCCGGGTGGCGAAGCGCTGCAGGGCGAAGGCGACGCCGATCCAGACGGCGAGCAGCGCCGCCGCCACGGCGATGCGGCCCGGCGTCGGATCCTTGACGACCGCGAGGAGCTGATCGCCGAACGCCGACATCGCGACGATGCCGGGCGCCAGCCCGAGCGCGGTGCCGCCGATGAAGTCGACGAAGCGCACGCCGCCGGCACCGGCGAGCAGGTTGATCACCGCGAAGGGAGCGATCGGCAGCACCCGGATGGTGGCGACGGCGAGCACGCCGCGGCGGACGATCTCGCGCCGGATCGTGTTCACGCGGGGCCCGAGCAGCCCGACCAGCGGCTTGTGACCGAGCCGCGCCCCGATGGCGAAGCCGACCGTGGCGGAGACCAGCGTCCCGATCGCCGCATAGACGAGGCCGAGCCAGCCGCCGAACACCATCGCCGTGGCGGCGATCAGCACCGTCACGGGAAAGCCGACGAGGCCCGCCGCCACGTAGAGGCCGGTGACGGCGACCGGCGTCCACACGCCGCCGAGCCCGCCCAGAATCTCCCGCACGCGCTCGATGTCGGCATAGGCGGCGAGCGGGCCGTAGCGCCAGGCGAGCAGGATCGCGAGCAGCACCAGCACGACCGCGCCGGCCTTGACGGCGCCGGGCAGCCGCCGCGCTCGCGTCGGCCCCATCACATGCGCCGTCACCGCCTCGACCGAGATCGGCTTCTCGGGATCGGCGAGCGGCTCGATGGTGCCGGCGAGCACGCCGGTCGGCTCCTCCGGATCGCTGACCGGGCAGAGCCGATGGCCCTGGCCCGACAGCGTCTCGGCGGTGCGCACCAGCGAGCCGGTGCGCACCAGCGCGTCGGCGACCGCCTGCTCGGGCACGCCGCAATGATCGGCGATCAGCCGGTTGCGGATGCGGGTGACGGCACGCCGCTCGGCCTCGCTCGCGGCCTCGAGCGCCACGTCGCACTCGGCGTCGGCGCCCATCGAGCGATTGTTGAGATTGGCCGACCCGACCCGCAGGAACCGGTCGTCGATCACCATCACCTTCGAATGCACCATGGTGTCGGCGACGTGCTCGCCGTCGCGCACCTGCGGGAAGAGAAAGCGCGCCCGCGCCGCGACGCCGGCGTCCTCCAGGATGCGGCGGAAGCGCGCCCGGCCGGCATGCATGGTGTTGGCCTCGATCCAGGAGTGATACTGGCGCGGCGTCACCACCACGAGCTCGAGCGCCGGCACGGCGCGCATGCGCCCGGCGATCCGCTCGGCGATCACGGTCGAGGTGACGAACTGGTTCTCGATGTAGATGCTGCGGCGCGCCGCGTCGATGCTGTCGAGATACAGCGCCTCGACCTCGCGCACCTCGGGGTCGGCGTCGTCGCAGCACGGCACCGTCCGGGCGATGGCGAGCCGGGTGTCGCGCACGTCGGGCGCGACGCCGTCCGGCCACGGATCGTGCGCCGCATCGTGATCAGAATCGGTCGTCGGCGCGATCGTCTCCAGCGTCTCGCCGGTGGCGCGCCGCCAGCGCGTCTTCGCCACCTCGCCGAGCGCACGGGCCGCCGCGCCGTCGGTGACCATCTGCACGTCGTGGAACGGCGGATAGGGCACGCCGTCCGGATCGACCCGGTCGGGATCGCAGGGATGATGGTCGCAGCGGTCCCAGCGGCGGATCGTCAGGTCGATGCCGCCCGAGAACGCGACGGCGTCGTCGACCAGCACGATCTTCTGGTGCTGCGACGAGCCGAAGGGCAGCCGGTCGTCGAGGCGCAGGATCACCTGGGGCGGCGTCTTCTGGTCGATCGCGACGGTCGGGAACCACTCGCGCTCGGCCGCGAACAGCACCGAGTAGTTCCACAGAAGCAGCCGGATGGTGAGCTCGGGCCGGCGCGCCGCGAGCGCGGCGAGAAAGTCCACCAGCGTCTCGGGCAGGTCGTCGACGGGCGCGTCGGGACCGGCCGGCAGGCAGCGCGGCAGCCGCGTCCGGCTGTGGATGTCCCAGCCCACCACCAGCACCGAATGCCGGGCGCGCAGCAGCGACTGGCGCAGCGCCGAGAAGTACGTCCCGGCATCGATCAGCACGGCGACGCGATGCGCCGGCTCGATGCGCCAGACGTTGCGTCCGGGGCGCAGGATGCGGTCGGTGGTCACGGGGAGCACGTCAACTTGCATTCGGGGGTCGGGTTCCGCAGGCGCTTCGGGTCTGCCGCGACAACGCACGAGGCGGCGTTTGGTGCCGGGGTCCGGCGTGCGGGTGGGATGTGGATCCCTCTCCCCGCGCGCGGGGAGACGGTGGCTCGCCGCGCAGCGGCGAGTCGGGTGAGGGGGCGCTTCCCCGAAGCCGAGACTCGCGGAGGCGCCCCCTCACCCGACATTCGCGCCAAACGCGCGAACGTCGACCTCTCCGCGCGTCCGGGGAGAGGTGACGCGCTGCGTTCGCCGAGATCGCCCTACTCCGCCGCCACGGACGCCGCCTGCGCCTCGTCCGACAACGACCGCGGGTCGTAGTTGAGGATCGGGGCGAGCCAGCGCTCGGCCTCGCCGACGCTCCAGCCCTTGCGGGCCGCGTAGTCCTCGACCTGATCGCGCTCGATCTTGCCGACGCCGAAGTAGTGCGCCTCGGGATGGCTGAAATAGAGCCCCGACACCGAGGCGCCCGGCCACATGGCGAAGCTCTCGGTGAGCTTCACGCCGATGTCCTCGCCGCCCAAGAGGCCGAACAGCGTCCCCTTCTCGGTGTGGTCGGGCTGCGCCGGATAGCCCGGCGCCGGCCGGATGCCGCGGTACTTCTCGGCGATCAGATCCTCGGGCGCGAGATGCTCGTCCGCGGCGTAGCCCCAAAACTCGCGGCGCACGCGCTCGTGCATGCGCTCGGCGAAGGCCTCGGCCAGACGATCGGCCAGCGCCTTGACCATGATGGACGAGTAGTCGTCGTTGGCGCCCTTGAACCGGTCGGCGATCGCGTCCTCGCCGAGCCCCGCCGTGACGATGAAACCGCCGACGTGATCGGCGAGCCCGCTCGCGACCGGCGCGACGAAGTCGGCGAGCGCCACGTTGGCGCGGCCCTCGCGCCGGGTGAGCTGCTGGCGCAGCGTGTGCAGCACGCCGAGCCGCTCGCGCCGCGTCTCGTCCGTGTAGAGGACGATGTCGTCGCCCTCCGTCGCCGCCGGCCAGAAGCCGACCACGGCCGCCGCCTGGAACCAGTTCTCCCGCCGGATCGTCTCCAGCATCATCTGGGCATCGGCGAAGAGGGCGCGCGCTGCCTCGCCGACCACCTCGTCCTTGAAAATCGCCGGATACTTGCCGGTCAGCTCCCAGGTCGAGAAGAACGGCGACCAGTCGATGTAGGGGATCAGCTCGGCGATGTCGTAGGTTTCGAACACGCGCCGGCCGACGAAGCTCGGCCGCGGCGGCTGGTAGGCGCCCGACCAGTCGAGCGTCAGCGCGTTCTTGCGCGCCGCCGCCAGCGTGAGCCGCTTCTTCTGCTCCTCGCCGCGCGCATGCGCGGCCGAGAGCTTGGCGTATTCGCGCCGGATCTCGTCGATATAGGCGACCTTGTCCTTGGAGAGCAGCGACGCCATCACGCCGACGGCGCGGCTCGCGTCGTTGACGTAGACGGCCTGTCCGCGCCGGTAGTTCGGATCGATTTTCACGGCCGTGTGGACGCGGCTCGTCGTCGCGCCGCCGATCAGCAGCGGCACGTCGAAGCCCTGGCGCTCCATCTCGGCGGCGACGTGGCACATCTCGTCGAGCGACGGCGTGATCAGGCCCGACAGGCCGACGATGTCGGCCTGCTCGGCCTTGGCGGCCTCGAGGATCTTCGCGGCCGGCACCATCACGCCGAGGTCGACCACCTCGTAGTTGTTGCACTGGAGCACGACGCCGACGATGTTCTTGCCGATGTCGTGGACGTCGCCCTTCACGGTCGCGAGCACGATCTTGCCGGCCGCGCTCTTGCCCGTGTCGCCGCTCCGCGCCTTCTCCTCCTCCATGAACGGCATCAGCCAGGCGACCGCCTGCTTCATCACGCGGGCCGACTTGACCACCTGCGGCAGGAACATCTTTCCCGCGCCGAACAGGTCGCCGACCACGTTCATGCCGGCCATCAGCGGGCCTTCGATCACGTCGAGCGGGCGCGTCGAGGCGAGCCGCGCCTCCTCCACGTCCTGCGCGATGAAATCCGTGATGCCGTGGACGAGCGCGTGCGACAGGCGCTTCTCGACCGGCCAGGAGCGCCATTCGAGCACCGCCTCGGTCGTCTCGCGGGTCTGGCCGCGCCAACGCTCGGCGACCGCCAGCAGCCGCTCGCCGGCGTCCTTGCGGCGCGCCAGGATCACGTCCTCGCAGGCCTCGCGCAGCTCGGGATCGAGATCGTCGTACACGGCCATCTGGCCGGCATTGACGATGCCCATGTCCATGCCGGCCTGGATGGCGTGATAGAGGAACACCGAGTGCATCGCCTCGCGCACCGGCTCGTTGCCGCGGAACGAGAACGACAGGTTGGAGACGCCGCCGGACACGTGCGCGCCCGGCAGGTTCTGGCGGATCCACCGCGTCGCCTCGATGAAGGCGAGGCCGTAGCCGTCGTGCTCCTCGATGCCGGTCGCCACCGCGAAGACGTTCGGGTCGAACACGATGTCCTCGGGCGGGAAGCCGACCTGGTCGACGAGAATATCGTAGGCGCGCTTGCAGATCGCGATCTTGCGCTCGACCGTGTCGGCCTGGCCCTGCTCGTCGAACGCCATCACGACGGCCGCGGCGCCGTAGCGCCGCACGAGGCGGGCCTGGCGCACGAACGCCTCCTCGCCCTCCTTCATCGAGATCGAGTTGACGATCGGCTTGCCCTGGATGCACTTCAGGCCGGCCTCGATCACGTCGAACTTGGAGGAGTCGACCATCACCGGGACCTTGGCGATGTCCGGCTCGGAGGCGACCAGATTGAGGAAGGTCGTCATCGCCGCGACGGCGTCGAGCAGGCCCTCGTCCATGTTGACGTCGATGACCTGTGCGCCGTTCTCGACCTGATCACGTGCGACCGACAACGCGGCGGCGTAGTCACCGGCCTTGATCAGCTTGCGAAACTTGGCCGAGCCCGTGACGTTCGTCCGCTCGCCGACGTTGACGAAGGGGATCTCCGGCGTGAGCGTGAACGGCTCGAGACCCGCCAGCCTCAGAAAGGGCTTCGGCTGCGCCACCTCCCGGGGCCGCTTGCCGTCGACGGCCTTGGCGATCGCGCGGATGTGGGCCGGCGTCGTGCCGCAGCAGCCGCCGACCACGTTGACGAGGCCCGCATCGGCGAACTCGGCCAGGAGGCCGGCCATGAACTCCGGGCTCTCGTCGTAGAGGCCGAACTCGTTCGGCAGGCCGGCGTTCGGATAGGCGCACACGAGCGTGTCGGCGACGCGCGACAGCTCGGCGATGTGTGCGCGCATCTCCTTGGCGCCGAGCGCGCAGTTGAGCCCGATGGTGAGCGGCCGCGCGTGCCGCAGCGCGTTCCAGAACGCCTCCGGGGTCTGGCCCGAGAGGGTGCGACCCGACATGTCCGTGATGGTGCCGGAGATCATCACCGGCACCGAGCGGCCGAGCTCCTCCAAGACCTCCTCGATGGCGAACACGGCCGCCTTGGCGTTGAGCGTGTCGAACACGGTCTCGATCAGCAGGAGGTCGGCGCCGCCGGCGAGGAGCCCCCTCACCTGCTCGGCGTACGCGACGCGCAGCTCGTCGAACGTGATGGCGCGGAAGCTCGGGTTCGACACGTCGGGCGAGATCGAGGCGGTGCGGTTGGTCGGGCCGATCGCGCCGGCGACGAAGCGGCGGCGGCCGTCCTCCTTCTCGGCGATCACGGCGGCCTCGCGGGCGAGCCGCGCGCCCGCCTCGTTCAGCTCGAAGGCGATCGCCTCCAGCCCGTAGTCGGCCTGCGCGATGGTGGTCGAGGAGAACGTGTTGGTCTCGACGATGTCGGCGCCGGCGCGGAAATAGGCGAGATGGATGTCGCGCACCGCGTCCGGCTTGGTCAGCACCAGGAGGTCGTTGTTGCCGCGCAGATCGTGCGGGAAGTCGGCGAAGCGCTCGCCCCGGAAGGCGGCCTCGTCGAGCTTCAGCTCTTGGATCTGCGTCCCCATGGCGCCGTCGAGCACCAGGATTTTTTCACGCGCCAACGCCCGCAGGGCGATCTCGGTCTCGGACGGAGCAAGGGGCTTGGTCATATCGGTTCCGATCACGTCGATCTTGTTGTCGTCCCCCCTCCGAGGGGAGACGAGAAGAGCCTCACGCCGCCGCCTCGGCGGCCGCGGCCGGCACGGCCGCCGGCGGACGCAGGCCGAGGAGGTGGCAGACCGCGTAGACGAGGTCGGCGCGGTTCATCGTGTAGAAATGGAACTCGGTGACGCCGCGGTCGACGAGATCGAGCACCTGCTCGGCCGCGACCGCGGCCGCGATCAGCTTGCGGGTCGCCGGATCGTCGTCGAGCCCGTCGAAGCGGTCGGCGAGCCAGCCCGGGATCGAGGCGCCCGCCTTGCCGGCGAACGACCGGGCGAGCTTGAAGTTCTGAACGGGAAGGATGCCGGGCACGATCGGGATCGTGATGCCGCGGGCGCGGACGCGGTCGAGATAACGAAGGTAGAGATCGTTGTCGAAGAAGAACTGGGTGATGGCGCGGCTCGCCCCGGCGTCCACCTTGGCGGCCAGCATGTCGAGATCGACGGCGTCGGACGGGCTCTCCGGATGGCGCTCCGGATAGGCCGAGACCGACACCTCGATGTCGGTCTTCTCGGCTTCCGCCAGCCGCTTGATGCCGCCGACCAGATCGGCGGCGTTGACGTAGCCGCCCGGATGCGGCGCGTAGGCCGTGCCGATGCCGGCGACCGGATCGCCGCGCAGCGCCACGATGTGGCGCACGCCGGCGGCCAGATACTCGCGCACCACGTCGTCGACCTCGTCGCGGGTCGCGGCCACGCAGGTGAGATGCGCGGCCGGGGTCAGCGCCGTCTCGTCGAGGATGCGCTTGACGGTCGCGTGGGTGCGCTCGCGGGTCGAGCCGCCCGCCCCGTACGTGACGGAGACGAAGTCGGGGCGCAGCGGCGCCAGCCGCTCGATCGACTCCCAAAGAGTCTTCTCCATCTCCTCGGTCTTCGGCGGGAAGAACTCGAAGGAGACGCGCAGGCTCTCGCGGGAATGCGGCACGCGGCTCGCGCGCGGCTCGGACGGCGACATCAGGCGACCTCGCGGGTTTGCTCGGCGAGCGCGATGCGCGGATCGCGGCCGAGCCACAGGGTGACGGCGAGCCCTCCGTCCGGGCCGGGCCCGGGCGGCAGGACGCGGTGCAGGCCGGGCTCGAGGCCCGCCTGCTCCAGCCATTGGGTGATGGTCTCGCGCGAAAAGCCGAGACGCCGGTGGGCGTGCTGCTCGCGCAGGAACTCGAGAT
Organism: Rhodoplanes elegans; assembly: GCF_016653355.1. Taxonomy (GTDB): domain Bacteria; phylum Pseudomonadota; class Alphaproteobacteria; order Rhizobiales; family Xanthobacteraceae; genus Rhodoplanes; species Rhodoplanes elegans. The sequence continues at coordinate 1,057 of NZ_NHSK01000209.1, read as the reverse complement.
CGTGCGGGGCGAAGTCGACGACCAGCAGCTGCCCCTGCGGGCGCAGCACGCGCGCCGCCTCGCGGATGGCGCGGCCGCCGTCGTCCAGATAGTGCAGCACCTGGTGCAGAATCACGACATCGAAACTGTCGGGCGGCATGGCGAGGTCGAACAGGTCGCCGTGGCGCACCGAGCAGTGCTTCAGCCCGGCGCGGTCGAGCCGGGCGCGGGCGAGCGCCAGCATGTCGCGGGAGAGGTCGATGCCGAGCCCGCGCTCGAGTTCCGGGCCGAACAGCTCCAGCATCCGGCCCGTGCCGGTGCCGAGATCGAGCAGCGAGCGGAACGGCCGGCCGGCGAGCGCCTCGACGATCGCCTGCTCGACCGCCTCGTCGCTCGCATGCAGGCGGCGGATGCGGTCCCATTCGGCGGCGTGGCGGGTGAAGTAGTCCTGGGCGGCCTGGTTGCGGGCGGCCCGCACCGCAGCGAGCCGCTCGCGGTCGCGCCCGATGGTGCGGTCGGCCGGATCGAGCCGGGCCAGCAGCGCCCGCACCAGCGCGGCCGCCTCGCCCTGCTCGGCGGCGCGGAAGAAGGCCCACGATCCCTCGCGGAACCGCTCGACCAGCGAGGCTTCGGCCAACAGTTTGAGATGGCGCGAGATTCTGGGCTGAGACTGGCGCAGAATGTCGGTCAGGTCCGACACGGTCAGCTCGGATTCCGCCAGCAGCGCGAGGATGCGCAGGCGCGTCTCCTCGCCCGCCGCCTTCAAGGCGGCGTTGAGGGCGTCGAAGCTCAGGCGGTCGTCCATGCGGACACGGTCCTCGGCAGGTCGGGGGTAGCCCCTCGGGGCTGGGCGATCCTCTATGGCACGTTTCGCGATAGACATAAAGATATCTTTATGCCTTGAAGCCGGTTGTGGACGTTCGGTTCCCACCAGCGGGCCGCTGGCGCGTTCGAAAAGCCTCGGGACCTGCTAAAAATCCGGCAACGCGATCCACTGCACGGCGCCAGTGCGGTGCCCCGCGCGAACCGCCGACGCCGAGAGTTCCGCCCATGACAACCGTCTCCGACCGCCCCCTGC
>NZ_NHSK01000208.1 GCF_016653355.1 Rhodoplanes elegans | reverse complement strand
CCCTGCAGCTGCAGTACGGCACCCGCGTGATCGTCGACCAGCAGCAGCCGATGACGGGGCCGTTCTTCACCTGCTTCGCCAACGGCTGCATGGCCGACTACGAGGCGACGCCGGACATGATCACCAAGCTGAAGGGTGGTCAGATGCTGACCATCCAGGCCATCAACCTGGCCGGCGCGGCGATCTCGTTCCCGCTGCCGCTGACCGACTTCAAGAAGGCCAACGAGGGCCCGCCCACCGACCCGAAGGTGTTCGAGGAGCAGCAGAAGAAGCTCCAGGAGGAGCTCCAGAAGCGGGCCGAGGAGGCGCGCAAGAAGCTCGAAGGGCAGGGCGGCGCCCCGGCCGCCGGAGCCCAGCCCGGCCGCTGAGATTACGCTTCAACAAACACGAAAAAGCGCGCCGAACGGCGCGCTTTTTTGTCGAGTCGGCAATCCGAGCTCGACTTCCGCCCTCATGGTGAGGAGGCCGCGAAGCGGCCGTCTCGAACCATGTGGCCACCCGGATCGCAGCGCCTCGGCCACATCCTTCGAGGCTCGGGCTACGCCCGAGCGCCTCAGGATGAGGAGCGATGATCGCGGCGCGGGATCGGTTCGCTGATCAGTTCAGCACTTCGAAGCGACGGCGGTAGGAGCCGTCCTCGCCGCGCTCGAACACTTCTGAGACCTGCGGGTGGCGGATCGGCTCGCCCGAGTCGTCGGGCAGCAGGTTCTGCTCCGACACATAGGCGATGTACTCGGTCTCGGCGTTCTCGGCGAACAGGTGGTAGAACGGCTGGTCCTTGCTGGGCCGGACCTCCTCGGGAATCGCCTCGTACCACTCCTCGGTGTTGGCGAAGACCGGGTCGACGTCGAAGATCACGCCCCGGAACGGATAAATCCGGTGCCGTACGACCTGGCCGATCGTGTACTTGCCGACGCGCGTCTTCCTCATGGTCCGGAAAATAGCGCATTGACGAGCCGCGGAACAGGGTCTCGGCTCTGCCGGGGTTGCAGCCCTGGACTTCGTCCTGGCGGTCCGGATCGGACGACCGGACGCCGGCCGACGGGGTCGCCGGCCAGCGCGCGCAGTCCCGAAACGCGCCCTCAGAGCCCGTAGCGGGCGGCCATCTCGGGGTCCTTCGCCGCGACCAGGCGGGCGAGGTCGTGCACCACCTTGGCCTGCTTCCAGGTCGCGTCGTCCTGCATCTTGCCGTCGATCATCACGGCCCCGGTGCCGTCCGGCATGGCTTCCAGGATCTTGTTGGCGAGTTTCACCTCGGCCGGATCGGGCGAAAACACCCGCTTGGCAATGTCGATCTGGCTCGGATGCAGCGACCAGGCGCCGGCGCAGCCGAGCAGGAAGGCGTTGCGGAACTGGGCTTCGCAGGCCTCCGGGTCGGAGAAGTCGCCGAACGGGCCGTAGAACGCCTTGATGCCGGCCGCCGCGCAGGCGTCGACCATGCGGGCGAGCGTGTAGTGCCACAGATCCTGCTGGAAGGCGGTGCGCGGGCCGCCCTCCGCCGTCGCGTCGGCCAGCACCTTGTACTCGGGATGGCCGCCGCCGACCCGGGTCGTCTTCATGGCGCGCGAGGCGGCGAGATCGGCCGGGCCGAGGCTCATGCCGTGCATGCGGGGCGAGGCGGTCGCGATCCCTTCGACATTGTTCACGCCTTCCGGGGTCTCCAGAATGGCATGAATGAAGATCGGCTTGCGCAGGCCGTAGCGCGCCTCGAGCTGCGCCAGCAGCTGGTCGAGATAGTGGATGTCCCACGGTCCCTCGACCTTCGGGATCATCACCACGTCGAGCTTGTAGCCGACCGCCTCGACGATCTCCAAGAGGTCGTCGAGCACCCAGGGCGAGTTCAGCGCATTGATGCGCACCCACAGGCCGGTCGCGCCGAAGTCGGTCTGCCGCGCCATCTCGATGAAGCCGCGGCGGGCCTCCTCCTTGCAGTCGGCCGGAATCGCGTCCTCGAGATTGCCGAGCACGACGTCGACCTGCCCGGTCAGCTCGCGCACCTTGGCGCGGAGCTTCTCGATGTGGGGCGGCACGAAGTGGATCATCCGCTCGAGCCGGACCGGGAGCTCGCGGCAGGGCGCGGGCGCGCCGATGGCGAGCGGCTTGTAGAAGTTGCGTGGAAGCTTCATCGACCCTGTTCCGCCGTTGTCGGGACCGTTCGGGACGGCGCGCGCGCACACCGGAACCGGGAAACGCCGCGACGTTCTGCATGGGCTGCCTGCGCGGCGTGGCGCTGCGCTGGCCGTCGGGAAATGCTCTAAGTAGGATCGCGTTCTCGCCCGACGAGCCTAGTGGAACGAGCGGCCGCCGCCAAGCCGGGCGGCGCGACCGGCATTCTGCGACCTTCGTCGGGACGACGGCCGCGCGCCGATCCGAGAGCCGACCCGTTCACCGCCGCCCGACCGTGACCGCCGCATGATCGACGTCCTCAATCTCGCGCTGCCGTTCTTCGGCCTGATCTTCCTCGGCATGGCCTGCGGCCGGTTTGCCCGTATCCCGGATTCCGGCCTCGCCTGGATGGACTTCTTCGTCATCTGGGTGGCGCTGCCGTCGCTGTTCTATCGCGTCCTCTCGCAGACCCCGGCCGGCGAGCTCGGCCAGGTCTGGTTCATCGTGGCGACGACGCTCGCCACCTTCGTGGCCTTCCTGATCACGTTCGGCATCGCCTTGGTGCTGCGGCGCGGGCGGCTAGCCGAGGCGACCCTCATCGGGCTCGCTGGCTCGTTCGGGAACGTCGGCTACATGGGGCCGGGGCTCGCCGTGTCGGCGCTCGGCACCGAGGCGGCGGCGCCGGTCGCGCTGGTGTTCTGCTTCGACACGCTGCTCGTCTTCTCGCTCGCCCCGTTCCTGATGGCGCTCGCCCGCGGCGGCGGGGCGGGGGCGTTCGCGACGCTGCTTCTGGTGCTGCGGCGGATCGCCCTGCATCCGTTCATCGTGGCGAGCGTGCTCGGGGTCGCCTCGGCGGCGTTGGAATTTCGACCGCCCGTGGCGCTCGACCGGCTCCTCCAGTTCCTGCAGAACGCCGCGGCGCCCTGCGCCCTGTTCGCGCTCGGCGTCACGGTGGCGATGCGCCCGGTCGACCGGCTCTCGGCCGAGATGCCGATCGCCATCGCGGTGAAGCTGCTGGTCCACCCGATCGTCGCGCTGGCGCTGCTGTCGCTGCTCGGACCGTTCGGCGAGACCTGGGTGGCGACCGCGGTGCTGCTCGCCGCGCTGCCCACCGCGCTGTCGATCTTCGTGCTGGCCCGCCAGTACGACACCTGGGTGGCCGAGGCGTCGAGCCTGATCATGGTCGGCATCGTCGTCTCGGTGGTCACCGTCACGGCGGTGCTGTGGCTGATCAAGACCCAGCGGCTGCCGATGAATCTTTGGGGGTAGCGCGGAGGCGGCATCCTCTGCCGTCATGCCCGCGCTCGTCGCGGGCATCCACGTCTTCACGGCGATGCAGGTGAAAGATCGTGGATGGCCGGGACGAGCCCGGCCATGACGGCTTGACGGGATTGCTTAGACCAGCGTCTCGCCCCGCAGGAGCTTCGGCTCGGCCAGCGCCGGGGCGACGCCCTCGCGCATGACGAGCCGGCGCAGCGGGCCGAGCCGGGAGAGCATCCACAGGCCGGCGCCGCGGGCGCTCTGCACAGGCAGCAGGTCGCTCAGCAGGCTGCGGTTGAGGAGGTCGACGGCGAGCGTCCGGCTCGTCACGTCGCCGCGCCGGTGCCGGTCGTACGCGGCCGTGACCTCGGTGCCGCCGGGATCGCGGCCGTCGCGGCGGGCGTCGGCGACCAGCTCGGCGACCGTGGCCGCATCGCGAAACCCGAGATTGAGCCCCTGGGCGCCGATCGGCGGCACCACGTGCCCGGCCTCGCCGACCAGCACGACCCGGTGCGCGCCGAGCGCGTTCGCCGTCTCGGCGGCGAGCGGGAAGGCGCCGCGGCCGGGCTCGACCGTCACGGTACCGAGGATCGAGTGCGAGCGCCGCTCCATCTCGGCGTCGAGCGCAGCAGCATCGAGTGCCTGAAGGCGCTCGGCCTCGGCGGGAGCGACGACGCACACCACGCTGACCCGCCGGCCAGGCAGCGGCACGAGCGTGAACGGCCCCGCGGGCGAATGGAATTCGGTCGAGATGTCCTTGTGATCGCGGGACACGCTGAGATTGAAGGTGAGCGCCGTCTGGGGATAGCGCCAGCCCCGGGTCGCGATCCCGGCGGCGTCGCGGACCGGAGACTTCCGCCCGTCCGCCCCGACCGCGAGGCGGGCCGTGACGGTGCGGCCGTCGGCGACCGTCACGGTCACGGCGTCGTCGCCGATCGCCACGGCGCTGGCGTCGTCGCGGATCACGGTCAGGTTCGGAAAGGCGGCGGCGCGCGCCTCCAGGGCGGCGACGAGGTCGCGGTTGGCGATGTTCCAGCCGAAGGCGTCGAGCCCGATCTCGTGGGCGTCGAACCGCACCTCGGGGGCGCGCCACAGGCGGCCGGTGTCGTCGACGATCCGCATCGCCCGCAGCGGCGCGGCGTGCTCGCGGCAGCCCTCCCAGACGCCGAGCGCGACCAGGGCATCGACCGAGCCGGCGAGCAGCGCGGTCGTGCGGTTGTCGCGGACGACCGGCTTGCCGGCGACCAGCACGGTGGCGGCCCCGGTCGAGGCGATCGCCACGGCCGCCATCAGCCCGGCCGGTCCGCCGCCGACCACCACGACGTCCGAGGTCTTCGTCATCGCGCCGCTGCCGTCCGTCATTCCCAAAGCCCTTTCGCACCCGGCCGCGATCGCGCCGCGAACCGAGCCCGTCTTAGTCGATCCGGCGGGCCGGTGCGAAGCCGCGGCAGCGTCGCGGCACCGGTAATCGATTTTACAGATTGATACGAGCATAATAAGTCGTTGGATCGATAAACGCGATCGGGCTTCTCTGGGTGGCGAACCACCAGGAGAGCTCGATGCCGTCCGTGACCCAGTTCGCTCCCGCCGCCCAGGACACCGCATGCCCGGCGCCGCCTCGAAAGTCCTCGATCCGAACGATCCCGCTCCGCGCGCTGTGGCCGGGCCTCGCGCTGGCCGGTGGAGTCGCGGGGGCCGCGCTGGCGCTGCGGCAGGTGCCAGGTGTCGCGGTGCTCTCACCGATGATCCTGGCGATCGTCGTCGGCATCGCGGTCCGCAACGTGCTCGGTACGCCGGCCGCGGCGCAGCCGGGGCTCGGCTTCGCCATGCGCCCGGTGCTGCGCGCCGCGATCGTGCTGCTCGGGCTGCAGCTCACCGCCGCCGACATCGTCGAGCTCGGCTGGTCGAGCGTCGCCATCCTGGCCGCGACGCTCGGCGCGACCTTCCTGTTCACGCTGTGGCTCGGGCGGAGGCTCGGGGTCGAGCCGGGGCTCGCCCGGCTGGTCGCCGCCGGCACCTCGATCTGCGGCGCCTCGGCCGTGGTGGTCGCCAACACGGCGGCGCGTGCCCCGGACGAGGACGTCGCCTATGCGGTCGCCTGTGTGACGCTGTTCGGCTCGCTCGCCATGGTGCTGTACCCGCTGCTGCCCGACGTGCTGCATCTCGGGCCGCGCGCCTACGGCCTGTGGGCCGGCGCCTCGATCCACGAGATCGCCCAGGTGCTGGCGGCGGCGTTCCAGGCGGGCGGCGAGGCCGGCCATGTCGGCACCATCGCCAAGCTGTCGCGGGTGATGATGCTGGCGCCCGTGGTGCTGCTGCTCGGCCTGTGGATAGCGCGCAGCGGCGGTGCCGCGGAGGAGGGAGGCACGACGCGGGTGCGGCCGCCGGTGCCGTGGTTCGTGTTCGGCTTCTTAGGCCTGTGCGGCCTCAACAGCGTGATCGCGATCGACCCCGTGGTGCGGAGCTGGATCGTGCTCGCCACCACGGTGCTGCTGACCGTCGCGCTCGCCGCCATGGGGCTCGAGACCGACGTGCGGAAGCTCGCCGCCAAGGGTCTTCGCCCGCTGGCGCTCGGCGCTGCCGCGACGCTGTTCATCGCGGTGTTCAGCCTCGGCTTGGTCGAGTTGTTCGGCTGAACGCGCCACCCGATCGCGCGGCGGCTTTCCTGCGGAGGCGGCCGTGACGCTGGAGCAGCTCCGCATCTTCGTCGCCGTCGCCGAGCGCCAGCACATGACGCGGGCCGCCGAGGCGCTCGGCCTCGTCCAGTCGGCCGTCAGCGCCGCCATCGCGGCGCTCGAGGCGCGCCACGCGACCGTCCTGTTCCACCGGGTCGGCCGCCGCATCGCGCTCACCGACGCCGGGCGCGCCTTCCTGCCGGAGGCCAAGGCCGTGCTGGCGCGCGCCGCCGCCGCCGAGCTGGCGCTCGCCGAGACGTCGGGGCTCGCGCGCGGCAGCCTCACGGTCGCGGCGAGCCAGACGATCGCCGGCTACTGGCTGCCGGAGCGGCTGGTGGCGTTCCGCCGTGCGCATCCGCAAATCGCCGTGCGGCTGATCGTCGGCAACACGGCGCAGGTCGCGAAGGCCGTGGCCGACGGCGAGGCCGATCTCGGCCTGGTCGAGGGCGCCGTCGACCTGCCGGCGCTCGCCGAGCGGGCCTTTCCGGGCGACCGGCTGATCCTCGTCGTGCCACCCGGCCATCCGCTCGCCGAGCGCGCGACAATCGCACCGGCGGCGCTGCGCGACGCCGACTTCGTGCTGCGCGAGCCCGGCTCCGGCACCCGCTCGGAGTTCGAGGACGCGCTGCGGGCGGCCGGCGAGGACCCGGGGCGGCTGCGGGTCGTGCTGGAGCTGCCCTCCAATGAAGCCGTGCGGGCGGCCGTCGAGGCCGGCGGCGGCGTCACGGTGATCTCGGCGCTGGTCGCGGCGCCGGGATTGCGGTCCGGCCAGCTCGTGCAGGCGCCGTTCGCCCTGCCGGTGCGGAACTTCCACCTGCTGCGCCACCGCGAGCGGTATCAGAGCCTCGCCGCCCGCGCATTTTCGGCCCTCGTTCCCTGACGCCACGCCCGCACGCGGCGGGGTGCAGGAGTCCGCAGCCGTCCGCATGCGCCCGCCGCACGGATGCGCTATGGACGATATGTGGCGACCCCCCGCAGTCGCCGGCGGGTCGGCGCGCGCCGATCGCCGGCCGAACGAGCCCGAGCATGACCGACACGGCCGATCCCTCCCGTCTCGCCGACCCGCCGAGCGGCCGGCCGTCCGGCGTGCCGCTCTTGGCCCGGCCGATCGTCGTCGCGCTCGCCTGCCTGGTCGTGCTGGCCGGGCTCGGCTGGGTCTATCTCGGGCTGATGGTCGCCGGCATGGCGAGCGCCGGCACGCCCGGCGGCGGCATGGCCGGCTCGGCCGCCGCGATGGGCCCCGGCATGGGCCTGTTCGATCTGGTGACGGGCGGCGTGCCGCTCGACGGCTTCGCCAAAGCGCTGGCGGACGCGATCTGCAGCCCGAGGTTCGGCCATCAGGCTGGCTTCGGGGTGGCCGGGATCGCGACGCTCGCCGGCATGTGGGCCGCCATGGCGCTCGCCATGATGCTGCCGACCGCCGGCCCGATGATCCTCGCCTATGCCGAGATCGCCGCGACCGCCGAGCGGCGCGGCGAGGCGGTCGCCTCGCCCGTGGCGCTGATCGCCGGCTATGCCGGGGTGTGGCTCGCCTTCGCGCTGGTCGCCGCCGCCCTCCAGGCGGCGCTCACGCGCGCCGCGCTGCTCGATCCCGCCATGGCCTCGGCGAGCCCGCTGTTCTCCGGCGCGGTCTTCATCGGCGCCGGCGTCTACCAGTTCTCGCCGCTGAAATTCGCCTGCGTGACGCGCTGCCAGCGGCCGTTTCCGTTCTTCCTGCTGCGCTGGTCGAGCGCCACGGCGGCCGTGTTCCGGCTCGGCGTCCGGCAGGGGCTGTTCTGCCTCGGCTGCTGCTGGGCCATGATGCTGGTGATGTTCGCGGTCGGGGTGATGAACGTGGTGTGGATGGCGCTGCTCGGCCTCGTGATGGGAGCCGAGAAGATCGCCGTCACGACCCGCTTCTCCAAGGCGATCGGCGTCGTGTTCCTCGCCGTCGGCGCGTGGATGATCGGCGACGCCGTGGTCGTCCACTGGCCTCTCGCCCGAGCGGGCTAGCCAGACCGAACGAGACGACTGCGGCAGGGTGACGCGGCTTGACGCCGCGGGCTGGAACCCTTGCGTCCGGCCGGACCTCCCCGGATAAACCCGAGTACCTGCACATCTGCCGCACACCCCCGCCGCCGGTCGGCACGCGCCGCCGGCCGATTCGAGAGAGCCGCGCCGACCATGCTCGACCTCCTGACCGACCCGCACGCCTGGGCCGCCCTCGTCACCCTGAGCGCGCTCGAGATCGTCCTCGGCATCGACAACGTCGTCTTCATCTCGATCCTGGTCTCGCGTCTCGACCCCAAGATCGCCGACAAGGCGCGCAAGCTCGGCCTGGCGCTGGCGCTCGTCTTCCGGATTCTCCTGCTGTTCACGCTGACGTGGCTGATGAGCCTTTCGGCGCCGCTGTTCTCGGCGATGGGCCGGTCGTTCTCCTGGCACGACATCATCCTGATCGCCGGCGGCCTGTTCCTGATCGCCAAGGCGACGCACGAGATGCACGCCGAGATCGAGGCGGCCGAGGAGGAGGAGGCCGGCGCCGGCCCGGTGATCAAGGCGGCGTTCGGGATGGTCATCCTGCAGATCATCGTCATCGATCTCGTCTTCTCGATCGACTCGATCGTCACGGCCATCGGCATGGCGCAGGACATCCGCATCATGGTCGCGGCCGTGCTGATCGCGGTCGGCGTGATGTTCGTCGCGTCCGGCCCGGTGGCGCGCTTCGTCGCCGCGCATCCGACCACCAAGATGCTGGCGCTCGCCTTCCTGGTGCTGATCGGCGTCGCGCTCGTCGCCGATGGCTTCGAGGTGCACATCCCGCGCGGCTACATCTACTTCGCCATGGCCTTCGCGGGCGCCGTCGAGGCGTTCAACATCGTCGCGATGCGCAAGCGGCGCCGCCGTCGGCTGATCGAGCCGCAGCGGCCGCATTGAGCGGGGCGGCGGAAGAACCTTCGCCCGTCACCCTGAGGTGCTCGGGCGAAGCCCGAGCCTCGAAGGGCGACGGCCCGAGCGCCGTGGCCGCATCCTTCGAGGCTCGCTACGCGAGCACCTCAGGATGACGGGTCAATGGTGGGCCCTCTGCTCTCAGTCGAGCGCGTCTTCGAGGTCTTCGGCGGCGGGACGGGGGCTCGGCTCGGCCGGCGCGATCACCACCGTGACGCCGGGCAGGGCGCGGAACGGCGCCAGCTGCGCCTCGGTCGCCCCCGCGTCGGTGACCAGCGTCCACGGCCGCATCAGCGGCAGCCAGGCGGGCTGGTGAGCGTTGCCGAGCTTGGAGGAGTCGGCGAGCAGGAACACGGCGCCCGCCTGATTGACCATCGCCTCCTTGAGGGCGACCTGCTCCTGCGTCGCCTCGCACAGGCCGCGGCCCGCCACCACGCCGTCGGCGCCGAGAAACAGCTTGTCGGCGGTGAGCCGGCGCACCGCGAGCTCGGCGAGCGGCCCGAACGTCCCCATGCTGATCGACCGCACGGTGCCGCCAAGCACGGTCAGCGTGATGGTCTCCGACTGGGAGAACACCGGCACCAGCGCGAGATTGTTGGTGACGATCGAGAGGGTACGCTCCTTCAGCCGCAGCCCGAGCGCCTCGACCGTGGAGCCGACGTCGAGCAGCACGCGCTCGCCGTCCTGGACGAGCGCGGCGGCCGCGTCGGCGATCGCCTGCTTGGCCTGAAGGTTGATGTGCTCGCGGCTCGACAGCGTCGCTTCGGGCGCCGCACGCGAGAGAATGGCGCCGCCGTAGGTGCGGGTGACGGCGCCGGTGTCGGACAGGCGCTGCAGGTCGCGCCGGATGGTCGACAGCGACACGTCGAGGCGGCGCGCCAGCTCCTCGACATTCTCCTCGCCGGACCGGATCAGGTCGAGGATCTGCTGCTCGCGTTCGCGTCGTCGCCGCATGACACCTTTGAACTGTCTCTCCGACGTGTCCGAAAACTCGGGGGCGCTGAGTCCGTCCCTGCATTCCGGCCACGGAGGGCACGTCGTCCGTGTTCGGACCAACAGCCCACCCGCGGCATTAAAATCCCGACGGGCCGCGAAAGCGACATCCACAAATGCACATCGGGCCGGGCGTGACATGCATGGCCGAACCCGAATATCAGCGACGGACCGCCAGCTCGGCCGCCTGCCGCAGCGCCTCGATCATGCTGCCCTCGTCCGCGATGCCGCGGCCGGCGATGTCGAACGCGGTACCATGATCCACCGAAGTGCGGATCACAGGCAAGCCGACCGTGATGTTCACGCCCGCTTCGAGCCCCATCACCTTGATCGGGATGTGGCCCTGGTCGTGATACATGGCGACGACGAGGTCGAAATCGCCCCGATAGGCGCGGAAGAACAGCGTGTCGCCGGGCAGCGGGCCCTCGACCGCCCAGCCGCGCGCCCGGCAGGCCTCGATCGCCGGGATGACCTTCGCCTCCTCCTCGCCGTGACCGAACAGGCCGTTCTCGCCGGCATGCGGGTTGATGGCGCAGACGCCGATTCGCGGATTCGCCATGCCGGCGGCGACCAGCGTGGCGCGGCCGCGGGCGATCACCCGCTCGACCAGGCCGGGCTCGATCTTCGCCACCGCGTCGACGAGGCCGAGATGCGTGGTGACGTGGATCACCCGCAGCTTCGGGCCGACCAGCATCATCGACACCTCCGGCGTGCCGGTGAGATGGGCGAGCAGCTCGGTATGGCCCGGGAACTTGTGGCCGGCGGCGTGCAGGGCCTCCTTATTGAGCGGCGCCGTGCAGATCGCGTCGGTCTCGCCGGTCCGGCACAGCTCGGCCGCCTTGGCGATGTAGCGATAGGCGGCCTCGCCCGAGGCGGCGAGCATCTGGCCGAACGGATGGCCGGGCGGCACCGCCTTCAGGTCGATGCAGTCGATCGTGCCGACCTTGCCGACCGCGTCGGCCGGCTTGTCGATCACGTGGATGGTCGGCGACTGGCCGACGATCTCGGCCGCCTCGGCGAGCCGGACGGCGTCGCCGATCACCACGGGCCGGCACATCGCGTAGACGTCGGCGTGGGCCAGCGCCTTGACGACGATCTCCGGACCGATCCCGGAGGGGTCGCCCATGGTGACGGCAATGACGGGTCCGGGCATCGGTCAGGCTTTCTCGGAAACGAAGGAGGTGAGGCGGTCGAGGCAGTGGAGCAGGGTGGCGTCGGTGCCGAAGCCGCCGGCCTTGGTGGCGATCGGCAGCGCCAGCGCACCGACCGTGACGCCGAGCGGCACCCCGGGCTCGACCTCGTCGACGAGGCGGATGCCGGTCACGCCGATGCGGCCGAGCAGGGCGCAGACCGTGTCGCCGCCGGTGCAGACCAAGCCGCCGAGATGGGCGGTCGCCGGGCCGACCAGGTCGGCGAGTTTCGCCGCGACGGCGCCGCCGGCGGCGAGGTCGCTGTCGGGTCCGAACTCGGTGACGACCAGGACATGGCCGTCGCCGA